>JANNJO010000220.1:0-9540 GCA_031395755.1 Acidobacteriota bacterium
GCGCGTCGTCAGGCTGCGCACGTACAGATCGTTGGTGGCTTTGAACACCTCGCCGTTAGCGGCGGTCACGTACTTCGGCACGTTCGCGATGGTCGTCTCGGTCGACTGATGCCGGGCCGAGAGTATCCACCACAGTTTGTCTCTCAAGATGGGTCCCCCAAGCGACCCGGTGAACGCCTCGAGGTGATCGATTCCGTTCGCGACGCTCAAACTGCGCGCGCGCAACCGGTCATCGATGTTATTCGTAACCCACGTCCCCTTGGTTCCGCCCATGAAGGCTGAACCGCTGAAGTTGTTGCCGCCGTCCTTCAGAATGCTGTTCAAGCGGATGCCGCCGCCGCCGGTGTCCGCCGGAATGGCGGCCGTGCTGACCGTCATCTCCGCCTGCAGGGTGTCATCCAGGAAGCTCAACGACGTCCCCTCGTAGCTCTGAATCGACATGCCTTCGACGAGCTGGTCGCCGTCCAGGCCGCCGAGCCCGCGGGCGCGCAAGCCCACCTGCTCCGTCGTCCGCAGGCCGCCCATATCGGGCGTTCCGGGACGCACGCCCGGGACAATCACGGCGAGCCCCATGACATTGCGCGAAATCGGCAGGGAGTCGATGACATCACGCGCGATCACCGTCGTGCGCGTCGCCTGCTGTACGTCGACCTGCGGGGTGGTTCCCGAGACGTTGATCGTCTCCTCGAGGGCGCCGACCTTCAATTCGGCGTTCACGGTTGCCGTGAAGTTCGACGGCACCTCGACGCCTTCGCGAACCACTGTGCCGAAACCGGTCAGCGAGAACGAAAGCTTGTAGGCTCCGGGCCGCATTTCAACGAAGCGGTATCGTCCCTGGGCGTCTGTCACTGCTTGTTTGGAGCCTTCGATCATCACCGGGCTCGATACCTCAACAGTCACGCCCGGGAGCACACCCCCGGAATCGTCTGTGAGGAGGCCGACGATCGCGCTCTGAGCCGAAGACACTGCCGGCACCAGGAACAGCATGGCCGCACCCAGCAGGATCCCCAGACCGAGTCTCTGCTTCATAACCCTACCTCCGTAAGTCGAGCTCGAGCCTTTTATTAACCGAGCGTTCTTGAAAAGATTGTGGGGGAATTTTAGCGCGTCGCAATTGTAAGTCAAACTAAACTCGCGTTTTCTGGAAAGGTTTACCGGTAACGGAATTTTGGATTTCATACGGACAGTTGGCGTTCCCATGGGTCTGTATTCCCACTACGTCCTCCCTCGGCTCATCAATTTCGCGATGATGCGCGACGAGGTCACGCGTCTGCGAGCGGCCCACGTTCCGGCGGCGCGAGGCGTCGTCCTGGAAGTTGGCATCGGCTCGGGACTGAACCTTCCGTTCTACACCGCCGCGGTCACCAAGCTGTACGGCGTCGATCCATCGGCCGAGCTGATCGCGATGGCGAGGCCGACGACCGTGGATCTGCCGTTTCCGGTGGAGTTCCTGCAGCAGTCAGCGGAACGGATTCCTTTGAGCGAAGGAAGCGTCGACACGGCCGTGGCGACGTGGTCTCTGTGCTCGATCGAGGATCCCGTTTCCGCGCTTCGCGAACTGCGGCGCGTGCTCAAACCTGGAGGCGCGTTTATCTTCGTCGAACATGGGCTCGCGCCTGATGCCGGCGTGCGGACGTGGCAGAATCGCCTCACGCCGATCTGGCGGCACGTGGCGGGCGGCTGCCATCTCAATCGGAGGATCGATGATCTGATCCGCGAGGCAGGGCTCACGATGACCAGCCTGCACGTGGGGTACGTCCAAGGACCGAGATTTGCGGCGTACATGTACGAAGGACGCGCGGGGAAAGGAGAAAGTGGAAAGTAGAAAGTGAAAAGTATGGCGATAATTCGACTCGCGTCGGTCGCCGATGCCGCCGGGATTGCGGCCATCTACGCCCCGTACTGCGAACAAACGGCCGTGTCGTTCGAGATGGTGGCGCCGTCGGCCGAGGAGATGGCCACGCGCATCACCGGCGTCGCCGCCGAGCGTCCCTGGCTGGTGCTCGAGGAGGGAGGCGCGGTGCTCGGATACGCGTACGCGGCGCCGCATCACGAGCGTGCGGCCTATCGATGGACGGTCAGCACCGCCATCTATGTGAGCAGCGCTCATCGGCGTCGCGGCGCCGGGCGCGCGCTGTACACCACGCTCTTCGAGCTGCTTCGGCATCTCGGATACTTCAGGGCGACCGCCGGGATCACGCTGCCCAACGCGGCGAGCGTCGGGCTGCACGAAGCCTTTGGATTCACGGCGGTGGGCGTGTATCGTGACGTGGGTTACAAGCTCGGCGCCTGGCACGACGTCGCGTGGTACGAGGCCGAGCTGCTGCCGACGGTTCCCGACCCCGCGGCGCCTCGCCCGATTTCCGCGCTGAATGACGCGCCGGAGTGGGTCGCGGCGGTGACGAAAGGGCTCGCGCACTATGTCGACCATTCCTGACGAGCTGGTGGATTTCGTCAAGTCGGCGCTCGGGCGAGGACTCCCGCGCGGGCAGATCGAAGGCGCGCTGCGAGAGGCGGGCTGGACGATCGATCAGACGCGGAGCGCGCTCAGGGGCTTTGCCGACACGGAGTTTCCTATTCCCGTTCCGCGGCCGCGTCCCTATCTGGACGCCCGCGACGCGTTCATGTACCTCGTGCTGTTTTCCACGTTGTACGCGAGCGCGTATCACCTCGGCAGCCTGCTGTTCGACATCATCAACACTGCGTACCCGGATGCGGCCGATTATCGGACAGGCGCCTCCACGCGCCTGTCGATGCGGTGGGCCATCTCGTCGCTCATCGTCGCGTTCCCCGTCTTTGCTTATCTGTCATGGCTGGTGGGGCGCGACATCGCCGCCGATCCGAACAAACGGCACTCAAAGGTCCGGCGGTGGTTGACCTACCTGACACTGTTCGTCGCCGCTGGCGCGCTGATCGGGGATGTCATCAGCCTCATCTACAGCCTACTCGGCGGGGAACTCACGACGCGATTTGTGTTGAAGGTGCTGGTGGTGGCGTTCATCGCCGGCGCGGTGTTCTGGTACTACCTGTCAGACATCAGGCGCGAAGAATGAGAAAGGTCGTCGTGGTCGTCGCGGTGCTGGTGGTGCTCGGCGCTCTTGGCGGCGGTTTCTACCTGGTCGGCCCGCCGGCGGACCAACGGGCGCGGCGGCTCGATGAGCGACGGGAGAACGACCTGCGGCAGCTCCGGTTGGCCATCGATCTGTACTGGACGCGGAACAACACTCTCCCCGCATCTCTCCAGGAGCTCGCAAAAGAGGCGGGCACTACTATCTATTCCCGGGATCCTGAACGCGGGGGGCCCTACGAATACAGCGTGCAGCCGCCGGACCGGTATGAGGTGTGCGCCACCTTCACACGCGAGTCGGAGGCCCGCGACGATTTCTGGTCGCATGGTTCCGGGAGGCAGTGTTACTCGATAACTGCCAGGCGAATTAGGCCGTAAGGAAGAACGAAAAAGGAAGATCGAATAGAGCGTTATGCCACGAATGAGATTGTCGTTTCGCTATTCCCTTTTCGTTCTTCGTTTGTCCTTTCTGTTTCTCTGCCTGCAAGCGGCGATTCCGGCGCGACAGCCCACGTTCACCGTCGTGGAGGCCACCATCGCCGACATGCAGTCGGCCATGCAGCAGCGCCGCACGACCTCTCGCGCGATCGTCCAGCAATGCCTGGACCGAATCGCGAAGTACGAAGGCGACCTGAACGCGATCATCAGCCTCAACCCGCGCGCGCTGCAGGAAGCCGACGAGCGCGATCGCGAACGCGCGCGGGGAACGATTCGCGGGCCGCTGCACGGAATCCCCATCGCATTGAAGGACAACATCCACACCACCGACATGCCGACCACCGGCGGTGCGCTCGCCTTCGAAGGGTTCGTGCCGGCATACGAGGCGACGATCACGAAGAACCTTCGCGAGGCCGGCGCGGTCATCATCGCGAAGACCAACATGACAGAGCTCGCGAACTGGGTGGCTTCGGGCATGCCGGGCAACTACAACGCGCTTGCCGGGTACGGCTTCAATCCCTACGATCCCCGCCGCGACCCGCGGCCCGGCACCAATGACGGCCGCCCAGCATTGAATCCGAGCGGATCCAGTTCGGGCGTGGGGACAGCCGTGAGTTTCTGGGCCGCGAGTGTCGGCACGGAGACGACGGGCTCGATACTGACGCCCGCAAACCAGACGATGCTGGCGGCGGTGAAACCGACCGTTGGCCGCATCAGCCGCTATGGCGTGATTCCGATCACCGCCGATCAGGACACGGCCGGGCCGATGGCGAGGACGGTGGCCGACGCGGCGATTCTTCTGGGTGCGCTCGAAGGCGCCGCGCCCGATCTGAACGATGCGGCGACGAAAGCCTGCGCCAGCGTGCCCGGCCGGGATTACACTCGTTTCCTCAATCCTCGCGCGCTGGCCGGCGCACGAATCGGCATTCCTCGCGGGTACCCCGTTGATGCGGCTGAAGCGGCGCTGTTGGATGAAGCCATCGAGGTCTTGAAACGGCAGGGCGCCGTTGTCGTCGATCCGGCGAGTCTTCCTTCTCAGCCGCCGCCCGCATGCTCGAGTGCAGACACGGCAAAAGGAAAGGACGCCGGTTGTTCCGTTGCTTCCAAGTACGGGATGAAGCGCGACTTCAATGCGTGGCTTGCCTCGCTCGGCTCATCGGCGCCGGTGAAAACGCTGACCGAACTGCGACAGTGGAATCTCGCGCACCAGGCCGCCGGCTCGATCAAGTATGGCCAGGCGCGGCTCGACATCTCGGATGAAATGGATCTCGAAGGTGACCGCGCGCGATACCTCGCGGACCGTGAGAAGGACGTCCGCGTGAGCGGTGCCGAGGGTATCGATGCCGTGCTGAAGCGCGAGCGTCTGGACGCGCTGATGTTTCTCCCCGGAGGCGGCGTCGCGAATGCCGCCAAGGCCGGCTATCCGACCGTGATCGTCCCGTTCGGGTTTGTCCCGAACGCGCCAGTTCCGCCGTTCCCCGACGGGTTCGCGGCGCGGCCGGCGCCTCTGGGTGTACGTTTCACGGGCACTGCCTGCAGCGAGCCGCGACTGATCGCGCTCGCCTACGCGTTCGAGCAGGCCACGAAGCGGCGTGTGCCGCCGGCCGCGTTCCCGTAGACTGTAGACTGTAGACTGACGACTGACGATCGTCCATGGTCGGAGAACATGCCAAAAACCGTATCCGTAGAAGTTGCGCAGGTCGGTCTGTCCACGGGCAAGGCGCAGGCGCGTTCGCACACGGTGCTCGTCGATCGCCCCACGGAGAAGGGCGGGGAAGATCGCGGTCCCCTGGGCGGAGAGTATCTGCTGATCTCGCTGGGCGGCTGTTTCCTGAGCACGCTGCTGGCGGCCATCAGAACGCGAGAGGCAGATGTCTCTGATGTGCGCGTGTCGGTCACCGGGGCCATCGGCGGTGTCCCCGAGCGGTTCGAATCGATGACCATACGGGTGTCGGCGAAATACAGCGACGCGGATGCGATGCGGAAGCTCGTGCTGATGGCCGAGCGAGGATGCCTCGTGACCAACACGCTCAAGGAGGCGGTGGTGATTTCCGTCGATCTGGAGCCCGCGCGATAACCATCAGGCGGCATGGTCCATGGTCGATGGGCCTCGGTCCCCGGTGGACAACCCCCGACCTGATGCTGAACGATCGACCGTGGACGATCGACGTGGGACGATCGACGATCGCGGCTCGACGGTCCATCCGGGTGACTCGTACCCGCACGCGACACACTGCAGATACACCCTGTTGGCCTCGAAGTGCAGGTAGTCTTCATGACCGCGAATGCCACAGATGAATTGTCGAAAAGAATCCATAAACGTGCTCCGTTCATAAGACGCGCATCGCCGGTTTCAGGGTCCCTGGCTGAGATCAACGTCGTGCCGCTCTTAACTGAACAGAGGGAAGGAGTCCACAATGTGCGCGCCGGTGGTGATCGAGACCGTCAGGCGTGAGCTGTCGCGGCGCGGGTTCATCGGTGCGGTCGCCGGGTGTGCGGCAGCCGTCCCGCCGGTGTCGGCACAGCCGCAACCGGTGCGCATGCCGAAAGGCTTCCGCAGCGTGTTCGATCTCACGCATCCGTTTTCGGCGAGGCTGCCTGTGTATCCGTCATACAAACCCGTGCAAATCCGGCAGCGCTTCAGCGTCGTACGCGACGGGTTTGCCGCGAACGAAGTCACCTTCGACGAACACACCGGGACCCATTTCGACGCGCCGTCTCATTTCGTCGCCGGCGGGCTCTCCGGCGATCGGATTCCGGCCGCGCACCTCATCGCCCCGTTGGCGGTGATGGCCATCGCAGACCGCGCCGCGAAGAACCCCGATGCGCTGGTGTCGGTGGACGATCTGCTGGCGTGGGAGAAGCGTCACGGCCGACTGCCTGCGGGCGCGCTGGTGGCGATGGATGCCGGCTGGGATGCACGCGCGAACAGTACCGACAGATTTGTGAACCGGGATGCGAAGGGCGTGATGCACACGCCAGGATTCAGCGAGGAGGCTGCCCGTTTTCTTGTCGGGCAGCGCGACATCGCCGGCGTCGGCGTCGATACCCACAGCCTCGACGCCGTCATCGCGGTGAAGTTCGTCGCCCACCTCGCCATTCTCGGCGCGGGAAAGTACGGCGTGGAGCTGATGGCGAATCTCGGCCGCGTCCCTCCCGCCGGCGCGACCGTCTTCATCGGCGCGATGAAGCACGACGGCGGCACCGGAGGCCCGGCGAGGGTTATTGCTGTTGTCTAGCGTGTGTTAGCATTTCGCACCGCATGAAACTCACAACCGCCGCAATGCTGGCCGCACTGTGTGTCGTCACGCTCGCCGCGCGGCAGGCGATGCCGCAGACCGCAGTGCCCGCTGCAGCAAACGTCGCGCGCGATCTGCGCGGCGCCATCGACATCCACGTGCATTCCGATCCCGACAAGGTTCCGCGATCGCTCGACGGACTGGAGGCCGCGCGCTTTGCGAGAGAGCACGGGATGCGTGCGATCGTGCTGAAGAGCCACTTCGATCCGACCGCCGGCCTAGCGATGCTGGCGCGCAAAGCGACGCCGGGCATCGAGGTGTTTGGCGGCATCGATCTCAATCTTCCGGTCGGCGGCATGAACCCCCATGCGGTTGAGCACATGGCGCAGGCCAACGGCGGCTGGGGCCGCATGGTCTGGATGTCGACCTTCGATTCCGAGAACCAGGCTCGCGTGAGCAAGTCGAACAGGCCCTTCGTGCGCGTGTCGCAGAACGGCGCGCTGCTGCAGGAAACGAATGCCGTCATCGCGGCCATCGCCAAACACAAGCTCGTGCTGGCGAGCGGCCACGTCTCGGCGCAGGAAGCGCTGCTGATGTTCGAGGAAGGACGCAGGCTCGGCGTGCGCGGGATGGTGGCCACCCACGGTATGTGGCCGCCGACCTCCCTCAGTGTGGAACAGGCGCAGCAGGCCGGCCGGCTCGGCGCGTTCATCGAGTTCACCGGCGGCACGCTGGCCACGCCGAACGCCCAGGCGAGGATCGATCGCATCGCCGGCGAGATCCGGAGCGTCGGCGTCGAACACGCGATTCTCTCGTCCGATCTCGGACAAGGCGGCAATCCCCTGCCCGCTGAGGGCTACGCCGCCTTCATCGACGCGCTTCGAAAGAAAGGCTTCACCGATCAGGAACTCGATCGGATGACCAAACAGAATCCCGCCACGTTACTGGGGCTTCCGGGACCGGTCGTGATGAAGTTTCTGTACGTCGCCTGGAGCCACGCGTCATGATCTTCTTGTCTCTGGTGAATCGTTTGAGGGGTGGTGTGACGTGAAGTGGTTCACTCGTGCAGTAGTAGCTGGGGGGCTTTGCTTTGCTGTTACGATGCCGCTCATGGCCCAGGATCGGATGCCGCCGATTCCGGCGGAGAAGCAGACGCCCGAGCAGCGGAAAGCCGCCGAGGTGTTTCGCGCCAACAGAAAACAGGACCCCTTCGGGCCGTTCGTGCCGTTGTTCCGCAGCCCCGAGGTCATGCTGCGCGCGATGGCGATGGGCGACTACCTGCGGTACCGCACGGTGTTTCCGACCAGGCTCAACGAGTTCATCATCCTCATCACGGCGCGCTATTTCACGCAGCAGTATGAATGGTACGTGCACTATCCCATTGCGCTCAAAGAAGGGCTCGGCCGCGACATTGCCGACGCGGTTGCCGACGGCCGGAGGCCGACATCCATGGCGGCCGATGAAGAGCTCATCTATGACTTCTGCACCGAGTTGCTGCGGAACCACAGCGTGAGCGATCCGACGTATGCGCGCGCCGTCGGGCGCTTCGGCGAGCAGGGAACGATCGAGATGGTAGGCGTGGTCGCGTACTACACGTTTCAGTCGATGGTCCTGAACACGGCGCGGACGCCGGTGCCTCCCGGCGCCCCCGCGCTGAAACCGTTTCCTAAATGAAGGTCTTAACAGGAGGGCAGGAGAGTAGGAGGAATGTTCTTCAAAACAGAATTCTCCTAAACTCCTATTCTCCTGTTTGAATTAGACGAGCTTGCAAATCCAGCCGGTTGCCGCATCGCAGTACCAAAGAACCCCGTTCCTGTCGATGTCGAGGCCGTGCGGGGCAGGATCTTCCTTGCTGAGCTGAATCTTCGACACGACCGAACCGTCCTTCGGATCGAGCTTGAAGATCGCGCGATCGTCCGAGTTGATCACCCACAGCAGGCCCTTGTCGATGGCCATGCCGTGCGTGCGCGGCGTGCTGCCTGGGCCGGGGATGCTGCGTACAATCTGGCCGGTCTCAGGCTCCATCAGAAAAATCTTGTTGGCGGCGGGCACGGCCATCCAGTACTTGCCGTCGACCCACTTCAGGCCGTGCGCGCCTGACGGCGTATCGCCCCGCTCGACGGTCATCCGCCCGTAAAGGCCGGAGCCCGGCGTGATCCAGGACTTCAGGGTCTTGCCTGTCCGCGGATCGACCTTCATCGTTTTCGGCGGGTCCTGGGCGTTCTTGCCCTTCGTCGATCCAATCCACAGGGCGCCGTTGCCGTAGGTGATGCCGCTGGCGTGCAGCGCCTCGGTCTGAATCTCTCTGAGAATCGTGCCGTCTTCGGGCTTCACGAGATACGCCTTGTTGGTCGGCTGATCGACCTGGTCGAGCACCCAGAGTCCCTCGGGCACGAACTGTAGATCGTTCGGCTCCTTGGACCCCACGACTCTGTACAGTTTTTCGACCCGCTTGGTGATCGTCGGGATTTCCTGCGCGTGTGCCAGCCGTGAGGCTGCCACCGCACTGGCCACGCCCGCAAGAAACGCGCGCCGCGAAACTGCTCGATCCATCTCGACCTCCTTGTCAGACCTGGGAATTCCGGGCAGTATAGCGCTGAAGGGCCCCGTATGAAATTCCTTATCACCTGCGCTGCGCTCGTTCTTACGCTGACCACCGCGTGCCGCCAGGCCGGCACGCCGCCCGCGGCGGCGCCGGCCGACGCGCCGAAAGCCGCCCTGCCGGACGATCCGTATCAGGCGGAGATCACCAGGTTTCAGCAGGATCGCGAGGCGCTGCTGAAGACCGACACCGGC
>JANNJO010000320.1:0-2049 GCA_031395755.1 Acidobacteriota bacterium
GTGTTGTCACTCAGGGAGCTCGAGCGCGCGGCGGCGGCCAATCCGTTTCCGGAGGCGCGCGACGATCCGAAAAGCCTGCATCTCTTTTTCCTCGCAGAAGGGCCAAAGAAACCTGACTGGAGACTGTTTGAGGCGCTCAAAGCAGAAAGCGAGCGCTTCGAGCTGAAGGGCGGGGTCTTTTACCTCCACACGCCCGATGGGTTCGGAAAATCCAGACTGGCCGCGCGCGTCGAGAAGCTCCTCGGCGTGGACGCGACGGCGCGAAACTGGCGCACCATCACGACGCTCGTTGAGATGGCGAAGGATCTAAAACTTGATTACCCGTGAGATTGGCTCCCCAGGCCCAACTTCGCCAATGTTCAGCGCTGCATGCCGATGGCGAACTGGTCGCCGGCCTGAACGGGCTTCCCGCCTCGAAAGTGAACCTCCAGCAGCTTTTCACTCTGGACGTGTCGTCTTTCTTCGTCCTCCAGTGTCGTCACAATCTGTTTGGTGGCCACATCGATGACTTCGCCGGTGGACGGATACACCCGCTTACCGTCGAGGCTGAAGGTAATCCAACCCGGCTGATCGCGGACCTTGATGCTGGCCTTCTGCCTGGGCGCAGGGCCTGTGAGATCGAAGATATGGAGATGGCTGTTGGCGCCATCCGCGATCCAGAGCTCCGATTCATCATGGGTCAGGGCGATGCCGTGGCTCGGACATCCATGGTGCGCGACCGGACCCATCTTGAAGCCCTCGACGACAACTTTCTGAAGCACTTTACCTGTCTGGAGATCGCCAATCTCGAATCCCAGCAGATTGTTCGTATTCACGTAAACGCGCGTTTCCCTGCCGTTGATGGTAAAGGGCCTGATGGCGGCACTGAACGGCCCGATCGTCCTGACTATCGTGTGGGTCTTTGGATCGGCTACCGAAAGGATCGGCGATCCCAGCGCCGACAGATAGACCCTGTCGCCAGTCGGCGAATAGATTGTGTTGTGCGCGCGGCCTGGCACGGCTATCGTAGAAACGACATTGCCCGTCAGCGCATCGACGACGTACCATTTGGGTTCTTCGAAGGCGGGTGTGTAAATCAGCCTGCCATCCGGAGAGATCGCCATTCGATCGCAGCAGTCAGCATCGAACCCCTTCTGCCAGACGATTTTCTCGGTGACGAGATCGATCGCCGCCAGCCGGTGGATCGTACTGACATAGAGCATCCCGGTCTTCGCGCTCGCGGCGATGCCCTTGATGTTCTCGTCTCGGTGTCCTCGCGGGGCTGGCCACGTCGGAATGCGCTTGACGAACCTGTGGCCGTCATCGACGTCAAAGACCAGCACACCAACACCGCCGTGCTCGACTTCGCTGCCGACACCTGGGACGGCGGCGTAGATATAGCGGCGGTCTCCCTGCTGTGCTGCGGGGCCAGAAGTGCCATACAGCACCGCGGCTGCCAGGAGACAGCAGAAAACGGACGATCTGATTCCAATGCGGTCCATGTGACCTCGTGTTGCAGTCCTGAATCGTTGTTGAAGGTATTGGCTCAGCACACTGGACGATGTCCGCAACCGGCGCATCAGTCCAGCGTTCGGTGCCGGCCGGGATCAAGTTGCCGATCGCTCGCGCACGCTGCGTTTGAATCTGGTTCCACGGATCTCGAGCACGTCTGGTTCAGGGCGGGTGGCGGTGATCGTCTCGTGAGGCGGGTCGCCGAACTGCATGACCACCTCTGGCCCGCCCACGGTATAGGTCCCGTAGTTGCCGGGCGCTTCGCCTCGCGCCGCGTCGTAATCGAAGCGACCGATGTCGCCCCCAGGTGCGTTCGGAAGGTCGCGGCCGCGGAACACCCGGCTGTCGTGCGAGAGCAGATAGAACTCGGTCGCGACTTCCCAGAACGCGCTTCCGGGCCCACCGAAGATATTGAAGCGAAGCTGCCGTGTCGTGGCGAGATAGAGGCCCGCCACGCTGCCGGTATCGCTCAACGATGCCCTGGGTTCGCGAGTCACGCTCGGTTGAGTCTATCGTGGCGACGCGGGACTACACCAGCACGGGCTGGACGTTAACAGG
>JANNJO010000335.1:0-3516 GCA_031395755.1 Acidobacteriota bacterium
TTGTATGCGGCGCCGTGCATCGCCGTTTCACCATGATCGTCCACCGCATTGACGTCGGCGCCGAGATCCAGGGCCAGCTGCAACGCTTCCAGCACTTCTTCCTCTGTGCCCGCGTCTTCGCCCGGCGACCGTGTTCCCAGCCCGGCCGCCGCCATCAGCGCCGTGCTGCGTTCGTTGTTCGTCAGCAGCGGGTCCGCGCCGAGCGCGGCCAGCGTCTTCATCATCGCGGCATCAGCTGTGACCGCTGCCAGCAGAAACGGCGTGGCCCCGAGCTCGTGGAAACGTGTGTTGGTCAGGTTGGCCCGCTTCGTCATCCGGGCATTGACGTTCGCGCCCTTGGCCACCACCCGCTTGATGAACTCGAGGCTGGCCATGTTGCCTGAGCCGTCGGGACCGGGATCGTTATCGCCGATCCCCGGGTTGCGAACCTTCACCAGCGAATGCAGGACGGTATAGCCCATCAGGTCGGAGTTCGGGTCGGCGCCGGCATCCAACAGCTCCGCGGCCAGCTCGAAGTGCGCGTTGGTGACCGCCAGGTGCAGCGGCGTCGTGCCGGTACGGAGTGGGCGTACCTCAGACGGCAGCCGAGGAGTTGCTCGAACCTCGACGGCCTCGTTGACGTCTGCGCCTGCTTTCAGCAGCGCTTTGGCGGCGCCGATGCGTCCATCCCGCACGGCGAACAGCAGCGCCGTGAAGCCCGACCCCAGGGGCGTCCGGAAATCAGCCCCAGCCTTGATGAGCGCCTCCAGCACCTCGACGTGGCCTTCGGCCGAAGCCCACATCAACGCCGTCTGTCCGCGCCGGCTTTCTTTGGCGTGCACGTCCGCGCCCCGCGCGAGCAACGCCCGAACAGCGCCGACTTTGCCGGTGCGTGCCGCGGTCATCAACATGCTTTCGCCGCCGGGTAGCATCGCGTTGGCGTCCGCGCCCGCCGCAAGGAACCGCTCGACCATTGCGGCGTTTCCGTTGGTGCAGGCCAGTGACAGCGGCGTCACGCCGTACCGGTTGGCCGCGAGGGCGTTCGCGCCGGCCCCAAGCAGCCGATTCACCAGGTCCAGATCGTCGTTGTACGCCGCCCAGTGCAAGGCCGTTGTCCCATCCGCCTGGGCGGTGTTCACGTCGACCCGCTTTTCGAGCAGATGGCGAATGGACGCGCGATCCATCCGCTGCACCGCAGTGGCAAGGGGCGCATCGACGGCGCCCGCAAGCAGCGCAGGCGCGCCGAGCAGCGCGACGATCAGCCAGACACCGACAACCTTGTAACGCGTCATCTGCTCTCCTCAGCCTGCCAGGGCAACCGGATTGAACAACGTATCTATCTTGCCGGTGCTGTCGGCGAACGAATCGAGACGCACCCCAACGGCGTCGAGCAGCGTCAGGTGCAGATTCGCCATCGGCGTCGGTTCCGCATACTTGATGTGGCGTCCTCCGCGAGCCTTGCCCGCGCCGCCGCCTGCGACGATGATCGGCAGGTTCACATGGTCGTGGATGTTGGGATTGCCCATGCCGCTTCCGTACAACATGAGCGAATGGTCGAGAAGCGTGCCGTCGCCATCGGACACCGAGGCCAGCCGCTCGAGGAAGTACGCGAACAGCGACACGTGGAACTGATTGATCTTGGCGACCTTGGCGAGTTTTTCGGGATCGCCTCCGTTGTGCGTCAGCGGGTGATGAGCGTCCGCCACCCCGATCTCGGGATACGTACGGTTGCTCGTTTCGCGGGCGAGCTGGAACGTGATGACTCTGGTGATGTCACCCTGTAGCGCCAGCACCTGCAAGTCGAACATCAACTTCGCGTGGTCGGCGTAATCAGCGGGAACGCCGACCGGACGGTCAAGGTCGGGCAACGGATTGTCCACCGTCTGCGCCTCGGCTTTCTGAATGCGGCGCTCCACCTCGCGGACGGTATCGAGATACTGGCTGACCTTCGTGCGATCGGCCGCACCGAGCTGCTTCTGCAGACGAGCGATGTCCTCGCGCACCCAGTCGAGCAGGCTGGCCCTTCGGCCCAGAGCCGCGCGCCGCGCCGCAGGGCTGCCTCCTTCGCCGAAAAGACGCTCGAACACGACGCGCGGGTGAGCTTCGGCCGGCAGCGGCGTTGTCGGCGAAGACCACGACAGATTGTTCTGGTACACGCAGGCGAAGCCGTTGTCGCACTGACCCACCATGTCCATGAGATCCATCGCCAGTTCCAGCGAGGGCAGCTGGGTCTCCTGGCCCATCTGTTTGGCGGCAATCTGATCAACCGTCGTACCCAGGTAGTAGTCGCTGCTCTCGGTCCACTTCGCCTTGGCCGCGCTCAGGAAGGCGGCATTCGAGGTCGCATGTGTTCCTGGATAGGCGTTCTTCAGCTCCAGGTTGCTGACGACCGTGACGTGTTTCATGACCGGCGCCAGCGGGCTGAGCGTGGAGGACAACTCCGTCAGCGCGCCACCCTCTCCCGGAGGCGTCCACCTGGGGAGATCGGACCCCATCGGCACGTAGACGAAACCCAGGCGGCGCACCGGGCTGGCCGGAGTCCGGCTTTGCGCGGTCAGCGAGGGCACCATCGCATCGAGCAAAGGCAGCGCCACCGTCGCGCCCATCCCCCGCAGAAACAACCGGCGCGGCAGCGCCCTCTTCAAAATCATCATGATGCTTTCCTCATCCGGAACGGCTGGCTGTTGACGATTCCCATGACGAGCGACGAGAAGCGGTAATCCTGGGCGCGGGCCTCACGGACGACCTTGCGAATAGCCGGTGCGTCGTAGTACTCGACGCCGCGGCCCGTTGCGAACGTCAGAAGCTTTTCGGAGAGAGTCGTGACGAAGAGGTCCGGGTGATCGAGCAGGGCCTTCTGCAGGCCGGCCACACCCCGGAACGCGGTACCGTTGAATAACGTGCCCGAGGCGTCGATGGGCGAGCCTGCGTCCATGGTTCGCCAGCGCCCGACCGCGTCGTAGTTCTCGAGCGCGAAGCCGACCGGATCCGTCAGCCGATGACACCCGGCGCAGACGGGATTTTTGCGATGCTCGGCCAGGCGCTCGCGTATGGTCATCCCTCGTCGGGCGGTCTTCGCGTCTTCCAGCGCCGGCACGTTTGCCGGCGGCGGAGGCGGGGGGACGCCGAGCACGTTGTCGAGGATCCACTTGCCGCGTATCACCGGCGATGTGCGCGTTGGATAGGACGTCACCAT
This sequence comes from Acidobacteriota bacterium, assembly GCA_031395755.1. Classification (GTDB taxonomy): domain Bacteria; phylum Acidobacteriota; class Vicinamibacteria; order Vicinamibacterales; family JAMQPK01; genus JAMQPK01. Next base: position 3,176 of record JANNJO010000335.1, read on the forward strand.
CAGGATGCTGCCCTGCCGAAGCAGTCCCCCGCGCGCGCCGTCTTCGCCGAACGTGACGCGGCGGAAGCGGCTGCCGTAGACATTCGGGATGCCGTAATGCCTGGCGAGGCGCTCGTTGAGGAACGTGTAGTTCGCGCTCAGCAGATCGAGCACGCTCCGGTTCTCGCGTATCACGCTGTCGACGAGAAGCTCCGTTTCCTGCCGGAACGCCTGCCGCAGGTTGTCGTCGAAGTCCGGGAACTGCTCCGCGCTCGGGTTGACCGCCTCGAGATTCCGCAGGCGCAGCCACTGTCCGGCGAAATTGGTCGCAAGGTTGGACGAGCGGCGATCGGCGAGCATCC
>JANNJO010000343.1:0-2437 GCA_031395755.1 Acidobacteriota bacterium
GACGAGGACATGGCGCGCCGCCATGCGCTGCACGCCGACAGCGAGTGCGATCGTCACGACCGCAGGCAACCCTTCGGGCACGGCCGCGATGGCAAGCGAGACGGCGGCCATGAACACCTGCATGAGCGGCCATCCGCGCAACAGCCCCGCCAACGCGACCAAGGCCACGATTCCACCGCAGATGTACAGCAGAGTCTGACTGACTTGCGCAAGGCGCCGCTGCAGCGGAGTCACGCTCTCTTCCGCGGTCTCCAGCAGATGCGCAATTCTGCCGAGTTCGGTCTGCATACCGGTCGCGACGACCTCGGCGACGCCGGTGCCGGTCGCGACGGACGTGCCCATGAACACGAAGTCATGACGTTCGGCGAGCGGCGTGTCCGGCGTCGTCGGCACCGTCGTCTTCTCGACCGGGGTGCTTTCACCAGTCAAGGGCGCCTCATTCGTCGTCAGGGCGTGGGCGGTGCGGAGACGCGCGTCGGCCGCGGCGACGTCGCCCGCTTCGAGCACGAGTAGATCGCCTGGAACGACGGTGTTGGCGGGTACCATCGCGCTGTGGCCGTCCCGCATGACCCGCGCGCGCGGCGCCGTCATCGAGCGCAGCGCCATGACCGCGCGTTCCGCTCGATATTCCTGGAAGAACCCAATCCCCGCGTTGACGATCACAATCACGCCGATCGCGGTCGCATCGATCCATTCGCCGAGGGCCGCGGACAGGACGCTGGCGCCGAGCAGGAGCCAGATGACGGGACTCGCAAACTGGCGGGCCAGCAGAGTGAAAGGAGTGGATTTCTTCTCGCGACGGATTTCGTTCGGGCCTGACTCGGCCAGTCGCCGCTGCGCCTCCGTGGAGGAAAGGCCGGAGTGATTCACGCGGTGCCTGGAGTCGTTGCAGGCGCGACCGGCAACGCTGCTGGAGGCGCCGCTGGATCGGCGGGCGTAAGCGGCGACGGTGCCATCCCGACACGCACCTGGTGCCGGCGCCACATGGCGTACGCCGCGGGGAGCACGAGCAGGGTCAGCAGCATGCACGACCAGAGGCCGCCGACCACGGGCGCCGCCGTTCTCGCCGACACGTCGGCCCCAACGCCGGCTTCCCAGAGCAGCGGCAGCAGACCGAGCACCGTCGTCGCGACCGTCATGACCAGCGGGCGAACGCGGGCAGCCGCACCCTCCACGACGGCGGCATCCACGTCCTCGGGTTTCTGGATGCGGCCCTCGCGCATGTACCGTCGGAACGCTTCGTCGAGGTAGACCACCATCACGATGCCCGTTTCCGCCGCAACCCCCGCGACCGCGATGAGCCCGACCCAGACCGCCGTGGAGAGGTTGTAGTCCATGAACGCCAGCAGCCACACGCTGCCGGCCTCGGCAAAAGGCAGACTGGACAGGACCAGGAACGTCTGCGGCCAGCCGCGCATGGAGAGATAGAGCAGGGCCACGACGAGTACCAGAGTGAGCGGTATGACGTAGCGGAGCCGGGCCTCCATCTCCGCGAGGAACTCGTACTGACCGGTCCACTGCAGGCTGTACCCCGAAGGTAGCGTGAGCTGAGACGTCACGAGCGTCTTGGCATCGTTCACCCAGCCGCCGAGGTCGCGTTCGGTCTGGTCGATGTCGGCGAAGACATACCCGACAAGCACCCCGTTCTCGTCTTTAATCATCGGTGGGCCGGTGGTCACACGCACGTCGGCGAGTTCGCCGAGCGGCACGGAGGCACCCGGCTGGCGCCACTGCTCCATCAAATCCGGCGATGCCGACAGGCTCCCCATCGGCGACGCCGCGAGATCGGCGGATGCGGCACCGGACCCCGACCGCCCTCCACCGCTTCCCCCCATTGAGCCCATCCCGCCTCCACCGCCGCCACCACCCGACGCGGCTGTCCCGCCGCCTCGGGCACTGGCTCCAGCGCCGGCATTCGTGCCGCCGGAGTCCGTCACGCTCCCTGTCGACTGCACCGGCACGAGAATGCGGCGGAGCGCCTGCGGGTCCGAGCGCTGATCGGCCGCGTACCGCAGATTGATCGAGAAGCGAGCACGTCCGGCGATGGCCGTCGAGACCGTCATCCCGCCGACGGCGGCCTCCACAACGTCCTGCACGTCCCGAACCGTGAGGCCGTAGCGGGCGATCGCCTCGCGGTTGGGGATGATGTCGACGTACTCACGCCCGGTCTGCCTCTCGGCGAACGTGCTGCGGGTGCCCGGCACCTGGCGCAGCATGCCTTCAAGAGCCACGCTGATCCCTTCAATCTCGTTCAGGTCTTCGCCAAACACTTTGATGCCCACGGGTGTTCGTACCCCGGTCGAGAGCATGTCGATGCGCGTTCGGATTGGCGGCGCAATCGCCATCTGGTAGCCCGGCATCTGCAACGCGGCATCCAGATCGCGGGACAACTCTGCCAGCGTGCGCGACTGTTGCTCTGGCCAGACGCGGCGCAGCC
>JANNJO010000355.1:0-2064 GCA_031395755.1 Acidobacteriota bacterium
CGTCGACCTCGCCGTCGATTCGGCGAAAGAGCAGGACATGCTGCGGTACTTCCAGACGGAGTTTCGCCCCGCTGCCATGAAGTTTCGCGGCTACGTCGATGTTCGCATGCTGAAGCTGACTGCCGTACCGGTCGGAAGCCCTCCCTCCGGCATGAATTACCGCTTTGCCATCACGTATGAGAACGAGGAACTGAGACAGAAGTGGGTGACGTCGGAAATCCATCAGGACGTCTGGGGCGGCCTGGAGAAGATGCTGTCGTCGTCTGCCTACACCGTGTTGTTATTCGAAGGTACGTAGTGTCCGGCTTCAGCCGGACCGTGATTTGAGGTGACCGATGAGGAACATGGTTTTTGCCGTCGCGTCGGGAATCGCGCTGCTCGTGGGCGCATCGCTGGCCCAGCAGACCCCTCCGGCGAATCCGCCGGCGTTGCCGCTGGCGCAGCGAATCGCACACACGGAACCCGGCAAGTATCGCGTGTCTCCTCGCGTCCACGGCGGGCCCGGACAGCTGGATTACATGGGCCTGTTCAACGCGACCGCCCTCGACACCAACTTGTATTTCCTGCATCGGGGCATCATCCAGCCGAAGAGCGGCATCGGCGCGCATTTCCACAATCAGTGCGAAGAGATGTTCGTCATCTTCGACGGCGAGGCGCAGTTCACGATCGACGGACGGACGTCCGTGTTGAAAGCGCCGGCTGGCGCGCCGACCCGAATGGGCCATTCCCACGCGATCTACAACCACACTGACAAACCGGTGCAATGGATGAACATCAACGTGTCGGCCAGGAAAGGTGTGTATGACGCCTTCGACCTGAGCGATGGACGGGTCGACGCGCCCCTGGATCCGATTCCCACGTTCATGACCATGCGGCTGGACCAGGCGCTGCTGCGGCCTGCTATGGCGCCGCTCGCCGGCAAGGGAACCGTGCAGTACCGACGGGCGCTGGCTCCGTCGGTGTTTCTCGGGCCGTGGGCCTACGTCGATCACCTCGTGCTCGCCCCTGGCAGCACGACCTCTCCGCAGGCGCATCAGGAGATCGGCGAGTTCTACTACGTGATGAACGGCGAAGGCTCGGTCACGGTCGGCGCGGAGACCGCGCCGATTCGATCGGGCGATGCGGTGCCCATCCAGCTGAATCAGACGAAATCGTTTGCCAACACCGGCGCCGCGCCGCTCGAGCTGCTGGTGGTCGGCGTCGTGCGCGACGTCAACACGAAGTTCGACGTCGTCGTGCCGCCGGCGCGCGGCGGCCGGGGGAACTGATGGCCCGCACGCTTCTGCTCTCGGCCTGGCTGGCCCTGGCACCGGCTGTCTGTTCTGCGCAGGCGTTGAGGTTGTATTTCATCGACGTCGAAGGCGGCCAGGCGACGCTCGTCGTCACGCCGTCGGGTCAGTCGATGCTGGTCGACACCGGCTGGCCGACAGACACTGCGCGCGACGCCGAGCGCATTGCCGCTGCCGTCAAGAGAGCGGGCGTCGGCACGCTCGATTATCTTGTCATCACCCACTACCACGCCGATCACGTGGGCGGCATGGAGCAGCTGGCGGCGCGGGTGAAGTTCCGCACCGTCATTACTCATGGACCGACGACCGAGAGCAGCAAGACGGCCGACACCATGATGGCGACGTTTCGCACCGCGCTGGCGGCAAGCGGCGCCAAGGAGATTATCGTCAAGCCGGGCGACACGATTCCCTTGAAAGGCCTCGACGTGAAGGTGGTCGCGTCGAATCGGCAGCTGATCGGGTCTGCTCTCCCCGGCGCCGGCGGGGCGAACCCCGCATGCGACGGTGCCCCTGAACGACGGACCGATACGTCGGATAACTCCGCGTCGGTCGCGATGCTGCTTACGTTCGGCGGCTTCCGATTCGCGGATCTCGGAGATGTGACCCAGGACATTGAGTTTGCGCTGGCGTGTCCCGTAAACCGTCTTGGTGAGGTAGATCTGTATCTCACCACCCACCACGGATCCGGTCAGTCCAACGCTCAGGTGCTCGTCCACGCTCTGAAGGCGCGCGTGGCCATCATGAACAACGGCGCGAAGAAGGGAGGCGATCTCGC
>JANNJO010000356.1:0-4907 GCA_031395755.1 Acidobacteriota bacterium
CGTCGTCCGGTATTTTCCCGTGGCGGTCCTGTCGGCATACCCTGGATCCGTGCCGACCTCGGCCGGATCGTGCAGGAATGGCACCGTATGCGTGGGCCCACTCAGCACGTCCGTGAAGTTCGGCGACTTATGGCACGTGGCGCATCGGGCTTCGTCGCGGAACAAGCGCTTGCCCCGCTTCGCGGCCTCTCGATTGAAACTGCCTGACGGAGGTTCCGGGGTGCGCAAACTCAGCTGATAGGTCAACAGCGCCGGCAGCTTCGGGGTAACGAGATCCGGCGTCTGCGTGATGGAGAGCCCGATGCGCGGATCGCTGAAGTTGCCCTGCCCACCCATCTGCCCCACCCCCACCTAACAGTTCCAATACGTGATGGGGCCAACACCGCTGAACGTCTCGAAGCCGACCCCCATAAATACAAATATAGGCGGAAGGACAACCCGCACCCAGGAACAGTTCAGCAACTGGGGCCCTGGCAAGTACGATCCCCGGCACCATGCCTTCGACGGCACGACGCTTTTTTTGCTGAACAGTTCCTCGGTGCCGGTTGTCCTTCCGCCGATCTATGGATTGAAGGGGGTCGGCTTCGAGACGTTCAGCGGTGTTGGCCCCATCACGTATTGGAACTGTTAGGTGGGGGTGGGGCAGATGGGCGGGCAGGGCACCTTCAGCGATCCACGCATCAACCTCTCCATCACGCAGACACCGGATCTCGTCACCCCGAAGCTGGCGGCCTTGCTGGACTATCAACTGAGTTTGCGCACCCCGGAACCTCCGAGAGGAAGCTTCAATCGCGCGGCGGCGAGGCGCGGCGAGCGTGTGTTCCGCAACGAGGCCGGATGCGCCACCTGCCACCGGTCGCCGAACTTCACGGACGTGCTAAGCGGTCCCACGCGGACGATGCCGTTCCTGCACGATCCGGCCGAGGTCGGTACGGATCCGGCGTATGCCGCCCGAACGGCCACAGGAAAATACCGGACGACGCCGTTACGCGGACTCTGGCAGCATCCACCGTACTTCCATGATGGCAGCGCGCCGAACCTCCAGGCGGTGGTCAATCACTATAACCGGCTGTTCGCACTGAATCTCACCGCCGCACAGAAAGCGGATCTTGTCGAATTCCTAAAGTCGCTCTGACGACACGACAGGCAGCGTATTATGAGTGGAGAACCAGTTCGAGGAGGCAGACCATGAAAGAGCTTCAGTGCAACGACGTAATGCCTGGCTGTGCCACGGTAATTGAAGGCAAGGACGAAGAAGAAGTGATGACCAAGGCCGCCGAGCACGCGAAAAGTGCGCACAACATCACGACGATCACGCCCGAGGTCGCTGCGAAAATCCAGCAGGCCATTCGCACGAAGTGAACAAATAGGCTCCGCGTCAGTACCGTGTGTTCCGTGGGTTGTCGTTCAGCTGAATTGACCGCACCACCTGGTTGAACACGTTCTGGTAGCGCGAGAATTCCTGGCTCGGCGCGACGCCCACCACGTAGAACAAACCTCCGTCTGCCGTCTGTACCGTGTAAAGCGCGATACGCTCCTGTTGCCCAGTCACGTCAGAGACATTCGACAGCACGGTCGCCAGGCCGCGGCGGCCGGCGAAGTTGACGTTGCTGTAACGACCCGTCTGGCGCAGCCGCGGATTGCTCTGGCCAAGGCCGTCGATCAGCGCGTCGGTCGCCGCCTGCAGGTTGCGCGAGTCACCGCCCTCCATCCCCATCTGCATGCCGTGCGTAAACACGCTCTGCCCCTGGTGGTCGCCATACCCGCCTTCCGGCGCGAACGTCACCGACGAGTCGCCCGGAAGCTCGCGCCAGTTCGACGGCACGCTCACCCGGAAGAGGTTCCCTTCCTCATAGCTCTGGTAGCGCGTCGATGGCGGCTGGACCTGACCGATGCGGGAGTCTGGCGGATAACCGCCTCCGCCCTGGCTGGTGCGCCGATCGCCCTGGCCCTGCGATCGCTTCATCACCTGCTCGGTCGTCGGAGCAGGAGACATCCGCTGCAGCCGAGTCTTCACCTGTGTGAAGGCCTGGGTATTGCGAACCGGATTCGCGACCGTGAGCTTCGCGGCTTCCTGTGTGATCGCCTGCTGGCGATTGCTCGGATTGGGATGGCTGCTCATCCACTCCGGGCCACCGTTGCCCGACTTGGACTGAATCGTCTGGAACATGCTGGCCATGTCGCGCGGGTCGTATCCCGCACGCGCCAAAATCTGCGCGCCAAGCAGATCGGCCTGTCTCTCGTATTCGCGGCCGAACCGGAGGAACGCGGTGCCGAAGCCGAACTGGCTGCCCATCGAGACAACCTGACCGAGCGTTCCTCCAAGAACAGCGCCGGCGATTTGCCCGAGCACCGAGCCGACCTCGTATTTCGTGGCTTTACCCGCCTGGGCTGTGCCGTGACGCAGCGCCACGTGGCTGATCTCGTGCGCCAGCACGCCGGCGACCTCGCCTTCGCTCCTCGCTGCTTCGATCATGCCGCGATTGATGTACATCGGGCCGCCGGGCAGTGCGAATGCATTGATGTCGCTGACGTTGACCACGTCGAACGAATATCGGAATTCAGAATGCTTGAACTCCGCCGGGATGTTTTCGGCGAGCCGCTGACCGATGCGCTCGATATAACTATCGACGCCATCGTCGCGCAGCATCGGGAGTTGCTGTTCGACCTCCCTGGCCGCTTCGCGCCCCATCTTTACATCTTCGCTCGGCTTGTACTTGTTGTCGGGCGCCACGATCTTCGTCTGTCCGACGAGGAGCGACACCGACGAGAAAATCGCGACGACCGTAGCGGCCGCGCGGGTGGCGGGATTTCGATGCATTTGTCGAAGCATAATCACTCCGTGAAGCAGGGTACGTGCCAAGAGTGTCCACGTCGTTGCTCCCCGTGACAACATCGCAAAAGCTTCCACAATCCTCTTTTGAGGACGCTTAAACGCAGTTAAAAGAGCCAATTGATGATGTATCTACCGGTAGGTATACTAGCTGCGTGACTGATTCATCGCACACGACCGACGTTCCGGACGTCCACCTGGCAACATCCGCCGAGCGGATCCTCAGCACCGCCCTCGATCTGTTCGCCGTTAAAGGCTACGACGCGACCGCGGTTCGGGAGATTTGCGAAGCCGCGGGTATCACCAAACCCACGCTCTACCACTTCTATGGAAGCAAGGACGGGGTGTTTCAAGCGCTCGTCCGCACTGGTTTCCTCGAGTACCGGGCCATGGTTGATGCCGCCCTCGCCACGCCGGGAAGTTTCAGGCACCGCGTGAAGCTGCTCGCGAGGTTTCTGTTCGACAGCGCGAGCACGAAGCCGCTCTTCTGGCGGTTCATGCACAGCGTGATCTGGGCCCCCCCCGGAACGGCGCTGCCGCAGACAGAGCCCTGCTCACAGTTTTACGACGGAGTCATTGGCGCTCTCGCGGTCGCGGCCGACGAGGCGGTGAAACAGGGCGAGCTGACACCAGGCCCGACGGATGTTCGCATGCTGATTTTGATGGGTGCGATGAGCGAAGCGGCCACCGGTTACGTGATTGCCGGCAAGCCCGAGCTGACGCCGGAGTTGGCGGACCAGATCATCGACGTGATCATTGACGGTTGGAAGGCATGAAAATCGCCCTGTTCGTCATCATAAGTGGTGTTTCGTTCGCCGGCGCAGCGTCGGCTCAAGGTCTGTCGCGCGCCGATGCCGTCGCGCAGGCGATCGCAGCCAATCCCCAGGTGAAGCTGAGCCTCGAGCAGGTCGCGCTGCTCGAAGGGCGGATCGTCGAAGCCAAAGCCGACGCGCTGCCTGAAATCACCTGGAATACGCTGGCGATGCGGTCGCGCGACCCGGGTCTGCTGAACAGCCCGAACTTCGACGCGTTCCCGCCCGAGTTCCGCGACGCGCTGAGCCCGCTTCCGGCCAATGCGCTCTCGACGACGGCCGATTTCCGGCAGACGCTCTTCAGCTTCAAGCTCGGCAAAGCGCTGGCAGCGGCGCGCATCGCCCGCGGCGCGGGAGAGCACGACGTGCAGCGCGCCCGCCAGATGACCGCGCTCGAGGCCATCCGCTCCTACAACCAGCTACTCTTCGCGATCGAGCAACTGCGCGTCCTTCAAACCAACGTGCAGTCCAAGCAGAGTCATCTGGACTTTGCGCGCAACCGGCGAGCGGCAGGGGCGGCCACCGAGCTGGAAGTGCTGCGCGCCGAAGTGGATCTCGAGAATCAGCGGGCCGAGGCGCTGCGCGCGGAGCACGAAGTGTCCGCGGCGCGCGCGACGCTCAACACCGTGATGCTGCGTCCAACCACGACGCCTGTTCTGCCGACAGATACGCTGGCGGTGGCCGCCTTTGATACACAGTTCGAAGAGGCCGTGAAGGAGGCGCTCACGGTGCGCCCCGAGCTAACGCTGCTGCGGCTGCAGGAACAGTTTCAGGGCCTGCTCGTCGATGTGGCGGCTGCCGAGGCGAAGCCCTCCGTCGACTTCAACGGTTCGTACGGCTTCGCGGTGAGGCGCCCGAAAAATCTCTTTCAACGGGATTACTCGCGCTGGTCCGCGGCGGTCAACCTGGTGGTCCCGCTGTTTGATGGATGGCGCACGGCCGGCCGCGTCGCGCAGGCCCGCGCTCAGCGCAACACCGTCACGCAGCAGATTGCGGCCCTGGAAAGCCAGGTGCGGCTCGACGTGCAGTCGGCGTTCGACGCGCTGACGCTGGCGAATCGAACGATCCAGGCGGCCGAGCTGAACGTCACACAGGCGCGCCGCGCGGCGGAGATGACGGCAGCCAACTACCGGCTGGGCGCCGCCACCCAGCTCGACGTCATCGACGCGCAGCAGGCGCTGCGGCAGGCGGAGAACATCCGCAACCAGTCTTTATATACCCACGCGAACGCCCGCGCCTCGCTGCGCTTTGTGATGGGCCGG
>JANNJO010000439.1:0-3260 GCA_031395755.1 Acidobacteriota bacterium
CGCCACCGTGACGCCGAGGCCGCGCAATACCGTGCGACGGGATATCGTCTTCTTTGTAATCATCATTGGCCCGGTCTCCTCATCATCGTTGAACTATTTCTCTTCGACCCGGCGTGCTCTGCACGCTCTCTTCAAACGGCGCAGTCTGAACGATCCCCATGGTGAACGGCGTGCTTGTGACAATGCCCGTGATGAGAGACGACCAGCGATAGTTGTGGGGCGCCGCAGCCTTCGTGATCTTCCGGACGGCAGGCAGGTCGTAGTATTCGACGCCACGGCCGACCGAGTAGCCCAGCAGCTTCTCGACGAGCGTGCCTACAAATTCGTCTCGATGGCTGACGAGCAGCGTCCGCAGCCCGTCGACGCCCTCAAACCGGGTGCCGTCCGGAAGCGCCGCCGCCGCGTCGATCGGCACATCGTCGGCCACTGACCGCCATTTGCCGATCGCGTCAAAATTCTCGAGTGAGAACCCGAGCGGATCCATTCGCTGATGGCACGAGGCGCAGACCGGGTTCTTCCTGTGGATCTCCATCCTCTCGCGGATCGAATGAGGCCGACCTTCTGCTCCAGCCTCCTCGAGAACCGGCACATCGGGTGGCGGCGGAGGAGGGGGTGCGCCGAGCATGTTCGCCAGCAGCCATTTTCCCCGCACCACGGGTGAGGTCCGGTTGGGATACGACGTGACTGTCAAGATACTCGCCTGGCTCAGGATACCGCCGCGCACTCCCCCATCGAAGGTCACCCGCCGAAAGTGAGCGCCGTAGATGTTGGGAATTCCATAGTGGAGCGCCAGCCGCTCGTTCAAAAACGTATGCTTCGCCGTCAATAACTCGAGCACGCTGCGGTCCTCGCGCAACTGACTCCCGATGAACAGATTGGTCTCCTTCAGCATCGCGTCGCGCAGGTTTTCATCGAACTCGGGATACACGTTCAGGTCGGGTACGACACCGGCCAACTTGCCGAGCCTCAGCCACTGATTGGCGAAGTTGTCCACGAGCGCCTGCGAGCGGGGATCGGCGAGCATACGCCGCGCCTGCTGATCCAGCATGACGGGATCGCTCAGCTTTCCGCGGATGGCGACATCGAGGAGTTCATCGTCAGGGAGACTGCTCCACAGAAAAAATGACAACCGGGATGCCAGATCGAGGTCGCTGAGCCGATATGGCGTGCCCGCCTCCGCCTTCGCTGGCTCACGTTCGATTCGGAACAGGAAGCTCGGTGCAGCCAGAATTCGTCGAAGGCCTCGCTGGATACCGGCATCGAACCCCCCTCGGGCCCGGCCGGCCTCGTAGAAACTGAGCAGCGTCTGGACTTCCTCGTCCGTCACGGGACGCCGGTAGGCTCGGCGAGCGAGTGTCGAGAGAATCTTAGTCGCGCAGGCCTTCTCGGCGGCACTGTCCTTCGGCCGGCACACAAACACTTTGCGGCGACTGACCGAGTCGGCCGTGTCAGTCGATGGGGCGACCCCGTAGGGGCCACCAATCGAGACCGTGTCCACGGCCGGGTGGCCGTAATACAACTCGTTGGTCGATACGGCAAAACCTCGCTGAGGCGGCTGGAGCACACCTTCAGGTTCCCAGAATTGTTCGACGAAGGATACGCTCACTTCCCGCATCCCTACCTTCACGGGGACGCGCACTTCCAACGCCGCGTCCGCGGTATGCATGTAGGTTTCCCATTCGGGATCGCCTTGCGTATTCCCGGCGAAACTCTCGGGTGTCGACATACCTCTGCCTTCGCCGCCCACCGTGAACCGCTTGACTCGCACGCCATCTATACGCACGTCCATCAGGTGAGGCTCGCCCATCCCGATGATGTAGTAGTACAGCTCTCGTCTCAGCACCACCTTAACCATGTACTCGCCGTCGACCGGAAAGTAGTGGCGAACCGCTGTGCCGCCCTGCGATCCAAACGGGAGATCGTCGCTCGTCCGTACATCCTGAACCAGCGCTTTGGGGATCTTGTAGGTGTCGACGACCGGAGTGATCGCGGGATCGCCAACCGCTAGACGACTGACCTTCGACGCCGCCGACAAGTAGCCTTCGAGCAGCACCGGCGAGACGGTGAGGACGCTGGCAATGTTGTCGAAGCTCTGCTGGTCGGGTTCGTCGGCGGTCAGCAGCGACCGACCGTCGACTTCGAGCCCGAGCAGGTCGCGAATGGCGTTGGTATATTCGATCCGACTCAACCGATGCACCGCGACACGGCCCGGGTTTGGTTTCAGTGCAGCGGCGCTATCGAGAGCCGTCTCGAGCCGTGACGCCACCACACTGTACATATGCGGATCCGGCCGCGGCTTTCCTGGAGGCGGCATTTCATGAGTGCGGAACTTGCGCGCGACTTTTTCCCACACCTCGGCGGCATTACCGACATGCTCGACGTCCAACGTGTCGAGCGCGAGCCCGGCTGTTTTTAGCCTCGCGTTATGGCAGGTGATGCAGTACTTGTCGAGAACTTCACGGGGTGAGACACCGGATGGGGACGCCGGGCTCGACGGACGCGAACTCGTCGGGGTCGCGGGGCCCTGAGCCTGCAGATAGCCAGCTCCAATCGCCACCATGCCCAGCCAGCCTAGCTGGAGTATTCGCGAGCTTGATCTGGACATCACTGCGCCTCCGGCTGCATATTAACGAGCAAAGTTCTTTAACAAAGCCCGTTGCGAGCTCGCCTGCCAGGCGGCACCACTCGCGCCACGCGGGCCGCAATCATGACTTCGCGCCCGGCCGCTCGGATTTACATGTTGAATATAAACGCAACCATCGACATCTGTGTCTCGCGTCTAGGGCGCGTACGGATCGCGATCGGCCGGCTCGATCGAACTGCCAGGCGGCACCACCGGCTCCACGCCGGCCGCAATCATCACCTCGCGCACGGCCGCTTCGGTGACGGGTGACTTCTGAATGTTCATGCCGCGGTGAACGCCTTTCGTGATCTGCAGCGGCGTCCAGCCTTTTCGATTTTTCTGATTCCAGATCTCGACCTTCGCCCCTCGTTCCGCGAGAAGCCGAATCGCACCCGGTAATTGCTTGTACGCCGCACCGTGCATCGCGGTCTCGCCGTTCTTGTCGACGGCGTTGACGTCGTTGCCCAGCTCCAGCGCGACCTTGATGGCCTCCACAACCTCGGTTTCCGTGCCGGGATCTTCCGGCGGCGAATTCGTGCCGACGCCGGCGGCCACCAGCAACGGCGTGGTGTTGTCCGCGTTCGGCATCAGCGGATCGGCGCCGAGTTTTGCCAGCTCGCGCATCAGCGCCGCATCC
>JANNJO010000460.1:0-10412 GCA_031395755.1 Acidobacteriota bacterium
CCCCAAGCCGGCATTTGCGCTGTTTCTCGCGAGATTTCGGGTTGTGGGGTCAGACCCCATGATGAGACTGCGGCTCGAAGCGGTCGCGAGCGGGCGGAGCGACCACCAGATCGACGCGACAGACATCACGACAACTGCAGCGGCTCCGGCGATTAGCGAAATCGGATCGACCCGAAGCGTCAGCGCAGTAGTGCCGACCGCACCCACCCACCAGGTCCGGAGGCCGAGCATGATGAGCCAGGCGTACGCGATCGCGCCCGCAACACCAATGACGGCGCCGATCGCCGAGAGCACGACGCCCTCGCCGACAAACAGCCGGCGTATGGCGCCAGGGTCGAGGCCCAGCGCCTGCAGCAATCCGATTTCCTGCCCTCGCTGCTCGATGCCGAGCTTGAAGAACAGTCCCGCCAACAGCAGCGCCGACACGACAAGGAACGTGCTGAAGTAGGTGAAGTACTCGCCGAAGTCGGTTGCGCCGTCCGACGCGGCAAGACTCTGCGCACGCACGTCGTATACGGAAAATCCGAGCGCCATTGGATCCAGCTCGGCGCGAAGCGCCGTGCGGTATTGCTCGAGCGCTTGCGCCAGCGATGTGCCCGTTCGAGGAACGAGACGCAGCGCGGTAAGGCCGCCATGCCGCGAGCTCCACAACGCCTGCCCCCGCTCGATCGGAATGAAGGCTTTCGGCGTCGTGCGATACCGGTCCCAATACTCCTCGTCAGCGGGCCGCACACGCTTCAAATCGACGGGAAACGGCGGGTCCCAGTCCGCGAGGCGATCGGAGTCGGTAATACCGGGATACTCCGGCACGAGGTCGCGATCGGCGGCAACGCCGGCGATCTGCATGACGCCGGCGAGGGTGAACTCGGCCCGTCGTGTGGCAAGCCGCCCCTCGGTTTCCCACACGTAGTACTCAATGGATACGCGGTCGCCGACGGCGGCCTGAAGATCTTTTGCCGCCCACTCGTTGAGAAAGATGGCTCCAGGCTCCGGGCTTTGGGCTTCGGGCCTGGCAAGCCCGAGGACCGCCAGGTCGAGCGCGGTCACTATGGAGTACGGAATCTCGCGGTCGCCTGACCGGATCGTGTTTGCCAGGTACGTCAGGGTAGGAACGACGACCATCCCGAGCCGATCGGCCACGCTGATGCTGCTTCCGGCAAGCGCCTCGCTGAGGAGCGTGCTGCGGCTTTCGAGCGCGATCGCCTGCTGCTCGTCGAGCGCGCGCAGTCTCAGCCCGACATCCTCGAGCGCCGCTGCCTCGCGCAGGCGCCGTTCCGTGCTCGCGACGTCGGACCCGGCGAGGAGCACCACATTGACGCGATCGGGCTGTTCGAGAAGCTCCTGCATCCTGCCGAGCGGCACAAAGATGGCGCGGACAGACCCCTGTCGAGGGCTGAGAGAAAATTCGCCGAGCTCTTCGCGCCCGAGAATCCCGCGTACGTTGAGCCGCAGCGAGCGGCCCACGTCTTCTTTCCTTCCGTGCACAGACTCGGCCGGAATCGCAGAGGCGCTCTCGACACGGAGCACTACCGACTGCCCCGCGGCAGCTGCCAGCTCACGGGCAAGGCCCTCGCTCAACATCGCCTCGCCGGATTCAAGCGCCGCGACGTCAACGCCGTGGAATCGCCAGAAGCGCTCGTCGACCGCGTATACCTGGACCCGCGACGCGCGGCGGCCGCTCTCCTGATGGGTGACAAACCCTTCGAGCACCGTCATCGGAGCGGCACGCTCGAACGCGGCGGCCAGACCGTCGCGGAAGAATCCCGATGACAGGACGGCGTGATCCGTGCGGCCCAGCCGCTGCAGCACGAGGTCGCGAAGGCTCGCGCGAACCGACACGCCGACCATCAACGCGCCGGCCAGCACGGCGACCGCCACGCCGACACCGGCGATTACGGCAAGATTGGTGCGCCAGAAGTGAAAGAGGCTGCGCCGGAGGAGCGTCGCGGACCGCATCGTCATCAGCCCAGGCGCTGCAGCGTGCGATCGCCCAGCTCGAAGCGGATCGGAAATCGCGAGGCCAGATCGAGGCTGTGCGTCACGACCACCAGCACCGCGTTCTGCTTCTGCTGCAGCTCCAGCAACAGCGAGGCAACCGCGTCGGCGGACTTGCGATCGAGGTTGCCGGTCGGCTCATCGCACAACAGCACGCGCGGACGCCGGATGAGCGCGCGCGCCAGCGCGACACGCTGCTTCTCGCCGCCGGAGAGTTGAGCGGGAAGATGCCCGATGCGATGGGTGAGACCGACCTGGTCGATCAGCGAACGCGCGTGTGATTCGGCCTCGCCATCCGCGGCGCCGACCAGCGTGGGCACCAGCACGTTCTCGAGGATGCTGCACTGGGGCAGCAGGCAGTGATCCTGAAACACAAATCCGATTTCTTTGTTACGAAACGCGGCCAGCGCTTTTGGCGGCAGCGTGAAGGGATTAACGCCCTCCAGAGTGACCAGGCCCGTCGTCGGCGGCTCCAGCGCTCCGAGAATGTACAGCAGCGTGCTCTTACCCGTGCCCGACGGCCCCATGATGGCCGCAGCCTCGCCGGCTGCCAGAGTGAGCGACACATCCGCGAGCACCGTGACCTCGCCGCCGGGAGCGGGATAGGACTTGCCGACGCCGGTGGTCTTCAGCACATCGACCTCTCGTAGACCTCGAGCATCCGGTCCGCCGATCGGCCGACGCTGTAATGCTCTCGCACGCCGTCGAAGCCGTTCTGGCCGAGCTCCACGCGCAGAGCCGGATGCTTCCACAGACGATAGAGACCTTCAGCGAGGCTCTGCGAATCACCGGGATCGACCAGCACGCCGCCGCCGGTCTTCTCCAGCATCTCCGGAAACGCACCATGCCGCGGCTGCACCACCGGCACCCCGCACGCCATCGCTTCGAGCAGAAACAATCCCTTCGGTTCGACGTATACGGTGGGGACCGACAACACGTCGAGGTGTCTCAGAAAGTCGATTTTCTGCGCCCGGTCCAGCAGGCCGCGATACTGAAATTCATCGCCGAACCCCGCATTGATCAACAGGCGTTCCGCATTCTTCAAATAGCCCTGCTGGTCGGCCGCGAGGTAACCGGCCACTTCGAGCCGGGCGCTCCCCACGCCCGGCATCTGGCGAAAACGCACGTAAGCCTCGCACAGCGCGGACAAACCCTTTTCCGGAGCCACCCGGGCGAGGTAGCCGACCGTGAACGGACCCCCGGCCGAACCGATGCGCCGCTCGAATCCCCCGAGGTTGATGCCGAGCGGCACGACGTCAATCTTCCGTGCTGGAATCGATAGATACGTTGCCATGAACTCCGCGTAGTACTCGCTGACGGCGGTAAAGCGATCGACTGATTCGGCGTTCTCGCGAATCAACGCGAGCGCCTCGTCGCGATCCCTTTTGTGCAGGCCGTCCAGAAACAGATCCTCGCCCTGCAGCGTGCAGTGCACGGGCCGCTCGAGCTCACGCCGGAGCGGGCGCGCCAGGCTCGCCAGCAGCGCGTTCGGGAGCTGAACCACGTCGGGAGGCGTCTCGCTGACGAGCCATTCGAGGAGCTTCTCGAATTCCTTCCGCTGAAAGCCATCCTCGCCTTTGAGCATCGAGATCGTCATGGCCCCAAGCGATCGCGGATCGGTCGAGATCGATCCGGACGAAGCGGCGTTGATCAGCCATGGCGCATCCAGGAGCCGGTCGAACCACCGCGGCGCCCATCTGAAGACGCGCGCCCGCTGTTGCAGGTAGACGCTGACGCCCCCGAAGAAGACGCGCGTCTCGCTGACATTCGGCTCGTCGGTGAGCGTGGGCGTATACAGCGGAACGAGCAGGACGTCGTGACCGCGCGCTTTCAGCTCGGCAGCCAGCGCGTTGTCGCGCAGGCAACTGCCGCAATACATCCCCGCCGCGCCGGCCGTCACAAACAGGACCTTCACATGTTGGCGCTCTGCAACGCGCGCGGGCGGTAGAGAAAATCGACGATGTTGCCTTCGTGAGGCTGGAGCCAGTTCAGGCGGATGGTGGGCACGGGGCCGAGGTTCAGCCGATCGATGTGCGTCGCATCGAGGAGCGCGCGGCGCAGTTCGGGCTCTTTGGTGACGGCCGTGCACACCAGCGTCGGCCCCATCGCTTCGAGCAGCTTCGACTCGGGACACTCCACGACCGTGACGAACGGAAACATGTACTCCTTCGACGCGATAGCCGCTTCCGGCGACCCGCAGTGCACGACGGTCGGCAGCAGGTATTCCGCGCGCCCGTTCTTGACGACTCGCGGCGTCTCGCGGTACTTGGCCGTGTAATCTGTGACGCCCGGCGCCTTCAGATCGACGTCGATGGCCTGCGAGATCGCGTCAGCCATTCCGGGCACTGTGAACGCAGCAAGACTCGCGTTCGGATCGTCGGGGGGCAGCGCCTGGATGGCGGCCATTCGCTTCGCCAGTGCATCTGCGATCTCCCGGCTGTGCCGGCTGACCCAGATTCCGGAACAATTGATGCAGCCGCGCCCGCTGTTCAGGAACACGCTGTCGGCCATCATGTCGACGTAGCGCTCCCAGTCGTCAACGCAATCGTCGCCGAACACAATCTTTGAGAACCCGGGGCCGTGCACCTGCACACGCGGGTTGCCTTTGTAACGCTCGACGGTCGGCGTTCCGCCGAAGATCAGGCTTCGGCCGCACGCGGCGACGACCGCGGCGCCGACTTCTGCTTCCCCTGGATAGATCGAGATTGCTTCCCGCGGAATGCCGGCCTCGAAAAACGCGGACGCCACGCGATACGGGGTCCACGGCTCCTGCGGGCCCGGCTTCAGCACCAGCCCCACCTGCATCGGGATGATCGGCAGCCACAACGTATGCACGCCTGGCGAGTTCGACGGCAGGACGAGCCCCAGCACCGGGCTTTGCGCCTGGTAGCTGATCGGCACGCCGTTCTCTTCGCCGTATCCGGTCGTCAGCACGTTCAAATCCAGCCCGCGCGTAAGCGACTTCAGGATGTTGCCCATTTCGCTGAGCACGAACTGGTTCTTCTTCATGTTCCCTCGGCACAGGGACTCGGGAAGCCCCGTGGTCGCCGACTGCTGCTTCACGAAATCGTCCGGCGTCTGCGTACCGTCGCCGAGCGGCAGCTCGGCGTTCATGTAGAGGTCACCGGCCACTTTCATGCGCGCGATCAGTTCCCCGATGGGGATCTTGCGCAGCGCGTCGCGCGCGCTCCCGGCCTTGCGCATGTCGCGCTGGATCAGCCCGGCGTTCGCGCGGCCGACTTTCGCAATGGGCTCGCCGGTGAGGAAGTGCACGACCTCGTCGGCATCCATGCTCGAGTACGGCTGACCCCAACGTAAAACGGGAATATTGAGCATCTAGTACACCCCGACGGTGGTGGTGGCTGCGAAGTCGCGGAACGGGCGGACGCCGCTGACGCCGTCCCATGGATATTTCTCGTGCGGCGCCTCGCGCTCGCCTTCGTCGCGCTCGAGAAAGCCAGGCACGAAAAACTCCTTCGTCAGCGTCGTCAGCTTGACGCGGCCGGTCTGGCCGTATTCGACGACCTTCGAGGGATCGCCGAAATCGACGACCTCGATGACAGCGCGGGGCTGAGGCGCGTGATAGGTGATCTTGTAATTGTTGTCCGGGCCGCTGGGAGCGCTCGCAGCGAGCCCCATGAGCGTGTTGCCGTAGGTCGGCGTCATGTACGCGCCGTCGAGCAGCTCCTCGTGAGCGAACCGGTTCCATTGCGGCGTGAACTCGGTTCCGCCCGAGAAGATGCCGGTGATGCCGGCCTGCCGGATCGTGGTGCCCATCGACTCGAGGCGGAGCGCCAGCGATTCGAGCAGCTTCGGCGTGGTGAACATGCACTGGATGTCGTGCCTCGCCTGCAGAATCGACACCGCCTGATCGATGACGTGGTTCTTGTATGCCTCGAGGTGCTCCATCCAGCCTTTCTTGATGAGCTTGATCACCCAGCGGGGATCGAGGTCCACGCAGAAACAGATGCCGCCGCGGTACTGGGCGAGGTGCTCGACCGCAAGGCGCAGCCGCCGCGGCCCTGACGGCCCGAGCATCAGCCAGTTCGAGCCCTTGGGAAAATATTCGTCCGGTAAGGTTCTGCTGAAGAGCTCGTAGTCGGTCCGGAAATCGTCGAACGCGACGCGCGTCTTCGGAATGCCTGTCGTCCCGCCGGTCTCGAAGACATACACGGGCTTATCAGCGAAGCCCTTCGGGATCCACCGCTGCACGGGACCGCCCCGCAGCCATTCGTCCTCGAACGATGGAAAGCGCGACAAGTCGCCGAACCCGCGTATGTCCTTCCGGGGATCCCATCCGAGATTCTTCGCGTAATCCAGCCAGAACGGCGAGCCGGTCGCCGTGTCGAAATGCCACCCGACGATGTCGCGGACGTGCGCGTCGAGCGCAGTTCGCGCCTTCTCCATCTCCAAAATCATAAGTGCGTAGTATATTCGCAGCCGCGAGCGGCGCGGGGCGATGGTGCCCCCGCAAGCGAGCGGCGGGAGCGGGGCGGAGGGCCCCGCGACTAAACAATGAGATGGCTCGCGGTCGCCGCCGTCGCTCTGCTCTACGTGCTCCACCAGGACTTCTGGTTCTGGCGTGAGGCTCGTCCGCTGGTGTTCGGGTTTCTCCCCATCGGCCTCTTCTACCACGCCGCCTTCACCGTCGCCTGCTCGGGCGCAATGTGGCTGCTCATCACTCTGGCGTGGCCGGCGCACCTCGAAGAATGATCCCGGCGCTGGTTGTCTTCGCCTACCTGGCCGTCGTCCTTTACATCGGCATCTTTGCGTTCCGTCGAGCCGGCCGGAACGGCGACGCCGAAGAGTACTTTCTCGCAGGCCGCTCGCTCGGCCCTACGGTGTTCCTCCTCTCGCTGTTCGGGACGAACATGACCGCCTTCTCCATCCTTGGAGCGTCCGGTCATGCGTTCTCAAACGGAATCGTCACCTATGGGCTGATGGCATCATCCTCGGCGCTCATCATTCCAGTCTGCCTGCTGGTGATTGGGACGCGGCTCTGGGCGCTTGGCAAACGCCATGGCTTCATGACGCCGGTGCAGATGTTCCGCGACCGCTGGGAGTGCGGACACATCGGCACGGTGATCTTCGTCGTTCAGGCGGTGCTCCTGGTGCCGTACATCATCATCGCGGTGATGGGGGGCGGCACCGTCCTCCGCGCGATTTCGAACGGATACGTTCCCTACTGGCTCGGCGGCGCCATCGTGTCGTCCGTGGTGATGAGCTACGTGTTCCTCGGCGGGATGCGCGGCACGGCGCTGGTGAACGCGCTGCAGACGACGCTTTTTCTGCTCTTCGGAACCATTGCCGTTTTCGTCGTGGGGTCGGGCATGGGAGGGTTCCGCGAGGCCATGGAGACGCTGCTTTCTGCACCCGCGACCTCGCCCCTGTTGACGCGCGAGCGGATTTCGCCGTGGTATTTCTTCAGCTACACGTTCATCCCGCTGTCATCCATCGCGTTTCCGCACGTCTGCATTTTCTGCATGACGGCGCGCAGTGTCACCCATTTCAGAAAGACCGTGGTTCTGTATCCCATATGCATGCTCCTCATCTGGCTGCCCTCCGTGTTCCTGGGCGTCGTGGCGAATCAGGCCGGAGCCGTGCCCGCCATCGCGTCGAAGCTGGAAGCACGCGCGCAGCTCGCCGCGCCGAGCGCGCCCTTGACGGCCGAGGATCGCGCACAGCTTCGCACCCAGGCGGCGGGAGACGACGTCATTCTGAGGCTCGTTGACGGCTACGCGCCTGTGTGGCTGGCGGCGCTGCTTGGCGCCGCGGTCATGGCGGCGGTGATGGCCAGCGACTCGCAGATCCTCGCGTTGTCGACGATGTTCACGGAAGACATCTTCGCGTTTTACCAGGGCACCGCCAGGTTCGGCCACGCGATGCAGGTCTTGACCGGCCGAATCTTCGTCTTCGTGGTGTCCCTTGTCGCTTACGTGATCGCCATGCGCATCCCGCAGTCCATTTTCGATGTGGCGACGCAGTATGCCTTCGCCGGCTATGCCGCGCTCGCGCCCCTGCTCGTGGCCGCACTGTTCTGGAAGAACAGCACCAGGTGGGGCGCACTTGCGAGCACGCTCTGGACGGCGGCCGCGGTCGCCGCGGTCGCGACGATCCAGACGGCAATACCCGCGCCGCCGCCGGGAACAGCTATCGTCGTGTGGGCGATAGGTGATTTGGCGATCGTGACGCGCGCGGCTGCCGGCACGTTCGTGCTCGGTCTGCTGCCGGTGGTCCCGATGACCCTGATCTCTGTGCTCATGATGATTCTGGTGTCGCTGGCGACGAAGAGTTTCTCGAAGCCGGGCGCGCAGACGCTGCAGCGCTATTTCGCTCGGTAGCTTTTTGCAGGAGATTAGAAGATTAGGAGCCGATGAACATCGGCATATCGTGTGCGTGTTCCGCTCACGCGTTCTTCGGAAGTGCTGTAGCCGGTGATAATTGTGGCGATATTCAATTAGACGTTGGGCCGCGTTAGACTAAACCGCTGAACGCGGTAGGAACGACCCCTCGCTCGCGCGTGCGCCGGTGATCGTGTTGACCGCCTGACTCCGTTGGACCCGCGTCCGTCT
The DNA here is from genome assembly GCA_031395755.1 of Acidobacteriota bacterium. GTDB lineage: Bacteria > Acidobacteriota > Vicinamibacteria > Vicinamibacterales > JAMQPK01 > JAMQPK01. Next base: position 8,568 of record JANNJO010000460.1, read on the forward strand.
CTTGTCCGCTTCTCCGCCTGACCCATCACAGAATGCCCGCTGACGAACGCCACTCCCGGCGTTCGAGACAGCGGAGGTGTGTCATGACGGAGCTACGTCGACGGATGGACGAGGACATGATCGTTCGGGGGTTCGCCGATCGCACGCGGGAAGCGTATCTGTGGGCGGTGACGGGACTCGCGCGCTTCTATCACCGCTCGCCGGATCAGATCACCGACGAGGAGGTGCACGCCTACCTGCTGTATTTAATCCAGGATCGCCAGCGGGCGTGGAGTACCTGCAACATGGTCGTCCATGGGCTGCGGTTCTTCTATCACACGACGTTGAAGCGCGACCGGACCACTTTCTCGATCCCGGCCCGGCGCCAACCGAGTCGCCTGCCGGCGCTATTGAGTCGTGAGGAGGTCCAGCGCCTCATCGCGCACGCGCCGAACCTAAAGCATCGCACGATGATCCTGACGACATATGCGGCCGGCTTGCGGCTGAATGAAGTCCTCCACCTCTGGGTCGAGGATATCGATTCGGCCCGGATGACCATCCGAGTGGAGCAGGGCAAAGGGGGCCAGGACCGGTACACGGTGCTGTCGGCGCGGCTGCTCGCGGCGCTCCGGGCATACTGGATCGTCGCCCGCCGGCGGCCGTGGCTGTTTCCCTCGGACCGGGCCCCACAGCCGATGCATCCGACCGCCTTGCAACGCGCGTATGTGACCGCGAAGCGGCGCGCCGGGATTCTGAAGCCCGGCGGCATTCATGGTCTCCGGCATGCCTTTGCGACGCACCTGCTCGAAGCGGGCGTTGACCTCCACACGATTCAGCGGTTGCTCGGGCACGGGCACATCAGTACCACGACCCGCTACATTCGGTTGACACGCCACACGGAGATGGGGCCCGACTCGCCGCTCGATCTGCTTGAGCGGTTTGCCCCGCCGCCACAGGGATAACCCGTGTGTGCCGTGCCGAGGGGCACGGCGGTCGCGCGCGTCTCTCCTCGGCTCGAACTCGCGGACATCGTGCGGGTGCACGGCGACCGGCATCGTCGGACGCACCGCCTCGCGAAGATCCAGCACGTGGCGCTCCGGGCGATCGCGGCCTGCCGCACCGCCATGCTTGGCGGGCATCGGGAAACGTGTGACCGCTGCGGGGCCACGCGCCTCACCTATCGCTCCTGTGGCAATCGTCATTGTCCGAAGTGCCAAACGCTTACGAAGGAACGGTGGCTCGCCGCCCGCCGTGCCGACCTCCTGCCCATGCCGTACTTCCACGTCGTCTTCACGCTGCCGCACGATCTCAACGCCCTCGCGCAGGGCAATCCGCGCGTGATCTACACGCTATTGTTCCGCGCCGCTGCCGACACGCTGCTCACCTTCGGCCGCGATCCGCGCCATCTCGGCGGCACGATCGGGATCACCGCGGTTCTGCACACGTGGGGGCAGAATCTCTCGCAGCATCTGCATCTGCACTGTCTGGTCACCGGCGGGGCGTTGGCCACGGACCGCTCGCGGTGGATCACCGGTCGATCGTCATTCTTGTTTCCCGTCCGAGCGCTGTCGACGGTCTTTCGCGCGAAATATCTTGTCGGCTTGCAGCGCGCGTTCGACGCCGGCCAGTTGACGTTCGCCCGCGGCACCGCGGATCTCGCCGATCGCCACGCCTTCACGGCCTTCCTCGGTCGGCTCCGGGCCGTCGCCTGGATCATCTATGCGAAGCGGCCCTTCGCGGGCCCCGAGCAGGTGCTCAGCTATCTCGGGCGTTACACTCACAGGGTCGCCCTCTCGAACGATCGGCTGATCGATCACCGCGACGGGCGCGTCCGGTTCCGCTGGAAGGACTACGCGGACCACGATC
>JANNJO010000473.1:0-2581 GCA_031395755.1 Acidobacteriota bacterium
ATGGATCTCGCGGACGCGTCGCTGGTTGCTGCCGCAGAGGCCCTGGGCACTCGCCAGGTGTTCACGATCGATCGGAAGGACTTCGAGACGTACAGGATGCGTCGGGGACATCGCCATCAGGCGATGGAGATTGTCTCCTGACGTCGCGTCAGCCCGCGCTGCGGAGAAACTCCAGGAGGAGCTGGCTCACCGCTTCCGGCTGCTCCTGCTGCACCCAGTGGCCGGCGCCCTCCACCAGGTGCGTGCCCTGCATTTTCGTCGTCAGCGTCTTCTGCAGCCGCTCGAGCGCGCCCGGGTTCTGATACACACCCCAATCGTTCTGGCCGCCGATGAAGAGTGACGGCACATCGATCGTCCGGCCCGAGAAGAGCTGAAGATCGGCGCCACTAGGGTTGCTGCGATATCCGTTGAGGCCCCCTTGGAATCCTGTCCGGCTGTACTCCTCGCTGTAGACGCGAAGTTCTGCGTCGGGCAGCCATCGGCAGGCCGCGATTTCCGCGGCCGACGGCATCTCCGCAGCTACCGTTTCGGCCATCCCCTTGTTCAGGTCCATGACGTAGTACCGCGGCAGCTTCGCCCATTCAGTCGCGGTTCTCGCCGCAAGGGGAAACGGGTTGTTCTGTCTCCAGTCTGCGCTTTTCATGTGGTAGTACGCGCGCAGAAACGCGTGTATCCCCTGCGCCGGACGCCACATGTTGTCGTTCGCCCCGCTCGTTGTGTAGTACCGCTGATAGTGCTTGCGCGGAGGTACGAGCGCCGCCAGTTCGTCATAGATCGCGTCAGCGTTCACGCTGGATGCCGCCGCTCGAGGGGCGTTCGCGGTATTAAACGGCAGCGCAGGGGGGCCGCCGAACGGGGCGCTCATCATGACCACCGAGCGGAAGACGTCCGGGCGTGCGAGTGCGCACCAGCCTGCGAGCGGCGAACCCTGGTCGTGCCCGATGACGGCGGCGAGCGAGCGATGACCCAGCGCGGACACCAGCGCGAGCATGTCGCGCATCTTGTTGACGTTGCCAAACGGCCGGAGGTCGTCGGTGTACTTGACCAGCGCACCGGACGTGCGGCCGTACCCTCGCACGTCGGGCGCGAGGACGTGAAACCCGGCGGCGGCGATCGGCCCCATGACCTTCCGCCAGCTGTACGCCAGCTCTGGGAAGCCGTGGAGGAGGAGTACCGCGGGGCGGTCCGGCGTCTCGAAGCCTGCTTCGAGGACGTGCATCCGGATCCCGTTGACGGTGTTGACGAAACGAGAACGGATGCCCGGTGGAAGGACCGCGGGACTGTACGGCGTTGCTTCACCGTTCGTGGCTTGAGCGGCGCGCAGGCTGGAGCCCAGGGCGACCGGCGCGAGGGCCGCGATGAGCCCCTGCAGCACGCTCCGACGAGTCAGTGCGTCTCCGGGCCGCGGTCTCATGTCTTCTCGTGTGTCCTGCATGGCCGCAACGATACCAAAAAAAGACGCCGATGTTCGTCTGCCCCTTGGAGGGAAAAAAGATGAAGCGCGAATCTCCGCCGCAAGGCATAATTTGTTTTATCGCTCTGTCCTGGCGCCCGTTCGCCGGACGTGGCGGATTGATTTTTCTATCCGACTGGCCCGACTCGGCCACGCCAATCGAGCTCGAAACCTGGGCGTACCCAAAGCCACGACGGAGATCCCAAGGAACGTTCTCTCGGGATTGGCTCGTTGATCCGTCCGACCCCGCAGGCAACCCGAGGAGAGCACCTGATGGCAACGATGAAGACCCGAATTCCCGAAGTGCTGGAACGCCACGAAGCCGAGATTCTTTCGGACTGGATGAAGGAGCAGGCGACGGCGCTGACGCAGCGTCCGGACCTGATGAAAGAGTCCGAGCTGCGGAAGGAGTCCACGAAGTTCCTCAAGCTGTTCCGCGAAGCCCTCGCCAGCAACAACCTCATCGACATCCAGCAGCCGATCTGGGAACCGGTGCGCGAGTTCATCGGCGAAGTGAGTCGCTCGCGCGCCATCCAAGGCTTCTCCCCTTCCGAGACAGCCACCTTCGTCTTGTCGCTCAAGCAGCCGCTCTTTACGCGTCTGCGAAAGATCCATGAGGGCCAGCCGGACTACCTGTTCGAGGACCTCTGGAACGTCACGGTGCTGCTCGACAAGCTGGGGCTCTACTCAGTCGAGGTTTTTCAGAGGACGCGCGAGGACGTCATCGGCCGCCAGCAGAAAGAGATGTTCGAGCTGTCGACCCCCGTGGTGGAGCTGTGGCAGGGCATTCTCGGACTTCCGATCATCGGAACGCTCGACTCCAAACGCTCGCAGCAGGTGATGGAGACCCTCCTCAATCGACTCGCGGAGACACAGTCGGAGGTGGCGGTCATCGACATCACCGGCGTGCCCGTGATGGACACAAGCACTGCCCAGCACCTCTTGAAGACGGTCACCGCCACCCGCCTGATGGGCGCCGATTGCATCATCTCCGGCATTCGGCCCCAGATTGCCCAGACGATCGTCGATCTGGGTGTCAACATGGGCGACGTCACCACCAAGGCCTCCATGGCCGGCGCGCTCGCCGTCGCATTCAAGCGGATGGGCCTGGCAGTGGGTCCCTCTCGT
>JANNJO010000501.1:0-14848 GCA_031395755.1 Acidobacteriota bacterium
GTTGCCGTCGCGATAGAGCTCGCCGTAACTCGTCACGCTCCACACGTCGGCGGCGACGCCGAACTGCTCGAGCAGCACGGCGGCCTTGATCACCTCCGGCAGAATCGCGCCGCTGCCGAGCAACTGCGCCTTCAGCTTCGAGGCCGTGTTCTTCGCCTTGCTGTAGCGATACATCCCCTTGACGATGCCGGGCTTGACGTCTTCACCTTCGGGTATCGGCGGCATCGGATAGTTCTCGTTCATCAACGTCAGGTAATAGAAGATGCTCTCCTGGTCCAGATACATCCGCTTGATGCCGTTCTCGATGATGACCGCCAGCTCGTAGGCAAATGCAGGGTCGTACGCGAGGCAGTTCGGCACGGGATACGCGAGGACGTGGCTGTTGCCGTCCTGATGCTGCAGCCCTTCGCCGGCGAGCGTCGTGCGGCCGGCCGTGCCGCCGAGCAGAAAGCCGCGGCAGCGCGAATCGGCGGCGGCCCAGATGAGGTCGCCGACGCGCTGAAAGCCGAACATCGAGTAATAGATGAAAAACGGAATCGTGTTGACGCCGTGGATGGAGTACGCGGTGCCGGCCGCAATGAAGGAGGAGAGCGAGCCCGCCTCGTTGATCCCTTCTTCGAGAATCTGTCCGTCGGTCGACTCCTTGTAGTACAGAAGCATGTCCATGTCGACCGGCTCGTAGAGCTGTCCCACGTGGGAGTAGATGCCGACCTGCCGGAAGAGCGATTCCATCCCGAACGTGCGCGCTTCGTCCGGCACGATCGGCACCACCAATTTGCCGAGCTCGGGGTCCCGCAGCAGCTTCGAGAGCAGCCGGACGAACACCATCGTGGTCGACGCCGGCCGGCCGTCGGTGCCCTTGTTGAACTCTTCGAAGATCTCGGGGTTCGGCGGTGCGCTGAGCGGCGCTGTCTTCGTCGTGCGGAACGGGAGCGATCCGCCGAGCGCCTTGCGGCGTTCCTTCAGATAGGACACTTCCGGGCTCTTGTCGTCCGGCCGGTAGTAGGGCGCTTCGCTGAGCTTCTCTTCCGAGACGGGAATACTGAAGCGCTCTCGCACGGCGCGCAGCTCGTCTTCGTTGAGCTTCTTCTGCTGGTGCGTGATGTTCTTGCCTTCGGCCGCCTCGCCGAGACCGTAACCCTTGATGGTGCGAATCAGCAGGACCGTCGGCTGTCCCTTGTGCTCGACCGCCGCCTTATAGGCGTTGTACACCTTGACGGGGTCGTGACCGCCGAGTGTGAGCTTCTTGAGCTCATCGTCGGACAGGTGCTTGACCATCTCGAGCAGCGGCGGATGCTTGCACCAGAACTGCTGGCGCAGATAGGCGCCCGACTCGACGGTGTATTTCTGATACTCCCCGTCAACGATTTCACCCATGCGCTTGACGAGCAGCCCGTCCTTGTCCTTCGCCAGCAGCGGGTCCCAATCCTTGCCCCACAGCACCTTGATGACGTTCCAGCCTGCGCCGCGGAACACCGCTTCGAGCTCCTGAATGATCTGCCCGTTGCCGCGCACCGGGCCATCGAGGCGCTGGAGGTTGCAGTTGACGACGAAGATCAGGTTGTCGAGCTTTTCGCGCGCGGGCAGCGTGATCGCGCCGAGCGATTCGGGCTCGTCGGTTTCGCCGTCGCCGAGAAACGCCCAGACCTTCGAGTCGGACGGCTTTTTCAGGCCGCGATCCTCAAGATACCGGATGAACCGCGCCTGGTAGATCGCCATGATCGGCCCGAGCCCCATCGATACGGTCGGATATTCCCAGAAATCGGGCATCAGCCACGGATGGGGATAGGACGAGAGGCCACCGCCGGGCGCCAGCTCACGACGGAAGTTGTCGAGCTGCTTCTCGCTGAGGCGGCCTTCGAGGAACGCGCGCGAGTAGATGCCGGGCGCGGCGTGCCCCTGGTAATACACGACATCGCGATCGCCGTCGCTGCCGCTGGCCCTGAAGAAATGATTGAAGCCGACTTCGTAGAGGGTTGCGGCCGACGCAAAGGTCGAGATGTGGCCGCCGATCCCCGGCTCGACGCGGTTCGCGCGCACGACCATGGCGATCGCGTTCCAGCGGACGAGGCTCTTGATGCGGCGCTCGATCTCCTGACTGCCGGGAAACGGTACTTCCTGATCGAGCGTGAGCGTATTGACGTACGGCGTGTTGGCGCTGAAGGGCAACCGGATGCCGCGCCGGCGGGCGTGTTCGCTCACCTGCTGCAGCAGCTGCCCGGCCCGCGCGGGGCCGTTGGCCTGCAGCACGTAGTCGAGCGAATCCAGCCACTCTTTGGTTTCGATGGACGCGAGGTCGTCGATGTTGTCGGCGGCGATATTTCTCATGTGATCGATGTCTCTGCGCTCACTTCGCGGGCGGCTGGCCTTCGATGATGATTTTCTTGAGCGCCGCCACGTCCGTCGGCAGCTCGGCCTTCCCCGCGGGATATTTATTGAGCTTCAGCACGTAGGCGGCGACGTCGCTCGTCTGCTGCGGCGTCATCGTGCCGGGCGCATCGGCGGGCATCGTGGCGTGCACGCGATCGAAAAAATCAGCGACGGACAGCGCATTCCAGTTGCCGAGGAACTCGAGGCCGACCAGCGTCGGACCGGCTTCGCCGCCCGAGAGCTCCGGACCGTGGCAGCTGATGCAGAGCTTGTTCGAGACGATCTCGCCGCGTTTGGCCTGATCCTCGGTGTAGACGCCGCTCCAGACGCTGCCCGACCCGCCAGCCGCGGGCTCCTGGGCGCTGGAGGTGGCGGCCGCGCCCACGCCCACCACAAAGACGACTGCCGCCGCGCCAACCACTTGCGTCCATGTCCCGCCTGCAACTCTCATGTGACCTCGCTGTAAACTAAGGAAGAAGGTCATTATACAATTTTCGCAGTGACCTCATGAAAATCAGACAGCGGTCCGTTCTGCGCATGGCGGCCGTGCTGGTCGCGCTGACCCTGCAGGCCGCGCTCAGCGCGCACGACATCCCCGACGAGATTGTCCTTCAGAGTTATGTGAAGCCCGAGCAGGACCGGCTGCAGGTTCTGCTGCGGGTTCCGCTGATAGCCATCACCGACGCGAACCTGCCGAAGGGCGGCCCCGGTTATCTCGCCATGCCGTATCTCGACCCGGCCCTGCGGGAGGCGGCCAATCAGATTTCCAACGGCATCATCTTCCTCGAAGGCGACGAGCGGCTCGCCAGCTCCGCGCTCGCGAATGCGCGCATTTCGCTGCCCTCCGATCGATCGTTCAATTCCTACGAGGCCGCGCTGAGCCGCGTTCGCGGCCCGAAGCTGCCTGACAGTACGCAGGTCTACTACAACCAGGGCTTCCTGGACCTCGAGCTCACATTCCCGATCCGGTCGCAGGACTCGAAGTTCTCGATGCGCGTCCTGTTCGGCCGCGGCCTCGCAAACCGCACCGCGACCTACATCACCTTCATGCGTCCGGACGGCGCCGTGCGCGAGTTCCGGATGCACGACGATACGTCGCTCGTACGCCTCGATCCGCTGGTGCATGAGGCGGCCTGGGTGTTCCTCACGGCAGGGTTCTATCGCTTCCTCGACGGGCTGGACCACCTGCTGTTCGTGGTGACCCTGGCGATTCCCTATCGCCGGGCGCGCGACCTCGTCAAGCCGTTCGCCGCCTTCGCCGCAGCGCATTCGATCACGCTGGGGTTGGCGGCCTTCGGCATGTCGCCGGTCGACACGTGGTTTGCCCCGACCATCGGAGCCCTGATGGCGCTCTCGATTGTCTACGTCGCGATTGAAAACGGGGTAGGCGCGAGCCTGCGCCATCGATGGATCGTCGCGCTCGTGTTCGGGCTCGCGCACGGCTTCGGGTTTGCGATCGCGCTTCGCGAGACGCTGCAGTTCGCCGGCTCGCATCCGATCGCCGCGCTCGCCGCGTACAACATAGGCCTGGAGCTGGGCACGCTCATCATCCTGGCGATCGCGCTGCCGGCCTTCAACCTGCTGTTCGCGCAGATTGTCCGCGAGCGCGCGGGAATCATCGTCTCCTCCGTTCTCTTCGGCCACGCCGGCTGGCACTGGCTGATGGAGCGCATCGCGATCGCCCAGATGAGCAGCTGGCCGGTTGCCGATCTGACCTTGCTCCTGACCATCGTGCGCTGGCTGCTGGCGCTCACGGTCATTGGCGGGGCGGTTTGGTTTATCGCGGGGCTGGTCAAGCGCAAGCCTGTGGAGCCTGAGGTACCTGAAAAGTCGATAGTCGACAGTCGATAGTCGTCAGTCGTCAGTCACCCAGTCGCGCACCACCTCAGCAGCAACGTCTGGACGGTCTGAAATAATCCCGTCCACACCCCAGTCGAGTAAGCGTCGTATGTCGTCCGGCTCGTCGACCGTCCAGACCTGAACGGCCAGCCCCGCCTGATGCGCCAGCTTCACGAATCGCGGGGAGACGACGCGCGTGCTCCCGCTGGTTTCCGGAACCTGGAACGCCCGATACGGCACGCGGCCCGGCGACAGATGCATCCACGAGCGATACAGCGCCATGCGCACCTCGAACCGGCCGGCGCTCGTCGCCATGCCAGGCGCGGCCGCGCGGGCGGCGCGCAGCGCCGTGACGCTGAACGATCCCAGACAGACATGGTCGCTCGCGCCCGCCTGCTGAACCTCGCTGACAACCGCCGTCGCCAGAGCGACGTTCGCTTCCTTCAACTCGATGATGATCCGTGTGCGGGGATAGCGCGCGAGCACGTCGCGAAGCGTGGGCACGTCTACCTCGGCCAGTTCAGCCGCCGTCCGATGGGCGATCGGTCCCGTGGCTGGCGTGGTGCGATCCAGCAGCCGGTCGTGATGCACGACGACCACGCCGTCGCGCGAGAGATGGACGTCGAGCTCCAGACCGTCGGCGCCCGCCGCCAGCCCGCGATCGAAGGCGGTGATCGTGTTTTCCGGCCCGATCTTGCTGCCGCCCCGGTGCGCAAATACGAGCGGGCGAGACGACGTGAGCGCCGCGTGCACGGCCGGATTCTAGGATAGAATCGCGGAAGGTCATCCTTTCCAAGGTTTATCAATGCCAAATATCTCGACTCTCAAGACGCTCGGCGATCTGCGCCGTGCGCGTGACGCGTCGCCGGAGGCGTTTCCGCGCCGGCCGGTCAAGGACGAAGTCCGCGACAACCTGATCCGGAAGCTGCGCAGCGGCGAACGGCTGTTTCCCGGCATCATCGGCTACGACGACACGGTCATCCCGCAGCTCGTCAACGCGATCCTCTCGCGCCACAACTTCATCCTGCTCGGTCTCCGAGGCCAGGCGAAGAGCCGTATCCTGCGGGCGCTCGTCTCACTGCTCGACGACTACCTGCCGATCGTGGCGGGTTGCGAGATTCACGACGATCCGTTCGCCCCGATTTGCTCGGCATGTCGCGCGCGCGTGGCGGCCGACGGCGACGTGACGCCGATCGCGTGGCTGCTGCGCGAGGCGCGGTACGTCGAGAAGCTCGCCACGCCGGATGTGACGATTGCCGACATGCTCGGCGACATCGACCCGATCAAAGCGGCGCGCAGCGGCCTCCAACTCTCCGACGAGCTCACGATTCATTACGGCCTGCTCCCGCGAGCCAATCGCGGCATCTTCGGCATCAACGAACTGCCCGACCTTGCCGGGAAGATTCAGGTCGGGTTGTTCAACATCCTTCAGGAAGGCGACATCCAGATCAAGGGCTACCCCGTCCGGCTGCCGCTCGACCTCCTGATGGTGTTCACCGCCAATCCAGAGGACTACACCGCGCGCGGCAAGATCATCACGCCGCTGAAGGATCGCATCGGTTCGGAAATCCGGACGCACTACCCGGCAAACCGGCAGCATGCGATGGCGATCACCGCGCAGGAGGCATGGCTCGACCGCGCGAAGGACGGCAAAGTCATCGACGTGCCCGTGTACGTGCGTGAGGCCGTCGAAGACATCGCGTTTCAGGCGCGCGCCGATCGCAAGATCGATCGCCGGTCGGGCGTCAGCCAGCGCCTCGCGATCACCTGCCTCGAGAACGTGCTCTCGAACGCCGAGCGCCGGGCGCTGACCCATCGCGAGCATCCGGTCGTCGCGCGCGTCACCGATGTGTACGCGGCGCTGCCCTCGATCACGGGCAAATTCGAGATGGAGTACGAGGGGGAGCTCAAGGGCGCGGACAACGTGGCGCGCGAGCTGATCCGCTCGTCGGTGGCCAACGTGTTTGCCGAGCGCTTCGATCAGGTCGATCTCCGCCGGGTCATCGAGTGGTTCGATCTCGGTGGTTCGCTGCAATCGGCCGACACGGCGTCCGCGAAAGACCTTCTCGCGCAGGCCACAGGCGTCCAGGGGCTGATCGAGCTGGCAAAGCATCTGGATCTGGGAGCCAGACCGTCGGACCCGGTGCTCGCCTCGGCGGTCGACTTCGTGCTCGAAGGGCTGTACGCGCAGAAGAAAATCAACCGCAGCGAGGATCGCGGCTACTATGCCGCCGAGGCGCCCCAGCGGCGGCCCACCGCGCGCCCCCCTGAGCGCGATCTCGACGAAGGACTGCCGATACCGGGCGTGAAGAAAAAATATTACAACTGATGAAATACAAGTACAGCAAGTACACCGGCGACCCGCTGGACGATCTCGATCTCGACGATCTGATCGAGAAGCTCTCGGATTTGCTCCTCTCGAGCGGCTTTCAGTCGCCCAACGGCGGCGTGTACGGGGACGCTGAAGACGACCGCACCATGCAGGCGCTGCACGACGCGATCATGGACGCGCTCTTCAACGGAGGCGTGCTCCCGGAGGAGGCGCTCGAGCAGCTCCTGGGGGACCCGGCCGACGCTGATCAGTCCGACGCGCGATCGAAGCTCGAGAAGCTCATTCAGGACATCATCGACCGGATGATGCAGGAAGGCTTCATCTCGCCGGCGCCCGATCTCGAGCCGGAAAAGGCGCACCGGCAGTCGGCGGGCAGCGGCGGCTTCGGCCCCGACTCTCCGCCGACGCGCTTCGAAGTCACCGACAAGAGCCTCGATTTTCTCGGCTATCGGGCGCTTCGGGATCTGCTGGGCTCGCTCGGCAAAAGCAGCCTCGGCCGCCACGATACCAGGGACCACGCCACCGGTATCGAAACCATCGCCGCACCCAAGCCGTACGAGTTCGGCGACTCGATGAACCTCGACCCCAGCAGCACCGTGTTGAATGCGGTGCAACGCAGCTATAGGGATTTGGGATTGGGGGTTCGGGATTTGTTCAGATCCAATCCCCAATCCCCAACCACCAATCCCGACACAAGTACTCCAGTCATCGATATCCAGTATGAAGATTTGATGGTCGCTCAGGGCGAGTACCACAGCTCATGCGCCACCGTGCTGATGCTGGACTGCAGCCACAGCATGATCCTGTACGGCGAAGACCGGTTCACCCCGGCTAAGCGTGTCGCGCTGGCGCTGGCGAATCTGATCCGGCTGCAGTATCCCGGCGACGCCCTCAACGTCATCCTGTTCCACGACTCGGCCGAGGAAATTCCCTTGCGCGAGCTCGGCCGCGTGCGCGTCGGGCCCTATTACACGAACACGCGTGAAGGGCTACGCCTGGCGCGGCGCATCCTCGATCGCCAGCGCAAGGACATGCGCCAGATCGTGATGATCACCGACGGCAAGCCCTCTGCGCTGACCCAGCCCGACGGCCGCATCTACAAGAACGCCTTCGGCCTCGATCCGTTCATCGTCTCGGAGACGATCGCCGAGGTCGCCGCGTGCCGCAAGAGCGGCATCATGATCAACACGTTCATGCTCGCGCGCGACTACGAGCTGGTTGCCTTTGTCCGCCGGGTCGCCGAAATCTGCCGCGGCAAGGCGTATTTCACGACTCCCTACACGCTGGGCCAGTACGTGTTGATGGATTACATGGACAAGAAGACGCGCACGATACATTAGTCGGCAGTCGTCAGTGATCAGTCTCAGTCATCAGTCGTGGGTCTCAGCCGGCAGTCGCCAGACTGCGGACCGGAGACTAGGACTCATGACTGATGACTAGGACTCATGACTAATGACTGGGACTGTCGACTGACGACTGACGACCGACGACTGACGACTGACATGCTTCCTTGCGAAATTCCGATTTTTCCGCTCCCGAACGTGGTCCTGTTCCCCGCCGCGCTGCTCCCGCTGCACATTTTCGAACCGCGATACCGGGCGATGGTGGGCGATGCGCTGGAGGGCGAGCGGCTCATCGGCATGGTCCTGCTGCGGCCGGGCTGGGAGCGGGCCTACGAAGGCACGCCGGCGGTGTATCCCGTCGGGTGCGCGGGATTCATCACCCACGCCGACCGGCTGCCCGACGGGCGCTTCAACATCATGCTGCGCGGCATCGAAAAGTTCCGCGTGGTCAACGAACGGCCCGCGCGCGATGGGTTTGAGCGATATCGCCTGGCCCTCATCGAAGCCATCAAGGACGTGCCATCCGGGACCGCGACCGCCGTGCAGGAAGCGCGACGCCGGCTCGAGAAGCTGATTGCCAAGACACTGCAGCAAAGCGCTGACGACACCATTCCCAAGGACATCTCCGATGACGACCTCGTGCACGCCATCGCGCAGCATCTCGAGCCCCTCGAGAAACAGGCGCTGCTCGAGTGCAACGGCACGCTCGAACGCTGCGAAGCGCTCGCCGAGCTCCTCGAAATGCGCATGATGACCCGCGACGGCAAGTCGCGGGTGCATTAGGGAGGGCTTCAGGCTTCAGACTTCAGGCCGGGAGCCCAGAGCCCGCAGCCCAAAGCCTTTCAAGCCGACCGCTTGAACGCGGCCACGCCGAGCGTCACGAAGAAGATCAAACTCGCGGCGAGGACGACGGCGCCGCCGGTGGGGACGAGGAGACGCGTGGACACCGCAAGGCCGCCGGCGCCGGCAGCGAACGCGACGACCACGCTCCAGACCAGGTATGCGCGCGTGCCGCGAGCCACGTTTCTGGCGGCGGCAGCCGGGACCACGACGAGTGCCTCGACGAGAAGCGCGCCGATCATCTTCAGGCTGACGAGAATCGCAATCGTCAGCATCAACGCGAATCCGTACTCAAGGAGCGCGGAGTTGACGCCGCGCGCCGTGGCGAGCGGCGGGCTCAGGCTGTCAAGCAGCAAATCGTTGTAATACCGCAGCAACAGAACGGCGATCGCAATCCCTGCGAAGGCGAGGAGCGCGAGATCGGTGTCGGTGACGGTGAGCAAGCTGCCGAAGAGCACGGCCTCGACCTGGTGCACGTTGAATTGCCTCGTCACGGCGACGAGCAGGCATAACCCGAGCCCCAGCGTGAGCGCGAGAAACACGCCTATCAGCGTGTCGGCCGGCAGCTTCGAGCGGCGCTTCGCGTAGACCATCGCGAGCGCCGACAGCAGGCAGAAGCCGAACATGCCGCCATAAGGCGCATTCAGCGGCTCGCCGATCAGGAGCCCGACGCAGACACCCGTGATCGCGGCCTGCCCGAGCGCCGCGCTGAAAAAAGCCATCCGCCGCGCCACGACAAGATGACTCAGGCCGCCCAGCAACGGCGCGACCAGCAGGACGCACAGAAATCCGCGGACGAGAAACGGATATTCGAACCAGTCGTAGAACGCGCTCATGTGATGGCGGGGCCGGGAATGGAGGTCACGCGATCGGCGATGCGCCGCACCTGGTCGGAGTCGTGCGACACCATCAGCACGGTGACTTCCCCTTTCAACGACACCAGCGTCTCGTCGAGCCATTTTGCGCCGGCTTCGTCGAGCCCTGCGAGTGGTTCGTCGAGGATTAGCAGCTCGGGGAGCGGATCGAGCGCGTTGGCAAGGAGAACCCGCCGCAGCTCTCCGCCGGACAACACCGACAAGGGACGGTCGTCGAATCCCGCCAGGCCCACGCGATCCAGAAGACGCGAAATGCGCTTGCGCGTCGACGCCGCGAGACCGAGGCAGACGGGACGCTGCTGACGCGTGAGCGCCAGAAAATCGGCGACCGTCACAGGGAGAGTGCGGTCGACATGAAACTGTTGCGGCACATAGGCGATGCGCCCGCGGCCGGCCCAGTGCGCCACAATCTGCCCCTCGAACTCTACGAGCCCAAGGATGGCCGTCAGCAGCGTCGTTTTGCCGGCGCCATTGGGCCCGACCATCGCGTGCAGCGAGCCGCGCTCGACGTTGAGAGAGAAATTGGACAGCAGCGCCTCGTGCGCAGGCCGCAGGGTCAGACCGCTGATTTCGAGCAGGTGATCGTTCATCTCCTGTTTAGTTTCCGAGCGCGCGGATCATGGTCTCGACGTTCGCCTGCATCTCGCGCTCGAACCTGTCGGCCGTGAACGGCCCCGACGCGATGTGGCTGATCACGTGGACGGTCACCCCCGCTTCGTCGCGCAGCACCCGCAGCAGCGGCTCGGGAAACGTCTCCTCGGAGAACACCACACGGATCTTCTCGCGCTTCAGCAGCGCCACCATGTCGCGGAGCTCGGCGGCCGACGGTGTGAGCCCATGCGAAGGCTGCACGACGCCCCCCACCTCGAGCCCGAACTCCTGCAGCAGATACCCGTAGCCATCATGGACCGTCACCACGCGCGTAATCGCCGCGTCGGCCAGCTGCGAGGCGGCCTTTGCCTTGATCGTCCGGAGCCGCCGCGCGTACTCGGCCGCGTTCTGCTGCAGCGCTGTAGCATCGTGCGGGCGCAGCCGGCTGAGCGCGCGCTGGATCGCGTAGGTCTGCTGAATGGCATTGGAAAACGAAATGAAGGTATGAGAGTTGACGCCCTTGCCGCGCGAGGCGCGAATCATCGGCGTCTCGGCGTTCACTCTGATCATCGTGGCGCGCGTGTTCCCGGACGCTTTCAACATCGGAACAATGAAGTCGTCATGACCGATGCCGTTCACGACGATGGCATCGAGGTCGGCCAGTTTCCTGATGTCCTGCGGCCGCGGCTGATAGTCACCCGCATCGATGTCGCCCGGAAGCAGCGCGCGCACCTCGTAGCCGGGAAGGTTGCCGACGACGTTGGCGGTCCAGGAGTAGTAGGGATGGAGGGTGACGCCGATCTTGAGGACGGGACGGGGCTGGGACGGAGCGGGAGATGGTGAAAGTAGAAAGTAGAAAGTGAAAAGTAGAAAGGAAGTGACTTCCACTTTTACCTTTCTTCTATTGTCCATCTCGCCCTACCAGCAGGTTCGTCCACCCTTCGTTCTGCGGCAGGCGCAGCGCCGCGAAGCCGCTTCGGCGCTTCGCTTCCGGCACATTCCAGATCGACACGTGCAAGGTCGTCCCGTCCGGAAGCCGATGGTGAGTCTCGTCGTTGGGCGCCGGATCGGCGGGCGCGCCCGGCTCGGGCTCGAGGATCACGAGCACCCACGCGGGAGCCGCCGAATCGGCCGGAATGCCCAGATAGTTCGTCGCCCAGTCCTGCCGAACCGACGTCCACGTGTACTCGGTTTTCTGCGTCGGATCGGGCGTGAACGGCGGAATCCCTTCATCAGCGAGCGTCTTCACGTCCGGCCACTGGCCGGTTCCGGCGCGAATCCGTTCGGCTTCGAGCAGGCCTTCCTGAAGCTCGCGGAAGATCCGCTGCTCCCCCGCCGGTGCATCACGGACAAGTGTCTGATACGGCAGAAGGCCCATTGATGGTTGGCGTGATTGAAGATTGGGCGAGGGATCGGGCCTGAACAGATACGCGACAACGAGCACAACGATCACCGCCGACGCTTTCAGTACATTCACTGTCTCGGCGCGCACGGAAGGTGGGCGGATGTCGACCGTGCGTACCGCCTGCCCTCTGCCCTCTGCCCTCTGCCCTGTCACGTGCGCAGTGCCTCCCCCGGTTGCGCCAGCCGCCTTCCGAGGCGCTGCGCAATCACCGAGATGATCGTCTCGCCGTGGAAGCGGCCGTTTTCGATGAAGATGTTCGACGTGTCCCGCCCGCAGATCGCGCCGCCGGCCAGGAAGAGCCCGGGCACGTTGGTTTCGAAGGTGTCTTTGCTGAGCTCGGGCGCCATCGTGCCGCGATGCAGCCTGATCCCGGCCCGCCGATAGAGATCGCCATCCGGGTGGTATCCGGTCAGCAGAAACACCGCATCCGCGGGAATCTCTTCTCTCGCGCCGTCGCGCTCCACAATCACGTGCGCCGGCTGAATCTCCACGAGGCGCGTGTTGAAGAGCCCCTTGACGGCACCTTCCTTGATGCGATTCTCGATGTCGGGCCTGACCCAATACTTGATGCTCGGCTTCAGCTCGGGGTGGCGGTGCACGAGCGTGACGTGCGCGCCCGATCGAAACAGCTCGAGCGCGGTCTCGGCAGCGGAGTTGCCGCCGCCGACAATCACGACGCTCTTCCGGTAGAAACCGTGGGACTCGTTGTAGTAGTGCGCCACGTGCGGCAGGTGCTCGCCGGGCACGCCGACATAGTTCGGATGATCGAAATAGCCGATGGCGAAGATGACGTTCCGGCTGTGGCGGATGTGGCGAACGCCTTTGTCCGAGCGCGTCTCCAGGGCGAAAATCCCGCCTCGGTCCGACCCCTGCTCGCGCTCGACCGACACGACCTGCTCGCCGAAATCGATCTGCAGGCCGTAGGTGTCGACGACGCGTCTGTAGTACTTCAGGGCCTCCAGCCGGGTCGGCTTTTCGAACGGCGAGACAAGAGGAAGCCCGCCAATCTCCAGCAGCTCCGGCGTGGTAAAGAACACCATGTTGACCGGAAACTTGTAGATCGAATTGACGAGTACACCTTTCTCGATGATCGAATAATCGAGCGCGTACCGCTTCGAGGCGATCGCCGCGGCCAGTCCCGCCGGTCCGGCCCCCACAATCGTCACATCTCGTATCTGCATTGGACCTGACCCGCGTTGGCAATGTCGTTCCGAGCCGCAGGCTTTATCATAAGCGCCCCCGGTGTACGAGAGTATGATGGGCGGCAAGCCAGGTATCCAAGGGTAATTCGGGTTCAGATCGTTTTCACCCCGAAGGAGCATGCCCATGTCCCTCAAGCTGTTCCGCATCAATTTCCGCGTGTTCACCGTGTTCTTGATCGCGGCGCTCCCTGTTCTGGCGGTTGGCGTGATGCTGGTTCTGGGAAGCGGCCAGTCGAGGCTGCGCAGTTCCTATGGCCGACATCTGGCGGAGGTGGCTGACCGGACTGCCGCAGCAGTCGACAGCTATGTCTTTCGCCGCATCATCGACGTCTCGATCCTCGCCCGCGTCCCCGACGTCCAGCGGCTGGCGGCCGCCGAAAGCCAGCGGGTTCTCGACGTGGAGGCGGTCCGGACGCTCGACCGCCAGTGGACGACCGAGAGCGTATTGCCGGTCGCCTTGGCCACCGCCGTCATGACCAACCCTACCGCCAACTTTCTTGCGAGCATCGTCGAGCGCGACCCTGTCTACCGGGAGATCATGCTGACAGACCGCTTTGGACGCTTGATCGCGGCTTCCAACCGGACCAGCGACTTCTACCAGGGGGACGAAGCCTGGTGGCGTGAAGTGGTTGACGGCGGCCGGGCGAGCATGAGCGACGTCCTCTTCGACGACAGCGCGAAAACGTACGCGCTGGACATTGCGGTCCCTGTGACGGAGCTGGGTGGCGGAAACCTGATCGGCGTCCTCAAGGCATCTGCGGATGTACGCGAAATGCTGGCAGTGGTTGCCGGAGTCCAGCTCGGCGCGACGGGGCACGCGGTGCTGGTGCGTGAGAACGGGTCGATCGTGTTCGGTCAGATGCCAGTGGTCCAGAACGCGCGGTTCTTTGCGGCCGATCTCCTGCGGGAACGCCTCCAGGCAACCCGTCAGGGAACCCTCCTGCCCATGTCCTCCTTCTCAGCGCGGGACACGGAAGGGAATGTGCAGCTCATTGGAATCGCGCCGAGCCAGTTGGGGCGGAGCTATCCTGCCCTGTCCTGGGTGGTGGCGGTCTATCAGTCCGCCGAGGAGCTGTTCGCGCCGGTTCAAAATCAGTTTCTGTATTTACTGCTGGTGCTGGCCGTGACCGCTGCGGCGGTGCTGAGCCTCGCGCTGTGGTTTTCGATGAGGCTGGCCGCGCCCCCGGTTGCGGTCGCTATTGGAATGGACCGGCCGGCGCGGGCGTCTGTCGAGATTCCCTGACCTCTCGCGAGGGGGGGCCCGTGAAGCCACGCGTCGGCTACAGCCAACGAAACCGTAATTTTGCCCCCTTGGGGCCCCTATCGCCCGTCCAGCCCAAATTTGCCCGTAAGTTGCTGATTCGTCGGTAATATGCGGCCATGCATTCACCGATCAAATACCTTGAAAAGGGCCTGAGCGTTGCGGCGAATGGCGCGTGGACCGTATTCAACACCGCCAACCGTATCAACCCGGGCGCCTCCTTCATTCCGAAGTGGTCCGACAAGCCGCTGCTGAAGTCGTGGCAGAAGACCAAGCCGCCGCTCGGCTGGCCGCGTCAGACCGACTCGCTGTGTCCAACCTGCGTCCGCGAGGCGCGCCAGTCCATTCTCGACGGCAGGCAGGACGTCTCGGTTCTGCTCACCGAGAAGGTGGGCGAAATCAAAGCCACCATTCTTGAGCGCGACGGGAAGATTCTGATGGTGAAGGACTGCCCCATCCATGGCCACTTCGAAGACGTGATGGCGATGGACACGGACTTCTTCAAACATCTCGAGCAGGTGTTCCCGGGCCGCGACATCCAGGCGCACAACGATTCGAAGCTGCACAACCACGGCAGCAGCACGATCAAGCACGGCCGAGGGTCGGTGCTGACCGTCGACCTGACCAACCGCTGCAACATGATGTGCGACCCCTGCTTCATGGACGCCAACCAAGTCGGGTTCGTGCACGAGCTCAGCTGGGAAGACATCAAGCAGGTGCTCGACAACGCGATCACGATCAAGCCGCGCCGGCAGATGTCGGTGCAGTTCTCGGGCGGCGAGCCGACGAT
>JANNJO010000505.1:0-11576 GCA_031395755.1 Acidobacteriota bacterium
GCCCCGCGACGTGCGGAAAGCGTACGGCGACAAGCTTCTCATCGACGGTTTGACGTTTACCCTCCCGCGCGGCGGCATCGTCGGCGTGATCGGCCCGAACGGCGCCGGCAAGACGACGCTGTTCAGGATGATCACGGGTGAGGAGAAGCCAGATGACGGGACGCTGCGTCTCGGCGAGACGGTGCAGCTCGGGCACGTCGATCAGAGCCGCGACTCCCTGAACGCCAACAAGACCGTTCACGACGAGATCAGCGGTGGCGACGAGGAGATCGTGCTCGGCAAGCGAACGGTCGCGTCGCGCGCCTACGTATCCTGGTTCAACTTCAAGGGGCGCGATCAGCAGCGCCTTGTCGGCGAGCTGTCCGGGGGAGAGCGCAATCGTCTGCACCTGGCGAAGCTCCTGAAGGCGGGCAGCAATGTGCTGCTGCTGGACGAGCCCACCAATGACCTCGACGTCGACACGCTCCGCGCGCTCGAAGAGGCGCTTCTGGGCTTTGCCGGCTGCGTGGTGGTGATCAGCCACGATCGGTGGTTCCTCGACCGCATCGCCACTCACATGCTCGCGTTCGAGGGTGAGAGCCAGGTGGTGTGGTTTGAGGGAAACTACCAGGATTACGAGGCCGATCGGCATCGCCGGCTGGGGACGGCGGCCGATCAGCCGCATCGCATCAAATACCGGAAACTCACCCGCTAGAATGTGCGTCTAAGTAAGCGTCACGCAGTGGCTGACTCCACCAAGAAGAAGACGAACATTGCGAACGCCTGGGCGGAGGCCCGGGAGCTGGTCTGGGCCCATCGGGCTCGTCTGGCTCTTGGCCTCGCCTTGATGCTCGTCAACCGCCTCGCCGGCCTGGTCCTTCCGGCCACCTCCAAATTCCTCATCGACGACGTCATCGGGCAGGGGCGGGCGGAGTTGCTGATGCCGCTCGCTCTTGCAGCCGGGGCCGCGACCGTCGTGGACGCGGCAACGGCATTTTCGCTCTCGCAGGTGCTCGGCGTGGCGGCGCAGCGCGCGATTGCCGACATGCGCATCAGCATGCAGCGGCATATCACGCGGCTGCCGACGAGCTACTTCGATTCGACGCAGACGGGCGTGCTGATCTCGCGGGTCATGAACGACGCAGACGGTATCCGGAATCTCGTTGGATCGGGGCTGGTGCAGCTGGTCGGCGGCCTCGTGACGGCCGTGATCGCGCTGGCCGTGTTGTTCTACCTGAACTGGCAGCTGACGCTGATCAGCATCCTCGTGCTGACGGCCTTCGCGGGCGGCATGATCGTTGCGTTCGGAAGGCTTCGACCGCTGTTTCGCGATCGAGGAAAGATCACCGCTGAGATTTCCGGGCGGCTTGCGGAATCGTTTGGCGGCATCCGCATCGTCAAGGCCTACATCGCCGAGGAGCGCGAAGATCGCGTGTTCGCGACCGGCATCCAGGGGCTGTTCGACAACGTTCGCAAGACGCTCACCGGAATTTCGGCGGTGACGTCCTTTGGCGGCGTCGTCATCGGCGCCATTGGCGTCGTGATGATGGTCGTGGGGGGGCGCGCGATTCTCGCCGGCACCATGACGCTGGGCGACTTCGTGATGTACATTTTCTTCGTCGGTATGCTGGCAGCGCCGTTGATCCAGATGTCGTCGATCGGCACACAGCTGTCCGAGGCGCTCGCCGGCCTCGATCGTATCCGCGAGATCAAGGCGATGGCGACGGAAGACGACGAAGACGCGTCCCGTGAGCCCCTGGGCGTGCTGGACGGTGAAGTGGTCTTCGAGGACGTCTCGTTCGAGTACGACGCGGGTGCGCGGGTGCTGAAGAGTGTCTCATTTTCCGCAGTGGCCGGTACCACGACGGCGCTGGTGGGATCGAGCGGATCTGGCAAGAGCACGCTGATCAGTCTGGTAATGGCCTTCAACCGTCCGCGAGAGGGGCGTGTGCTCGTCGATGGCCGCGACCTTGCCTCCGTGCGGCTACGGGACTATCGGGCGCAACTCGGCGTCGTGCTGCAGGACAATTTCATGTTCGACGGCACGGTGGCGGAGAATGTCCGGTTTTCACGCCCGAGCGCGACCATGGAGGATGTGCGGGCCGTCAGCCGCATCGCACATTGCGACGAGTTTGTCGACAAGTTCCCGAATAAATACGAGACGATTGTGGGCGAGCGCGGCGTCAGACTGTCCGGCGGCCAGCGGCAGCGCGTCGCGATTGCTCGAGCGATTCTCGCCGATCCCCGCGTGCTGATCCTGGACGAGGCGACATCGAGCCTCGACAGCGAGAGCGAAGCGCTCATTCAGGACGGTCTGCAGGCTCTCCGACGGGGTAGAACGACCTTCGTCATCGCGCACCGGCTGTCGACGATCCGGAGCGCCGATCAGATCCTGGTGCTCGAGGGTGGCGAGATCGTCGAGCGAGGGACGCACGACAAGCTGCTGGCGATCAACGGGCGATATAGGCATCTGCACGACAAGCAATATAAGATCGAGAAAGATCGCTTTGTGAACCCCGGTGAGGACTTCACCCCGGAGCCCCCCAAGGCGGTTCCTGAAACGAGCGGAGCGGGCCGGCGGTCGGCCCTCTGAAATATCTATGAACACGAAGGCTCTACTGGGAATTCTGGTCGTCGCGGCACTTGGCGTGGGCGGCTTCATGGCGGCCCGCTACACCCAGCGGGTGGGCCAGGAGCTCACCTCGGCGCCAGAAACTGGCGCGCCTGGAGGAAAGGCGAGGGTGCGGTTCGTCAAAAATCCCGCTGCGATTCCCAACCTGACGATGACCACGCTCGACGGCCGTACGATTACGAACCAGGATCTGGCGGGCAAGGTGACGATCTTCAATTTCTGGGCGACGTGGTGTCCACCTTGCCGCGCGGAAATTCCCGATCTGGTCAAGCTGCAGGAGCAGTACAAGGATCAGCTGATTATCATCGGCGTTTCGTCCGATGAGGGCCAGACCGATGCCGTGTCCAGGTTCGTGGCCGATTACAAGATCAATTATCCGATTGTGATGGAAACGCCCGAGCTGACCGCGGCGTTCCCCGGCATCTTCGCGTTGCCGACGACCTTCGTGGTCGGCCCGGACTTGAAGATGATGGTGAAGCACGTGGGCCAGATTCGGCCCGCGCAGTTAGAGCTTGAAACGCGGGTGCTCGCGAAGCTCCCGGTTGATGCTGAGGTCGAATACGGACCGGACAGCAGCCAGGCCGTGCTTGCCAGCAATGCCCAGGCGACCGACATTCCCGGCCTCGACCTCGCGTCGCTCACGCCGGCGCAACGGACAGCGGCTCTCAAGCGCCTCAACGAGGAGGCCTGCGGCTGCGGCTGCGGGCTGACGATCGCTCAGTGCCGCATCAACGACTCAACGTGCGCGGTCAGCCCGCCGCTCGCGGAGAAGATCGTCGCCGAAGTGAAAGCAGGCAAGTAGCACCGCCGACGATGGACGATGGACCTATTCCCCATCGGCCACCAGCGGCATGTAGATCGTAAACGTCGCGCCCTGCCCAACCTCGCTCTGCACCTCGATCGCTCCGCCTAGTCCTTTGACGATCCCGTAGACAATCGACAGGCCGAGGCCCGTGCCCTGCTCGGCGGGTTTTGTCGTGAAGAACGGCTCGAACAGGTGCCGCTGTATGTCGGCAGGAATTCCCTCGCCGGTGTCGCGCACGCTCATGCCGGCGTACTGGCCTGGGAGGATGCCCAGCCGTGGCGCGATCGGATCCTGTAAATCGACGATTCCCAAGTCGATCGTCGCCGTGCCGCCATTCGGCATGGCGTCGCGCGCATTGACGACGAGGTTGAGCACGATCTGACTGAGCGCGCTGTCATCGGCGCGAACCAGGATTGGCAGACTGGTGGACGTGACGCTGATGGCGATCTTGTCGAGCATCAGGCGTCGCAGCATCGGTTCCATATTGCTGACGGCGGAGACGAGATCGACGACGGTGGCCGCGGCGCGGTGAGGCCGGCTGAGGGAGAGGAGACGCTTCGTGAGGCCGGCGCCACGGCCGGCGGCCCGCTTGATGGCGTCCGCCTCAGCCCACTTCGGATCATCCGGCTCGAGCATCAACGACAGCAGATCGGCCGATCCGAGAATCGCCGTCAGCACGTTGTTGAAGTCGTGGGCCACGCCGCCGGCAAGGCGGCCGATGGCTTCCATCTTTTGCGCCTGTCGCAGCTGATCCTCGAGCGCGAGCCGGGCGGTGATGTCGCGGGCGATCGCCTGCACCCCGACCGGCCTGCCGTGTTCCACGACGATCTGCACGCTCTGGCCAACCCAGACCTCGGAGCCGTCCTTCGCAACGGCGGGGAGTTCGAAATAGGTCGAACGGATGTGCTCCTTGCGCTGGCGGTTGTAGAATTCCTCCGCCCGCGGCTGATAGTCGTTTCGAATCAGGGTAAGGAAGTGGCGTCCGAGCAGTTCCTGCTCGGTGTACTTCATCAGCCTCGTCGCCGTAGGGTTGACGAACGTGAACCGTCCCTCGAGATCGCAGGTATAGATGATATCGGTCGCCTGCTCCGTCAACTGCCGGTACCGCGCCTCGCCTTCGAGGAGCGCTTCTTCGGCCCGCTTGCCGTCCGTCACATCGTGGTAGTTGATGATGATGCCGCGGATGCCGGGATCGTCGAGGCGGTTCACGCCGACGCTTTCGAGGTGCCGCCAGGTGCCGTCCTTGTGCCGCAGCCGAAAGTTGTTCTTCACCGGTACGCCGGGCCGTGTTGCGCTCTTGGCAAAATTGGCCTTGAACTGCAGCATATCGTCGTCGTGCACCCAGCGGAACACGTTCGAGCTCACGATCTCGGTGATGGACAGGCCCAGCATACCGGCGGTTGCGGGGTTCGCGTAGAGGACCATCCCGGTCTCGTCGACGAGCGCAATCGCGTCGGAGCTGTGCTCGATGAGAGCGGTCGCGAGCTGAGATGCCTTTCGGGGCCGGCGAGGGCTCATTTACCGGTGACGCGAATCATCTCGCTGACCGTCGTGGTGCCCTGGAGCAGCTTCTCGACGGCTGCTTCGCGCAGCGTTCCGCTGAGAGGATGCCGGCGACGCGGGTGTCGAGGGGTTCAAGCGATCATCTTATCGGAGTTTCCGTGACCTATCGCTACAAGGCCGAAATCCTGACGCTGCTCGCCCATCACGGCGTCATGCCGAAGCCGACGACCCCGCCAACTGCGGCTCGCGCGGCCGTTAACGAGATTTATCGCTATGAGTTGCGCCTGTTACGAAACCGGTATCTGGTGGGGGACTTCTCGAAGAAGGAGTATTACGACAAGGTGGTGGAGATTCGGAATCGCTATCCGATCATGGCGGTGCTGACGCGGCACTGGACGGAGTAACTACATCATACCGAGCGATAGCTTGGCAGCCTCCGACATCCGATCCCGCGTCCAGGGCGGATCCCAGACGACTTCGACCTTCACATCGTTCAAGCCCGCGACCTCACGCACACGGCGCTCGACGTCAACGGGGATCGTCTGGGCCGCAGGGCATGCGGGCGCCGTCAGCGTCATCCGAATTCTGACGTTGGCCGTGCTGTCGACGTCCATGTCGTAGATCAGGCCGAGCTCGTAGATGTTGACCGGGATTTCCGGGTCGAACACTTTCGAGACGGCCTCGACCATCTGAGGCTGGAACTTAAGCGAATTCAGGGGATCGCGGATAAATGCGCCGCCCGCTGGAGACGCGGTCGCCTCCGCAGGCTGCGGAGCCGGAGCCGGCGCGTCGGCAAGCGGAATGATGCGCTCGATCGAGGGATCGCTATTCAGTGGAGACGACATCGTGTTCCGCCTGCATTGCGGCCTTCAGCGTGTGCCACGCCAGGCTCGCGCACTTCACGCGCATGGGGTATTCGCGCACGCCCGATAGCACCGCCAGTTTGCCCAGCGCCTCCATTTCGACGTCCGAGGTCGCCGGCACCGTCAGCATCGTGTGGAACCGCTCGAAGAAGGCGTCCACTTCCGAAAGCGTCTTGCCTTTGAGCGCGTCGGTCATCATCGAGGCCGAGGCCTTCGAAATGGCGCAACCCGTTCCCTGGAAGCCGAGATCCTTGATCAGATCCCCTTCGATGTACAGGAAGACGGTGATTTTGTCGCCGCAGAGAGGGTTGTAACCCTCCGCTTTTCGGTTGACGGGATCGGGTACGCGAAAATTCCTCGGCCGTTTGTTGTGGTCAAGGATCACTTCCTGGTACAGCTCCCGTAAGTCCATTAGGCGAATATCTCCCGCACCCTGGCGAGGGCGCCGACGAGCGCGTCGATCTCCTCTTTCGTATTGTATAGCGCCAGCGAGGCGCGGGCCGTCGCCGGAACGCACAGCCGTTCCATCAGCGGCTGCGTGCAATGGTGGCCGGTGCGGATGGCGACGCCCTGCTGGTCGAGAATCGTGCCGATGTCGTGCGGGTGCACGTCCTCCATCACAAAAGATAGGACGCTGGCCTTGTGCGCCGCGGTTCCGACAATCCGAATGCCGGGCACAGCCGTCAGCGCCCTGGTGCCGTACGCGAGCAACTCGTCTTCATGTGCCTGCATCGCCTTGAAATCGAGGCTCTTGACGTAGTCAATCGCCGCACCGAGCCCGACGGAGCCGGCGATGTTCGGCGTGCCGGCCTCGAACTTGTTGGGCACCGCGTTATACGTCGTCTTTTTGAAGGTGACGGCGCTGATCATGTCGCCGCCGCCCTGATAGGGAGGCATCGCCTCGAGCAACGGCAGACGGCCCCACAACACGCCGATGCCCGTCGGACCAAACAGCTTATGTCCCGAGAAGGCGTAGAAGTCGGCGCCGAGCGCCTGCACGTCGACCGGCAAGTGCGCGACAGCCTGCGCGCCGTCCACGAGCACGGGAATGCCGCGCGCGTGGGCCTTTTCAACGATGATGTTGATGGGGTTGACCGTTCCGAGCGCGTTCGATACATGCGCGACGGCAACAATCCTGGTGCGCTCGGTCAGCAGACCGTCGAGCAGGTCGATCCGCAGCTCTCCCTCATCGGTAATGGGCAGCACCGTGAGCCGTGCGCCCTTCTCGTCGCAGAGCATCTGCCAGGGCACGATGTTCGAGTGGTGCTCCATCTCGGTGATGAGCACCTCGTCCCCCTGCGCGACGTGCGCGCGGCCGAAGGTCTGCGCCACGAGGTTGATGCCCTCGGTAGTGCCGCGCACGAAAATGATCTCGCGCGCGCTGGGCGCGTTGAGGAACTTCTGAACCTTTTCGCGCGCCTCTTCGTAGGCCCGCGTCGCGCGCTCGCTCAGAAGATGAACGCCGCGATGGATGTTGGCGTTGTCCTCCGCATAGCTGCGGACCATCGCGTCGATGACGGCCTGTGGCTTCTGCGTCGTGGCGGCGTTGTCTAAATAGACGAGCGCATTGCCGTGAATGCGCTGATTCAATATCGGGAAGTCGCGGCGGATCTTCTGGACGTCGAACGCGGAGACGGTATTACTCAACATGGGGGAGGCGGGCCGTCAGGATGCCTTCGAGATACTCACGCACCGGGGCGATCTTGACGCGGTTCAGGATGTCGCCGGCGAACGCGTGCACGAGCATCGCGCGCGATTCCGAGACGCCCAGGCCCCTCGACCGCAGGTAGAACATCGCCGTCTCGTCGAGCTGCCCGATGGCCGCGCCGTGGGTGCACTTGACGTCGTTCGCGAAAATTTCGAGCTCCGGCTTGGTATTGATGTTCGCGTCGTCCGAGAGCAGCAGCGCCTTGTTCGTCTGTTTCGCGTCGGTTTTCTGCGCGTCCGGACGCACGATGATCTTGCCGTTGAACACGGCGCGCGAATGCTCCGCGAGGATGCCCTTGTAAATTTCGTGGCTGTCGCAGTGCGGCATCGCGTGGTCAATGGTCGTATGGTTGTCGATCAGTTGCGTGTCCCGGCCCACGTAGAGCCCGTTGAGCGTGCAGTCGATGCCTTCGCCGTCCAGGGTCGCCAGGACGTCGTTGCGGACCAGCCCGCCGCCGAAGGTCAGCGAGTGCGAGGAAAAGTTGCCGTTGCGCGCTCCGTGAAGGAACATGCTGGCGATGTGGAACGAGTCGGACGGTTCTTCCTGCAGCTTGTAGTGGTCGATGACCGCATTGGCGCCCAGCCAGACCTCGCCGACGGCGTTCGTAAACGCGGCGCCCGTCCCGACATACCGCTCCAGCACCGTAATCTGCGAGCCCTCGCCGGCGACGATCAGCAACCGCGGGTGCGATACGCTGCCTCCACTCTCGGACACCGACGCGAAGACCACTTCGATCGGCTGCTCCAACACGACGCCGGGAGCGACGATCACCACGACGCCATCGCGCAGAAACGCCGCGTTCAGCGAGGTGAACGCGCTCGTCTGTGTCAGGGTCAGCCTGCCGAGGTACGGCTCGACCAGACCCGGATTCGATGTCAGCGCGGCTTCGAGGCTGAGAACCTGCACGCCTTTCGGCAGCTTCTCCACCGACGACAGCTTTGACGCGAACCGGCCGTTCACGCACACCGCATGCGCCGCCGGCGCGCTGAGCGCCGCGGTCTGTTTCGGGTGCACGTGGCCCGCCCCATCGCTGGCGAGCACAAACCTCCGCTCCGCGATCGGCGCGACGCTCGTAAAGCGCCACTGCTCAAGCCTCGTGGTCGGAAAGCCGAGACGCTCGAAGTGCGCAATCGCGCGTTCGCGCGCCTGCGCCATCCAGCGCGGCTGCGACGGCCCGTGCGCGACCGCGCGCAGGTACTCGGCGGTGTAATGTGCCAGCTGCGGGCTGGCGGGTCTGTCCTGTTCGACGACTTGAGACATTCGAGTGTGGGCTCCCGGGCTACATCAACTGGGGCTCAGCCTCGATCCAGCTGTAGCCCTTGTCTTCGAGTTGCAGCGCTAGTTCCTTGCCGCCCGAGCGCACGATGCGTCCGTCCTGCAGCACGTGCACGAAGTCGGGTTCGATGAAGTTCAACAGGCGCTGATAGTGAGTGATGACGATGATCGACCGGTCTGGCGAGCGCATGGCGTTCACGCCCTCGGCCACGGTCTTGAGCGCGTCGATGTCGAGGCCGGAATCTGTCTCGTCGAGCACGGCCAGCTTCGGCTCGAGGACGGCCATCTGGAAGATCTCATTGCGTTTCTTCTCGCCGCCCGAGAACCCTTCATTCACCGGCCTGGTCAGCAGGTCAGGGTCGAGGTGGAGGATCTTGGCTTTCTCGCGCACGAGCGACATGAATTCCATTGCGTCGTGCTCGGGAAGGCCCTGATGCTTCCGCTTCGCGTTGATCGCCGCCTTCAGGAAGTAGGCGTTGTTGACGCCGGGAATCTCGACGGGGTACTGGAAGGCCATGAACACGCCTTCGCGTGCGCGCTCTTCCGGCGCCAGCGCCAGCAAATCCTGGCGCTCGTAGGTGACGGAACCGCCGGTGACTTCGTATTCCGGATGGCCGGCGATCGCGCGTGCGAGCGTGCTCTTTCCCGAGCCGTTCGGACCCATGATGGCGTGGACTTCGCCCTTCCCGACCGTGAGATTGATGCCGCGCAGGATTTCCTTGCCCCCGCCGCTGACCTGCAGATTCTTAATCTCTAACATTCGCTAACCGACCGATCCTTCCAAGCTCACGCTGAGCAGTTTTTGCGCCTCGACCGCGAATTCCATCGGCAGCTCGCGGAAGACGTCCTTGCAGAAGCCGCTGACGATGATGTTCACCGCGTCCTCCGCAGAGAGGCCGCGCTGGCGGCAGTAGAAAATCTGGTCCTCGCCGATCTTCGACGTGGATGCCTCGTGCTCCACCTTGGCGGTGGTGTTGCCGATTTCCAGATACGGGAAGGTGTGCGCGCCGCACTTGTCTCCGATGAGCAGCGAGTCGCACTGCGAGTAGTTGCGCGCGCCGGTCGCCTTCTTGGCAATCCGTACCTGGCCGCGATACGTGTTCTGCCCCTTGCCCGCGGAAATGCCCTTCGAGACGATCGTGCTCCGAGTGTTCTTTCCGAGATGGATCATCTTCGTGCCGGTATCGGCCTGCTGCATGTTGTTGGTCGTCGCCACCGAGTAGAACTCGCCGATCGAGTTGTCGCCCTGCAGGATGCAGCTTGGATACTTCCAGGTGATGGCCGAACCGGTTTCCACCTGCGTCCAGGTGATCTTCGAGTTGACGCCGATGCAGTGGCCGCGCTTGGTCACGAAGTTATAGATGCCGCCCTTGCCGTCCTTGTCGCCCGGATACCAGTTTTGAATCGTCGAGTACTTGATGGTGGCGTTATCGAGCGCCACGAGCTCGACCACCGCCGCATGCAACTGGTGCTCGTCGCGCATCGGCGCCGTGCAACCCTCGAGGTAGCTCACGTACGCGCCTTCTTCGGCCACGATCAGCGTGCGCTCGAACTGTCCGGAGCCCTTCGCGTTGATGCGGAAATAGGTCGAGAGTTCCATCGGGCAGCGGACGCCCTTCGGGATGTAGGCGAACGAGCCGTCCGAGAAAACCGCGGAATTGAGCGCCGCGAAGAAGTTATCCGTGTGCGGCACCACCGACCCGAGATACTTCTTGATGAGGTCAGGATGGTGCTGCACGGCCTCGGAAAACGAACAGAAGATGACGCCGCTCTCGGCCAGCTTCGCCTTGAAGGTCGTCGCCACCGACACGCTGTCGAACACCGCGTCCACCGCGACACCCGAGAAGAGCTTCTGCTCCTCGATCGGAATGCCCAGCTTGTCAAACGTCTTCCGGATTTCCGGATCGACCTCGTCGAGGCTTTTCAGGCTCGGCTTCTGCTTCGGCGCAGAGTAATAAATGATGTCCTGGTAGTCGATCGGGGCGTACTTCACGTTGTGCCACGTCGGCTCCTTCATCTTCTGCCAGATGCGGAAGGCCTTGAGCCGCCACTCGAGCAGCCACTCGGGCTCGTTCTTCTTGGCGGAGATGATCCGGACGACGTCTTCGCTCAACCCCTTCGGGATCTCTTCCGCTTCGATATCGGTGACGAACCCGTACTTGTATTCGCGCGTGGCGAGTTCTTCAATCGTGTCGGTGGATGTAGACATAGGGTGCTTCGCTGTCGGGATTAGGGATTAGGGATTCGTCATGCGTTAAAAGAAAGCCCGCACCCGCAGGTGCTTGTGGCGTTGGGATTGTTGAACTGGAAACCGCGGCTCATCAGGCTCGTGTCGTAGTCGAGTTCCGTGCCGTGGAGCAGTCCATAGCTCTTTGGATCGACGAAAATTCGGGCCCCGCCAGGACCGACGAAGACACCGTCTGTCGCTCGGGGTTCTTTCTCCCAGGCGAAGGTGTATTCGTAGCCCGAACAACCCCCGGCTTTAATCCCGACGCGGAGCCCCCCGCCTTCCAAGCCGTTTTTGGCCAGCATTTTGTGGATTTGGTTGGCGGCGTTCTGGCTTATGGCAATCATGCTGTAGAGGCCGGTAAGTCCGACTGATTTGGTCCTAGATTAACATTCTGTCAGGTTCAGGTCAAACCCTCTACGATTCGGGTATACTCCTCAGTCAATGTCCGCGCGCACCACTAAACCGACTACTCGAAAGCGGGTTCCGACGACCGGAACCAGCAGAGTCGGTGGTGTGTGCGTGCTCGACGCTTAAGCAGCGTTCAAGAGATTCAGCAACCCGCCGACGCTTGACAGCCGGCG
>JANNJO010000019.1:0-1967 GCA_031395755.1 Acidobacteriota bacterium
CGGCAGCGGAGTTGTGGGCGACTTCCACGAGATGGTGTTCGAAAAGAAGCAGTCCTCAGAATCGCAGCCAATCTGTGTCGGGCTTTCGAGGCTCAGCTCGAGCGACGGCAGCCGCGTCTCCCGGCCAATCACCTGGGCGGCGATTTGGTCGGCGCTGGTCGCGAGTCGCACGCCTTCAGCGCCGCCGCGGTTCCGGTCCCACGCGTGGACGCCGGTGAGCCACACAGCGGTTCCGCGCGCATGATCGCCGTTTCCGTCGCCGAGGTTGTCCGCCTGCCGGTGCGCGAGGCCGCTCAAGACAGTGATGCGGTCGCGAAGGGGGGCGAGCGGGCTCAGGATAGGCGACAGCTCGAAGTTCTTCCCCGTCTTCGCGGGAACCCACATCGGCTGAATCGTGCCGTTTGGAACATAGACGAATCCAAGTCTGACGGCCGGCTTGGCCGCTCGCGCTGACAGCGCTGGAACCATCGCATCAAGAAATGGCAGGGCCACAGTCACGCCCAACCCGCGCAAAAACGTCCGCCGCGGCAGTGCCCGCTTGGTGATGATCATGACTTTTTCATTCCTCAATGCGCGGCCGACGCGCTGCTCACCTGCTGAGCCTCGGCCTTCCTCATCTGGAAGGGTATGCTGTTTACCACGCCTAGAACCAACTCCGAAAAACGGTAATCGCGGGGCGCCGAGCTTCGCACGACCGATCGAACCACAGGCCGATCGTCATGCTCGAGGCTGCGGCCGAGGGCGTACGCCAGCAGGTTTTCCGTCAAGGTGCTCACGAACCGCTCGGGCTCGCTTAGCAGGACCTGCCGCAGCCCGGCCACTCCCTCGAACCGCGTGCCGTCCGGCAATACACCCGACGGATCGATTTTAACGCCAGAGGCATCAACGGTCCGCCACCTTCCGAGGGCGTCAAAATTATCCAGCGCAAAGCCGATCGGATCCATGGCCGCATGGCAGCTTGCGCACGCGGGATTTGCCCGGTGCTGGGCCATAGCCTCTCTCATTGGGAGGACTTTCCCGGAATCCTTGCTTTCGGTTGCCAGCGCGGGGATATTCGGCGGCGGCGGTGCCGGAGGCGCGCCAAGGAGATTCCCCAGGACGTATTTCCCCCGGAGCACCGGAGACGTGCGGTTCGCATACGACGTGAGCGTGAGAATACTGGAGTGCCCCAACAACCCCAGCCCGCGCCGCGGACTGTCGTCGGCGTGCCTGACGCGGCGGAAGGCGTTCCCGAACACATTCGGCACGCCGTAATGCCTGGCGAGCCGTTCGTTCATGAACGTGTCGTTCGCGCGGAGCAGGTCGATCACGCTCCGGTCCTCGCGGAAGACACTTTCGAGGAACAGGGTCGTTTCGCGCTCGAAGGCTTCGCGCAAGCTCAAGTCAAAGTCGGGGAACAACCGCGGGCTCGGCGTCTTCGCCTGCACATCGCGCAAGTACAACCATTGAGCCGCGAAGTTGGTGGCGAGCGCCTCCGAACGGGGATCGCGAAGCATCCTTTGCACCTGTTGATCCAGCACCGATCGACGGCTGAGCTTCCCGCGCGCCGCGAGGTCGAGCAGTTCGTCGTCAGGAATGCTGCTCCACAGGAAAAAGGACAGGCGTGAGGCCAGTTCCAGATCACTGATTCGGTAAACAGCGCCTGGCGCAAGTTCCGCCGGCTGACGCTCGATACGGAAGAGGAACTGGGGGCTCACGAGGATGCGCTCCAAACCCTGCTTGATGCCGCCCTCGAATCCGCCCTCGGCGCGATCAGCTTCATAAATCGCCAGGAGCGTCTGAAGATCGGCGTCGGTGACGGGCCGGCGATATGCCCGGCGCGCGAGAGATGAGAAAATTCTCTTCGCGCAACCCAGGTCTTCGGCAGCAGTCTTTGGGCTGCAGACGAATATTCTGCGGCGGCTCGGCGTATCTCCCGATCCTGCAATTTTCTGCGGACCACGGACGGTGACGCTGGCAACAGCCGG
>JANNJO010000074.1:0-4275 GCA_031395755.1 Acidobacteriota bacterium
TGATGCGCGCAAGCAGGATCGACAGCTCGAACGGCTTCGGCAGATAGTCGTCCGCGCCCGCCTCGAACCCCCGGAGCACGTCTTCGGCACGGCCGCGCGCGGTCAGCATGAGAATCGGCGTGAGCGATCCCTGCGCCCGCATCCGCGACGCGACGGTGAATCCGTCGATGCCGGGAAGCATCACGTCGAGCACGACCAGATCGATGTCAGAGGGGTTTGCGGCGAGTGCCTCCAGCGCGGCCTCGCCGTTGTCCGTGAGGGTCACGTCGTGGCCGTCGGCTTCGAGGTTGTAGCGGAGGCCGGACGCGATGTGCGCCTCGTCTTCGACGATGAGCAGCCTTGGCATCAGGTTACAGGGACAGCGACCGCGCCGGCGGCGCGGAAGGAAGCTCGAGCGTGAATGTCGCGCCGCGCCCGACGCCATCGCTGGACGCGAACGCGCGCCCACCGTGGCGCTTGGCGGTCTGCGCGACGATGAACAGGCCGAGGCCGGTGCCTTTGACGCGCTGGGTCAGCGCCCAGGGCGTGCGGTAGAAGCGGCCAAAAATACGCTTGGTTTCCTTCGGTGGAATGCCGATGCCCCGGTCGCGCACCCGAACCACGGCAAGATCCTTCTCGCCCTTGCCGACCTCGACCTCGACATGGACATTCTCGCGCGAGTACTTCACGGCGTTGTCCAGAAGGTTGAGGATCGCGCCTCGAAGGTGGTCGGGATCCCCCATGACCTCGACCGGTTCGCCCGCGCCCGACAGGAGCTGCAGCGCCTCCGGCGCCAGATGCCGCTGCGTTCGTGTGAGCGTGATGCAGTCGTGCGCCAGCGCACGCAAGTCGATGCGCTCCTGCTGCAGCGGTACGCGTCCTTTCTGTCCTGCGCTCAGGACCTGCTCGATCAGATGCATGAGCCGGTCGCCGTCCTGCAGCATCACATCATAAAATTCGAACCGCCTGGCGTCATCGATCGCCACACCCCGCGCCTTGAGCGTTTCGAGATGGAGGCGTATCGACGTCACCGGCGTCTTGAGCTCGTGCGTCACCGAGTTGACGAACGCATCGTGCTGCTCGTTGCGCCGGATTTCGCGCACGAGGAAGATCGTATTGAGGATGAGGCCGGTGATGATGGCGGCAAACACGAGGCTGCCGAGCAGGAGGGGAACGATTTCGCGAAGGGTGAGGACCACCCATCCGACGTTCAACGCCATCGCGAGCGCCACCAGGCATACGCAGAACGTGACGAAGAACGCGATGGCTCCTTGGCGGCCGGGGGCGACGGACACGAGGTAACTATAGATCTAGAGATCTAGGATCTATAGATCTAGATCACGCGGCTTCTTCCAGGCTTTCGTCCACGGAGGCTCGGCGGACCTGGGACGCCAGCCCGATCATCTCGAGCGCGCGGATGTGCATGTAGGTGATGTCGATCTCGTACCACGCCAGGCCGTGCGCGGCCGAGGTGGGATGCGCGTGGTGGTTGTTGTGCCAGCCTTCGCCGAAGCTGAGCGCGGCCACCCACCAGCTGTTCCGCGAATCGTCGCGCGTGTCGAAGCGGCGCGAGCCCCACATGTGCGTGGCAGAGTTCACGAGCCAGGTGGCATGCAGGCCGACGGTCGTCCGGAGGAACACTCCCCAGAGCACCCAGTTCCATCCGCCGAGGGCGAGGAGTACGAGGCCGAGCGTGGTGAGCGGCACCCAGTGGTACTTGCTGATCCAGACGTGAAACTTGTCACGGCCCAGATCCGGCGCGTACTTCGCCGTGATGGTGTTGTCGTTGTGGAGCGCGTCGCCGAACACAATCCAGCCCATGTGGGCCCAGAACCCGCCGTGCCGCGGCGTGTGGGGATCGTGCTCGGTGTCGGAATGCTGATGGTGTTTGCGATGGGTGGCGACCCAGAAGAGCGGTCCGCCTTCGAGCGCGAGGGTGGCGCACGTGGTCAGGAAATATTCAACGACTTTCGGGGTCTTGTAGGATCGGTGCGTGAGCAACCGGTGATACGCCATCCCGATGCCGAGCTAGAGCGAAATGTAATAGGTGATGAAGAACACGGCCAGCCCGGACCAGGTGAACTGAAACAGCGCCCACACCGCGCCGATGTGGAACAGGGCCATGAAGAAAGCGGTCGACCATGAAAACTTGCTGTAGCGCCCGGCGGGGGCGGCGATTGAAGACACTGTGTTCAGCTCCTGGAATTGGGAAAAGGTGCCCTATGACAATAGCAAGGCCCGCCTGAGACGTTTGTAAGACTTGTGTAAGTGGTGGTAACTAGCTGAGAAGCAAAGACTTGACTATGGGGGTGCTCGAATAGCCCCGTGCCTGAAGGTTGAACAGCGTGGCGTAAATGCCGCCCTTTGCCAGTAGCGTTTCATGTGAACCGGATTCGACGACCCCGCCTTCGTGCAGCACAACGATGTGCTCGGCCAGTCGCACCGTGGAGAAACGATGCGAAATCAGCATCGTCAGCCGATCGCGGCCGTGCTCGCGTAATCGGTCGATCATTGCCGCCTCGGCAATCGCGTCAAGGGCGGCGGTCGGCTCGTCGAAGATCTGCACCGATGCGGGCCGGAAGTAGAGTCGGCCAAGCGCGAGCCGCTGCCACTGGCCGCCGGACAACTGGCGGCCGCCCGGGAACAGCCGCCCGAGCATTGTCTCGTAGCCTTCGGGCAGATCGTTCACGATCTCGACCGCTCCAGATTTTTCGCTGGCGCGCTCAACGGCGACGTCATCAGCCATCATGTCTGTGCGGCTGATCGCGATGTTCTCGCGCGCGGTCATCTGATACTGTCCGTAGTCCTGAAAGATGATGCTCATCTCGCGCTGCACGCTGCGCGGACTGAAGCGGGACGCGTCCATGCCGTTCAACAGAATCCGGCCAGAGGTCGGCTCGAACAATCGCGTCACCAGCTTGACGATCGTCGTTTTGCCGGCACCGTTTTCGCCGACGAGCGCGAGCGCCTGGCCTTTGGTGACCGCAAAGGACACGTCGGACAACACGTCACGGTCCGTCAGCGGATAACGGAAGCTGACGTGTTCGAACTCGATCGAGTCGATGGGCCCCCTCCATTGTTCGCCTTGCTCCAGATCGCGCGACGGCAGCTCGAGAAACTCGAACAGGTTGCGCATGTACAACAGGCTCTCGTAGATGCCGGTGATGCTGGTTAGCAGTCCGGCGAACTGGCTCTGGATCTGAATGATGCCCCCGATGAAGAGGGAGAAGTCGCCGACGGTGATCGTGCCCTGAGCAGCGCGTCGAAGAACCGACAACGTCGCGAGTGCAATCAGCAGCGAAGAGCCGAGCGTGGCCGCGAGCCCCCATGCGCTGCGCCGCATGAGCAGGCTGACGAACTGGGTGCGGAACTTGATGTAGTACTCCTGCCAGCCTTTCAGTAGATAGCCTTCGAAGCCGAACAGCCGCACTTCCTTCACCAGTGTGTCGGAGGTCAATAGCGAACCCAGGTAGTTCTGATGGCGCGCATCCGTCGCCCGGCGGCGCATGACGCGGTAACTTTCGGCGCCAAAGCGGCTGGAGACGATCACGCCTGGAATGCTGGCCAGCAGCACCAGCGGCAGCACCTCCCAGCCGAGCCGCGTCATGAGGCTGCCGATGGACGCCAGCGTGATCAGCGCCTGCGCGATCCCAATCAGCTGAAACATGACGCCGAGCGGGCGCGAGCCGACCTCGTTGTACGCGTTCCGCAGCGCGTCGTAGGTGTCCGCGTTCTCGAAGCTCTCGACGTCGAGCGCCGTGGCTTTGTTAAGAATCCGCAGGCTGATGCGGTTCTGCAGCGTGTCGCCGAGCAACTCGCGCGATGCACCGTAGATGGTCTGCACCAGCGACGCAAAGATGGCGATGCCCACCTGCACCGCCAGCAGCATCGCCAGCCGCCGATACGCGGCGTCAGCGCTCTGGAATCCGCCCGTCACTGCGCGCGCCACTTCGTCGAGCAGCAGCTTGCCGACCCAGAGCGTTGCCGCCGGCACGAGGGCGAGCAGGAGGCTGAGGAAGAGAATCAGCGACAGCAGGCCGGGACTGGCGGACCAGACAAGGCGGACAGTGGCAGCGAGGTCGGCCGCCAATTGCTGCGTTCGGGCGCGGAGCGGAATCACCGGCTCAGGACGCGCCGGGTGAGGAGCTGTGTGGTCGCGCGGAGGCACGACGGAATGGTACTAGGAGTCGATAGTTCTGGCGCGATCCGTCCACGCTATGCCGATGCCGCCGGAGGCGGGGGAAGGTGCGGGGGGTGCGTGAGGTGCGGCGGGTGCGCACCTATGGCACCCGACGC
>JANNJO010000084.1:0-10529 GCA_031395755.1 Acidobacteriota bacterium
GCTGTTGACGAAGGCCAGTCCCACGGCGCCCGCCACGAGTGGCCAGGGCCCGCGGAGCCAGCGCGGCGTCGCGGAATCCTCGTCAGCGCGCTGACCATGCGCGCGCCGCTCGGCGACCCGTGTCATATACGCGATGCCCCCGAACACCGCGAGGCTGAACATGAGCCCCACCCATGGACCCATCACCGTCACGAGCGAGGTGGGGGCCAGTGCCGGCGTGGCGGCCCAGAACGTTGCGTGTGCCGTCCCCACCAGCGATCCGACAACGAAAAAGAGCAGCGTGATGGCCATGCGAGTGTTGCCGCCGCCCGCTGTGAAGAGCGTGCCCGAGGCACACCCGCCGCCGAGTTGCATGCCTACGCCGAAGATGAACGCGCCGACGATAACCGCCACGCCGGGAGGGGCGATCGAACCACGGACCGTCTGACCGAAGATTGAGCCAGCCGCGAGCAGCGGGAAGAACACGACGCAGGTGAGCGCCAGCATGAGCATCTGGGCGCGCAAGCCCGCTCCGCGACGATCCGCGATGAAAGTCCGCCAGGATGAGGTGAACCCGAACGCGGCGTGATAGAGGACCACTCCCGCGAACGCTCCCACCAGGAAGAGCGCGGTTTGCCGCAAGCTGATCGCCGCGTTCAGATAGACTGCCGCGAATGCGATGGCCGCCGCCACAAGTCCGGCTGTTGGTCGTGACCCCGGCTGTGCTCCTGCGAGACCGGCCGTAGGATCGAGTGTGTTGTTCGCCATGAAACCGGAGCGCTACGGTTTTGTCGCGGGCTCGCGCGTCCAGACACCGTGGCGTTCCACCCAGTTATATCGGGGCGTGCCGTCCTGCTTGTGAATCCACACCTCATCCGCGAGGAGCCCGCTGGCGTTTGCGCGCATGGTGACGTCGAGATCGTAGGTTCGGCCATCTTGTCCTTTGAAGTCCGCACACGCAAAGTACCTACCGTCTTCCATTTTCCGGATCCCCTCTCGATGGACGGTCGTCGGGGTCAAAGACAATCGCTGCTTCTGCTCAGGATCATCGATCGCAAACTTGCCGCCTTGGCGGCTCGCTTCAGCGTTCAGATAAGAGGAGACCGCCGCGGTGAGGGACTCCTCCGTCAGCGGCACGGCCTGGCCCCATTCAGGATGCTCGACGGACGGATCCACGGACGCGGGCGCTGGACCCGCTTCCTTGCCATTGGTTGCCGGCGGATCACCCGGACCGGAACGGCCGCAGGCCGCAACACTCGCACTTACCAGACTCAGGACTGAGACGAGGACCAAGATATGTCCGGCGTACGGACGACTCCATCTGAACATCACATCCTCCAAGGCCTCCGACTCGCGGTCAGCGCTACTGTACATCGTGAGCGGCGGCTTCGGCCCCAGCACCGCGGTGCGGCTTGACGTCGCGATGGCGGTCCAGGTATTATTCAAATAGATATTTGATTATTTGATTATGCCTGTCAAGACCCGCCCGGCGCCGCTGAAGACCGCGATCTACGGACAGATTGCGCGCATCGGCCAGGCGACCGCCAGTCCGAACCGTCTCGAGCTCCTCGACCTCCTGTCGCAAGGGGCACGGACCGTCGAAGCGCTCGCCCGGCAGACCGGCCAGAGCGTGGCCACGACCTCGCATCATTTACAGGTGCTCCGACGCGCGCGCATGGTCGAGGCCCACAAGGCCGGCTTGTACGTGACGTATCGGCTCGCGGACCCTCACGTGGGCGAGTTTTTTCTCTCCTTGCGAAGCCTGGCGGAGTCACGCCTGGCAGAAATCCAGCATCTCACGCGCCAGTACCTGGAAGAACGCGGCGCGCTGGAACCGGTGGACAACGACGAGCTCGTGCGCCGTGTCCGCGCCGGCGAGGTCACACTCCTCGACGTCCGTCCGCGGGAGGAGTACATGGCGGCTCACATCGCGGGCGCGATCTCCGTGCCTCTCGCAGACCTCGGCAAGCACGTGGGCTCGTTGCAGAAGCGCCGCGACATCGTCGCGTATTGCCGCGGTCCGTACTGCGTGATGGCGCTCGATGCGGTCGATGTCCTGCGACGGAAGGGCTTTCGCGCGCACCGCATGGAGCACGGCGTGCCCGAATGGCGTGCGCAGGGATGGCGCGTTGAAACGGGCGCCGGCGCCCTGGCTGTGCACAGGCCGGAGTGACCCCATGCCGAAAGCACTCTTCATCCTGAACGATCCACCGTATGGCACCGAGCGCAGCTACAACGCGCTGCGCCTCGCGGGCGCGTTGTCCAAGCGTGACGGCGAGGAGGTGAAGGTGTTCCTGATTGGGGATGCTGCCGCCTGCGCGAAGAAGGACCAGAAGGTCCCTCAGGGGTACTACAACACGGAAGTGATGTTACGAAACGTCGGACGGCACGGAGGCGAGATCGGCGTGTGCGCCACCTGCATGGACGCGAGAGGCATCACGGACGCCGAGCTGACGGACACCACGCATCGCAGCTCGCTCGAGGAGCTCACCAATTGGGTGCAGTGGGCCGATCGCACGCTCGTGTTCTAGCGAAGGACCAGACGCCTGTGGCTGACTCAAAGACCATTCTCATTCTTGGTGGCGGCGTCGGCGGTGTCGCCACCGCGCGGGCACTCCGGAAGCGTCTTCCGAAGGCGCACCATGTCGTGCTGGTCGATCGCGAGCGCGATCACGTGTTCGCACCGTCACTGCTGTGGCTCATGGTCGGCCGGCGCACGGCTGACGCGATCACCCGTCCGCTGGCACGCCTGGCGCCTAAAGGCATCGACGTCCGCATCGGCAATGTCGAGCACATCGATCCCGATCGGCGACTGGTGACCGTGGCAGGCGACAAACTGTCCGCCGACTACCTGGTCATCACGCTGGGCGCCGATCTGTCCCCGGAATTGATTCCGGGTCTCGCCCAGGCGGGCCACAACTTCTACACGCGCACCGGTGCCGAGTCACTCTGGGCGGCGCTTCAGAGTTTCCGTGCCGGTCGTCTCATCGTGCTCACCGCCGCGCCGGCCTACAAGTGTCCAGCGGCGCCCTACGAGGGCGCGATGCTCATCGATGGCTGGGCCCGCACGCAGGGGCTGCGCGACGCCGTACAGATTGAAGTCTATGCCGCCGAGCCCGCGCCGATGGGCGTGGCGGGTCCCCACGTCTCGAGCGCCGTGACACAGCTTCTCGCCGCGAAAGGCATCCCGTACCACCCCGAGCATCAAGTGACAGCCGTGGACACGGACCGGAAGCGACTGACGTTTGCGAGCGGTGTCCAGGTCGACTTCGACCTGCTCGCCTACGTGCCCCCTCACCGCGCACCGGCCGTGATTCGCGACAGCGGCTTGACGGGTGAGAGCGGGTGGATGTCGGTGGATCGCCACACGCTCCAGACGCGGTGGCCCAACGTCTACGCGATCGGCGACGTCGTCTCTATCCCGCTGGCGCTGGGGAAGCCGCTGCCGAAGGCCGGCGTGTTTGCCCACAGCGAAGCCAAGGTCGTGGCGAAGAACATCGCGCAGGCCATTGCGGGCGAGGTGCAGGACGCACGCTTCGATGGCCATGGCGAGTGCTTCATTGAAGTCGGCGGCGGCAAAGCGGGCTTGGGCGGCGGAGACTTCTACGCGGAGCCGAAGCCCGCGGTGACATTGCGTCAACCAAGCTGGCGTTGGCATCTCGGCAAGGTGCTGTTCGAAAAATCCTGGCTGTACACCAAGCTGTAACGGTCGACCATGAGCCACGCAGCGCTGGGGCATCATTCACGCCGTCACCGGTCATCGCCACGACGGCGCCCCGCGTTGTCCACTCACGAACGATTCTGATCTTGTCCTCGGGCGCCAGCCGGGTCGCAAATGGCCTGTGCTGTTCAGAACATCTGACATTCGCGACAAACTTGTCGTGCGGTTCGAACTGCCACTCCGATCACCCAACCACAACGGTGCCGCTGAACATCGCCATCCCGCAGGCAAACGCGACGTCTCCCGGTTTCTCAGGCGTGAATTCGATCTCAACGGGTTGATTGAGGGGCAGCGCGCGCTTGATGTTCAGAGAAGGGATCGCGACCTCGGTCGCGCAGGTGGCATCGGTGGTCCGCACGAAGGTGAGGCGTGCAGGCACGCCTACGCGTAAGGAAAGGCGGGACGGCTCGAATCCCTTTTCCGACACGACGATGCGTGCCTCCTGCCTCGTGTCTGCAGCCGTTCGTGAGCGTGTACCGAGCCTCTCGGCCTCGGACCGAACGGCGAAACTGCCCTTCGTGACAATGACATCTGCCGTCGTAAGACCGCTCCGGATCTGAATCGAGTCCCCGACGGTTTCGCCCGATTCGACCGCCCGTTCGATGAATTGCCCCGGCTGCCCAGGCGCGGCGATGTATACGACCGATCGATCGCCGACAATTTGTACGGCGGAACGCGGAACCGTCACTGCGGTGTTCGTGCCGCCCTCTCCGACTTCCATGTCGACGTACATGCCAAGTCGAAGCTGCTGACCGGGATTGGGAATCTCGACGCGAAGCTGCGCGGTGCGCGTGTCGGCCTTGATCTGCGGGTCGATGTAACTGACCTTGCCTTCGCGTGTGGACCCGGGCAAGGACGAGGCGGTGATCGTGGCCGGACTGCCGATCCGAACACGCGCGAGATCGCGCTCGTTCAGATCGCCCACGATCCAGACCGTCGACAGATCCGCCACGGTGAACAGCGGCACCGATGGATCGACGTTCATCCCCTGGTTCGCCTCGCGCGCCGTGACGACCCCGTCGAGTGGAGAAGAGATGCTGACCGTTGGCGCCATGGCC
This sequence comes from Acidobacteriota bacterium, assembly GCA_031395755.1. Taxonomy (GTDB): domain Bacteria; phylum Acidobacteriota; class Vicinamibacteria; order Vicinamibacterales; family JAMQPK01; genus JAMQPK01. The sequence continues at coordinate 4,759 of JANNJO010000084.1, forward strand.
GATCCAGACGCCAGTTTTGCGATCTGCGCGTCGCTCACGCCCAGCAAGGTCAGGCGGGATCGGTGGCTCTGCACCGTCGTGGTCGCCGTCGTGTGCTCCGCATGAATTCTCTCCAGATCCTGACGGCTCGCCGCGCCGATCTCGACGAGCCTCTCGGTGCGGCGCAGTTCCCTGTCATGCGCCTCCAGCTCGGCCCGGGACGCGATGAACCGCGTCTGCGCCTCCGCGAGCTCGGGGCTGTACACCTCGGCGAGCGTTTGGCCGCGCCTGACCGTCTGGCCCAGTTCAGCGGACACGCGTGTGATGCGGCCCCCAACGAGCGACGTCACCACGGTTGTGCGATACGCGTTCGGCTGCACGGTCCCAGGCACACGAACATGGCCGGCTGCGGACGAGACCGACACCGGCTGCACTTCAATTCCCGCACGCGTGATGGCCTCAGGCGTTAACGTGACGGTCACATCTGTGTCGCTCTTGGGCCGGCTGCCGGCTTGCGGAACCGCCGCGCTCGGGCTGGAAGAAGCGGCACCCACAGACGCGGGTGTTGGCGGCAGTTCCGTTCGTTTCATCGCGACATACGTCACTGTGGCCCCGGCCGCAATCAACGCTGCCGCGGCAAGCACGACAACGGCAGGACGCAATTGAAGTCTGGATTCGCGGTTCACGGCAATTCTCCTCGCGCGCGCAGCAGGAGGGCGCGCGCCTCGTACGTCGTCCGCAGCGTCGTGGTGTAAATAGTCTCGAGCTCCAGGTACCGGCGCTGTTCCGCAAGCACTTCAGATATCGTCCCCCGCCCAAGCTCGTGGGTCTGCCGTACGACGTCGAGGTTCTGGCGCGAGAGGCGCACGGCTCCTTCGATGATCACGAGCGCCTGTCGCGCGCGCGCATCCTGAGCGACCGCGGAGGCGACTTCCGCCTCGGCCGCAAGTTGCACCGCTTCCAGGCGCGCCTGTGCGCCCGCGCGATCTGCGCGTGCGGCGGCAATCTCCCCCTGGTTGCGGTCACGAAGCGGCAGGTTGATCGTGGCGCCTCCGGCGAGGTAGTGGAACACACCCTGAACAGGTTCGAGGGTGCCCTGGCGGTTGAATCCCTGCTGCGGGAAGCCGGCCGCCATACGCATGTACGAGCCGAACAGACCCATGTCGAAGCGGCCTTCGCTGCGCGCACGATCCTCGCGGGCGCCAGCGAGCCGCACGCGGGCCTCCGCTTCACGAACGTCGGGCCGCTCGATGATCACGGTAGGCGAGGCACTCGGATCCACGCGTGACACGAGCGTGTCGATCGTGTCACGCAAGCGAAGAGCCGTCTCCGAGCGCATTCCAAGCGCCCGTTTCAGCTCGACCAGCGCTGCTTCCACCGCGCCCTGCGCGAGCAGCCGCTCCGATTCCAAACGGCGAAGCTCGACATCCAGGAGATCGCGTTCCAGCGGAGGCGACGCACCCTCCTCTACCCTTGCCCGTTTCAGGACCAGGTCCCGCTCTGCCGATGCAGCGAGATTGTCGGCGACCGCGAGCGCTCGTAAAGCCGTGGCGGCTTCGCCATACTTCAAGCGAACGTCAGCCACGAGCATCCGCGCGCGATCGGCCACCGAGTGCTCCACCGCTTCGGCTTCGCGATCGCTGACCGCGACGCGCGGGCCTCTGCGAAACAGGTCCAGCGGCCACTCAACCCCGACCAGCGTCTGATTGTCTTCCCCATCCGATTGCTCCCGTCGTTCGAACGTCATCATCGGGTTGGGTCGCAGACCCGCCTGCAGCCGCATCCCTCGGGCGACCTCGATCTCCGTTCGCGCCGCGCGGAGCGTCGGCTCCCGCTCGAGCGCGCCAGCGATGGCGTCGCTCAGCGACACTCCGTTCTCCCTGTCGAGGTATTGCTCCGCAGCCGCTTTGCCCTCGATCGCCGGAATCTGCTGCGCCCCCGCGACCACTGCGAGCGCCAGCACGCCCAGGCCAAGCGCCGTGATTGTCCGAACCTGTCTCATTGCACCGCTCCTTCAAACGTGACGGAGCCGCGACCGGCGGCGCCATCCCACTCAATAACCATAGGCCACGCGCCGGCCATGCCGAAATCCGCCGAGCCTTCATACCGTCCGGGCGTGGCAGTCGGCTGCACCAGCATTCCGCTCGACATCACCATGCCCGGCATCGACATGTTCGCGCTCGCGCGCACCGTGCCGGCGTCAACGAGCGCCCCGCCGTCGGCCGGCCGGAATTCGATGGTGAACGTGTTTCGCCCCTGACGGAGCACACCGGCCGGTGCGCGGACTACCACATCGAGGTTGCCTGACCTGATCGTCCGCACGACATCGGCCGCCGAAACAGCAGTGCTCGACGGAGCTCGCGCGGTGAAGTTCGTCCACAACGCCAGTGCGACGCCGGCGAGTACCACGATGACAAGCGCGCCGGTCGCCAGTCGCTTCCAGCGCCGGCTCTCCGCCGTCCCTCTGCTCTCAGCTCTTTGCCTTCTGCTCTCGTGCAACCCAAGCCGACGCTGCTGTATCCAGAAAAAGATCACCGGCGTGACGATCAGAACATGGAGAAGGGACGACACCATGCCGCCCAGGACGGGCGTGGCAAGCGGCTTCATCACATCGGCGCCGGTCTGTGTGCTCCACATGATCGGCAGCAGCCCGGCAATGACCGTCGACACCGTCATGACCTTTGGCCGCAGCCTGAGGAGCGCGCCTTCCATGACGGCATCGCGCAATCCATCGAGCGTCAGGGTGCCTCCCAGCTCTTCCCGTTTCCGCTCGACCGCCTCCTCGAGGTAAATCACCATGACCACACCGGTCTGCACGGCGGTGCCGAACAGCGCGATGAAACCAACCCAGACCGCAACCGAGAAGTTGTAACCGAGCAGCCACAGCAGATAAATCCCGCCGGTCAGGGCGAACGGTACGGCGAGCAGCACGTGCGCCGCTTCGACGAGCGAACCGTAGGTGAAGTACAAGAGAACAAAGATCACCAGCAGCACCATCGGCAGAACAATCTGCAGACGTTGGCGCGCGTGCTCCTGGTTCTCCCATCTCCCGCTCCACCCGATGTAGTAGCCCGCAGGGAGCTCAATCTGCCGCGCGACGGCGGCTTGCGCCTCCCTGACAAATCCACCAACGTCCCGTCCCTGCACATTCAACAACACCGTCGCCAGCAGCAAGCCGTTCTCAGAGGAGATCATGGCCGGCCCCCGCGCGGCCTCGATACGCGCGACCTGCGACAGCGGAATCTGCGCGCCTCCCGGCGCCGCGACCAGTACGCTGCCAAGCGCCTGCGGATCGGCACGGAACTGGGGAGCGTAGCGCACGCGCATGGAGAACCGCTGGCGCCCTTCGATGGTCGTCGCCACGACGCTTTCCCCGATGGCAAACTCAATCACTTCCTGCACATTGCTCACGCTCAGACCGTAACGGGCGGCAGCCGCGCGGTCGACCGTGATGTTCAGGTACTGGCCGCTCGTCACCTGTTCGGGATAGACGTTGCTGGCGCCAGGGACCGTCCGAACCACTGCGGCGACCTCGCGCGCGAACGATTCCAGTCTGGACAGATCCGCGCCGAAAATCTTGACGCCCACTTCCGACCTGATGCCCGTCGTGAGCATGTCGATGCGGTTCACAATCGGCATCGTCCAGATGTTCGCCACGCCAGGCAGTTGCACGGCCGCGCCCATGTCTGCCCGCAGCCGGTCGAGCGTGATGCCGTGACGCCATTCGCCCTTCGGCTTCAGGTGCACGATCGTTTCGGTCATGTTCAGCGGCGCCGGATCGGTCGACGTCTCCGAGCGCGCGACTTTCGCGACCACGTACTCGACTTCGGGAAACCGCATGAGCGCGGCGTTCTGCTTTTTCGCGATCGCGGTGTTCTCGTCGAGCGAGATGCTCGGATCCGCGATCGGCATGAACATCAGGTCGCCTTCATCGAGCGGGGGCATGAACTCGCTCCCGATGGTGCGGGCGGCGAGCAGCGCACCCGCAAACAGCAGCACGGCCACGCCGATCGTGGCCGCACGATGCGCCAACGCCGCCGCGAGTGCGGGCTGATACACGCGCCGGAGCCCCCGCATCACCGGATTGTCTTCTTCGGCGTGAAACTTCCCGCCCAGCAGCAGCGTGCACAGAACGGGGACGAGCGTGACGGAGATGACTGTTGCCGCCAGCACCGCGAGTGTTTTCGCGAACGCGAGCGGATGAAACAGCTTGCCTTCCTGCCCGGTCAACGCGAACACCGGGATGAAGGCCAGCAGGATGATCGCCATCGAGAAAAACACCGGCCGGCCGACGAGCCGGGTCGACTCGAGCACGGTGGTCCAGACCGCGCGACGGTCCGTCGGGTCAACATGCCGCTTCTCGAGGAACCGGAACGCGTTCTCCGTCACGACGATGCCGGCGTCCACGAGCACACCGATGGCAATCGCAATGCCGGCGAGGCTCATGATGTTCGACGAGATGCCGCTGTAGTACAGCCCGAGGAACGACAACAGCACCGCCAGCGGCAGCGGAATCGTGACGATCAGAATCGATCGGAAGTGCATCAGAAAGATCACGTGCGCCAGCGTCACGAGCGCGATCTCCTCCAGCAGCGCGCTGCGCAGTGTGTCGATGGAGCGCTCGATCAGATTCGAGCGGTCGTAGAACGGGACGATCTTCACGTCGGGCGGCAGGCCAGGCTGAATCTGGGCAATGCGCGCCTTGACTGCGTCAATCACCGCCTTGGTGTTCACGCCCGTCCGTGCGACGACCACGCCACCGACCGCTTCCTGCGTGCCCTTGACCAGCGAGGCCACTCGGAAGGCGTCACCGATGTGGACGTCCGCCACCTGGCCGACGTACACCGGCACACCGGCGGACGCCATCACCGGAATCTGCTTCACGTCTTCGATGGACTGGATGAGGCCGACGCCTCGGACGATCAGCCATGCGCCGTTGGAGTCGACCACATTGCCGCCGACATTCAGGTTGCTGTCCCGGACGGCGGACACGACGGCGCTCAGCGGAAGGTTGTAGGCGCGGAGCCGATTCGGATCAACGTCGATCTGATACTGCTGAACGAATCCGCCCACTGACGCGACTTCCGCGACTCCTGGTACGGCATTCAGCTGGTAGCGAACGAACCAGTCCTGCAGCGTGCGAAGCTCGCGCAGCGATCGGCTCGGGCTCTCGACGGTGTACCAGAACACGTGGCCGACGCCCGTCGCGTCGGGGCCGAGCGTCGGCGTAACGCCGGCAGGAAGTGCCTTGGTGATGAGGCTCATGCGCTCGAGCACGCGCGCCCGCGCGAAGTACAAATCCACGTCGTCTTCGAAGACGACATAGACCATCGAGAAGCCGAACGCCGATTGCGAGCGCACCACACGCACGCCTGCGAGGCCCTGGACGTTCACGGTGAGGGGATAGGTGATCTGGTCTTCACCGACTGGACGGGCCATAGCCCGCAGGAGGTCGAAGACCAGATCACGTACCCCATCACCGTGAACGTTCAGGGCCTCGCAGGCGTGCGCGTGGTCCGCTCGCAATCGGCGTTCGGCTTCTCGATGGTCTACGTCGTCTTTGAAGACGACGTGGATCTGTACTTCGCGCGTGCGCGTGTGCTCGAGCGCATGAGCCTTATCACCAAAGCCCTTCCGGCCGGTGTGACGCCGACGCTCGGTCCAGACGCGACGGGCGTCGGCCACGTGTTCTGGTACACCGTCGAAAGCCCTACACGCTCACTGCGCGAGCTGCGGACGCTGCAGGACTGGTTCATCCGTTATCAGCTGAATGCCGTGGCCGGCGTGGCGGA
>JANNJO010000085.1:0-2036 GCA_031395755.1 Acidobacteriota bacterium
CGCCCGCGCGAACTCGTCCGGAATGAACACCCCGTACACAAAAAAACAGCCGGACCGCGCGAGCGCGTCCGGCTGTTTCAACTGGCAGCTGCGCAGCTGGAAGCTAGCAACTGAACGATCTTATTGTCTCTTCAACGCGAGATCCGTCGTCAACCGCTTGACGGCGCGGTTCACGGCCATCCGCGCGGCGTCGACCGTGCGCAGGCCGAAGCGGTGGGCAATCTCCGCGAGGCTCCACTGCACTTCGATGCGGCCGACAATCAACTCGCGATCTTTCGGCGACAGTCGGGACAGCGCGTCGCGATAGTGCTCATAGGCCTCTTCCTGGATGGCAAACTCGAGCGGCGACGTCCGGTCCGACGGATGATCGTCGGGCAGCTCGAGCGGCGGCGGCTGGCGGACGATGCGCCGCACTTCGTCGCGAATGCGGTTGATCACCGACTGGCGCAGATATGCCTGCATGGCGCCGACATGCCGCGGCTCGAAGGTGCCGAGATTATTGATGGCGTGCAGCGCGGCTTCCTGTACGAGATCCCCGGTGTCCAGGCGGCCGCGCGCCGCAGCAGGGAGACGGCCGTGCGCCCATCGCTTGAGCGGCGGGAGGCACCGCTCGAGCAGCGCTTCCATGGCCGTCCGATCCCCGCCGCGCGCACGGACGACCAGTTCCATGGTCGGCTCATCGCTCAGCAGGGGCTGGGGCCCCGGTTCATTCTCCGCAGGAAGCCTTTGGTTCGTCATGGTCGGTGCGAGAAGGATCATAGCGTCTCCAGTCAGAAACGAGGTATTCCGCGGTTCAAGGGTAATAACGTCTGACGGACGAAACCCGAACAGGTGCGCTATTCTTGGCTGCCAGCTGGTAGCTGGTAGCTGAACAATGATTGGGCAAACGGTGTCCCATTATCGGGTCGTGGGCAAGCTGGGGGTCGGGGGCATGGGAGTGGTCTACGACGCCGAGGACCAGAGCCTTCCGCGCCGGGTTGCGCTGAAATTCCTGTCCGAGGACCTCGCCGGCGACGAAGACGCGACCCGGCGGCTCAGGCGGGAGGCCCAGATCATTGCCCTGCTGAACCATCCCCACATCTGCACGGTCTACGAAATCGCCGAGCATGAGGGCCGGGCCTTCATCGCCATGGAACGCCTCGATGGCAGGAACCTCAAAGCGCACATGGCGCGCAAGAAGCTCGAAACGCCGGAGATCCTCGATATCGCGCTGCAGATTGCCCAGGCGCTCGAAGCGGCTCACGCCAAGGGCATCGTCCATCGCGACATCAAGCCTGGAAATATCTTCATCGACGCGGGCGGGCGTGTGAAGGTGCTCGACTTTGGTCTCGCGAGGCGCCTGCCCGAGGCCGGGGAACACAGCGCCTTGGCGCCCATCGAGGGATCGACGATTCCCGGCCGTCCCATTGGAACGGCGAGCTATATGGCGCCCGAGCGGATTCTTCAGATGCCGCTCGACCCGCGCTGCGATCTGTTTTCACTCGGCGTGGTGATTTACGAGATGGCCACGGGGAGGCTCCCCTTCGCGGGCGCCTCCCCTGCCGAGACCGTGACCAACATTCTCGAACGAGAACCGATTCCTGCCACGCAGCTTTCACCGGACCGGCCGGGGCAGCTTGACCGGCTCGTGAGCAGGCTTGTCGCCAAACGCGCGGACGATCGCTTCCAGTCAGCAGCGGCCTTACGTGCCGAACTGGAGGCGCTTCAGAATCGGTCGAGCCTCCCGCTGTTCAAACGCGTGTTCAGCCGATTTACCAATCGACCCTGACCTCCCAGGGCCCTTTTGCTCCAGCGGTAATTTCGTCCAGAGTTCGCGGAACGGTGGGCACACGAATGTCGAGCTCATAGTCGTCGGTCGGCGCATTTTTACTCAGGAAACTGAGCAGGTCAGCCAACGATGCTCGTCCTGCCGGTCCGGTGAACCTCAACCGGACTCGCAGGAAACCCCGATGGCCCTTACCGGCAGGGCCGCCCATCCCGTCGGTTCCTTCGCCAATGAGATCGACCGAAATCGGATCGCGGCCGGTAATCGGGGT
>JANNJO010000101.1:0-16874 GCA_031395755.1 Acidobacteriota bacterium
TTGTCGCGGCTGCGGAAATTTTCGGCGACAAGATCGTTGTCCGGCAGCGCATAACCGAAGTAGTACTCGACCCCCGCTCCGCCCGCCATCAGATTGCCCCACAACGCGTATTTGCGAATGTCGTCGAGCGTGTAACCAACGTCACGGCCTTGAGCATCCTTTCCCGCGAAACCGGAGTACCCGGGATCGGGAGGAACCCCCAGGCTTGCGGGTCCCTGTTCGTCGTTGGCCACAACCCAGGGCTTGTTCGACTGCGCCGAGGCACGCACCCATCTCAAGGTTCGCTCGTGCACGGCGTTCCACGCCATTTGAAGAGAGGCGCCAGTGAAAGGCGACAGGCTTCCGAGCAGCGCCGGGTAGACGCTCTCCTGCCCATTGGGAAAGGTGTGTATGACGATGTGATGGCCGCCGTATGGGTCGGTGTCCCTGAGGTTCACCGCCATCGCAAGCTGCTGCTCGCTCGACTGCGTGTTCTCTTCGCCGATATTCCAATTCAGCGCCAGCGCATAGCCGAACCGGGCCACAAGCTCGCGAATATACAGCTTTCGTTCCTGACCGGTATCCCCGCCGTCCAACGACTCCCTCACCGGTCCGAGATCGGCGGGGCCGCGGCCGACACGGTCGACCGGATTTCCGCGAATATTGTCATCGACCTCGTTTTCCTGCAGCTTGAAGTGGAGGTAAAGGCCCTTCTGCTGCGCGTGGTCGAAAAATATCTGCCACTGGTCGAGCTTGGAGACATCGTAGTGAAATTTGTCGTCGCGGGCCACGAATGGCCACACGTTGTCGCCGTCGCCCCCGGCGTTGTACGGCAGAAACGAGAGGGCGTTCACGCCTTTGGCCGCCAGATAGTTGACGGCCCCGATGAGCCCTTTACCCCGGCCCTCCTTCCATGTGGGATCGCCGGCCTTCCAATCCTGAGCGTGCGTGGCGTATGTGTGAAGAGGTACCTGTGGTTTGCGGGCGACGGTGCCATCGAAGTCGGCGTAGGCCAGAAGTGTCTCCGGGGAGTCGGCCCCGAGTTTCAGAAAATACTCGCCGGTGCCGGCAAACTGGAGATAGTGCTTGCCCGCATACAGCAACCGCCCGCGCGCTCGAAAATCCGGCGCCCGTTTGTCAGTGGCGGCGATCTGAAACGTTCCCGTCTTTCCGTTGAACGGCGCGACCGTCTGGCCGACGGATGCGCCCGCCAGGGCGACGCCGTTGCCGGACACAAACGAAATCCGATAGGTCCAGCGTCCAACTTTGTCCGGGGCCAGGTGCGCGCGCCACTTGTTGCCGGACGTCGCGGACGAATTGGCGGCATTGCCGTCGCCGGCAAAGTAGCCCGGGACCCTGTATGCCGGCAAACCCGACTCGTGAGCGAACGTCACCGCCATGCGATAGTCCATGAAGGGGTTCGGCGCGTTCGACGTCTCGTCGGCCTGGGGCCCGGTGAGAGTCAGCGTCACCTTATGCCACTGCCGGAGCTCTCCGGACAGCGCCACATCCACGACGGCGCCGCCCTGCCCCTGCGCGGCAAGGATCGCCACGCCGAGGCTCAACGTCGCTGCAACGGATGCCGTGATGAGTGCTTTCACACCAGGTGCTCTTCCCTCTTCCCTCTTCCCTCTCAGCGAAGAGGCCCTACCCCACTCCACCGCCTCCACGCGCGGGTGGCGGCGGCGGTGGCGGCACATACAGCCGTGTCAAAAACGCCATGAGATCCTGAAATTCGGTCGCGTTCAGGCGTTTGTCCCAGTCGTGCGGCATCAGGCTGTTCGGATCGTAAAACACCTTCACGGCGGCGCGCTTGAACCGATACAGATTCAGGTCGCTCCTGCCGAGCACCTGCAGCGAGAAGCTGTCTTCGTTCTTGAGGACGCCGTCGATGATCTTGCCCTCTGCGGTGGTCACGCGCACAGGTTGATACGTGGTCATCGGCAGCAGCGTCACATCGTGGGTCCCTCCGTCGGCCGCGATCTTGTGCTGCTCCTGGGTGAGCGCGTCGAAGATGTTCTGCACTTTCCGCGTGCCTCCCAGGTTGGAGAGGTCGGGACCAAGAATGCCGCCCTTCCCTTTCACCATGTGGCAGCTTCCGCACGTGCCCTTGCCCCAGAAGATCGACTCGCCGTTGGCGGCGTTGCCCGCTGCGGGCGTATCGATGGCGGTCCCGCGCAGCCCCCGGATGTATGCCGTGATGCGCCAGATCTGATCGTCGGTGAACTGCCCGGCGTACGGGGGCATCTGCGTGCCGGTAATGCCGTTCTTGATCGTGTCGAAGAGCTCGTTGTCGGTGCGTCGAAGATACCGGCGGTTCTGTGACGCCACCGGGGGGCCGAGCTCGCCGCCGGTGCCGTCCTTCCCGTGACAGGACGTGCAGGTCTCGTTGTAGAGCTTCTCGCCTTCCGCGATCGCCTCCCGGTTTCCGATCGCAGGATGAGCCGGCCCACCCGCGGCCGGAGGCCCGCCGCCCCGCTGCGCGGTCAACGAAATACTCACTAAGAGCCAAGAGCCTAGAGCCCAGAGCAAAATGCCATTTGCATTCTGCTCTCTGCTCTGTCTGCGGGCCATCGCGGGTATCCTCATGGCCTTCCTCATTTCACATCCGGCAGGGCAAACGCGATCACATTCGAGAAGGACGCGAGCGCCACGTACTGGCGGCCGTCGACGGTGTAGGTAGAGGGCGCCGCCGTGATGAGCGCGCCTGTGTTGAAATTCCACAACGCTTTGCCGGTCTTCGCGTCCAGCGCCGTGAACATGCCCTGCTGCTCGGGTGCGAAGATGACCCCGCCGGCGGTCGACAGCAGACCCGGGCCATAGTGGAACGAGCTGACCTGCTCGTAGTCCCACACTTTCTTCCCGGTCAGCGCATCGATCGCCCTGACGTAAAGCTGCCATCGTTCCCGATCTTCCGAGCTTTCCATGTACGCCGTCCCGCTTCCCCCCTGCCCCGGCCTGAAGTTCGTCGTCGACCGATAGGTGACGCCGCAGCCTTCCTGCGCAATCAGGTAGAACAATTTCGTGTCGGGGCTGTACGCAGGAGACGGCCAGTTTGTCGCGCCAGCGGTTGATGGACAGGTCTTACTTCCCTGCACCGTCGGCTCATGTCCGGGCGTCAGGATCGGGCGGCCTTCCGGGCTGAGGCCGCTGATCCAGTCAACCTTGCTCACGAAGGGCACACCGCGGAGGAATTTCCCGTTCGTCCGATCGAGCACGTAGTAGATGCCGTTGCGATTCGCCTGCAGCAGCAGCTTGCGCGGCTGGCCGTTGAACGCTGCGTCGAGCAGGATCGGCATCTCGTTCGAGTCCCAATCGTGCACGTCGTGCGGCGTGTTCTGGAAATGCCACTTCAACTTGCCGGTATCGATGTCGAGCGCGACGATGCTGTCGGTGTAGAGGTTGTCGCCTTCGCGGTTGTCGCCGACGAAGTCCGGCGAGGGCTGGCCGGTTCCCCAGTAGATCAGGTTGAGCTCCGGGTCGTAACTGCCGCTCACCCAGACCGGCCCGCCGCCGTTCCTCCAGGAATCACCCATCCAGGTTTCGTGGCCGGGCTCACCCGGCGCGGGGATTGTGTTCCAGCGCCACTTCGGCTGGCCCGTCCGTGCGTCGAATGCTTCGATGAACCCGCCGCCCTGGCCGCTTCCACTCATGATGATCAGGCCTTTGGCGGCGAAGGGCATCGGGCCCTGAAAGCGTTTACCGGCCTGCGACGGTCGCGCTTCCCACAGAGGGTTCCCCGTTCGGCGATCGAGCGCGATGAGCGCGGAATCCTGCGCAACCATGTAGACCATGTCGCCGTAAATGCCGATGCCGCGCTGCCAGCCGACGCTGGGAGGCTGCCGCATGTACTCCCAGATGAGGCGGCCGGTTGCCGCGTCGAGCGCATGCACGCGGTTGTACTGGCCGACATACATCACGCCTTTGTACACAATCGGCGGCGCTTCGAGATCCTTCGCGCCGGTGAGGTGGAAGATCCACTTCGCCTGCAGCGTGCCGACGTTGCTGGTGTTGATTTCCTTGAGCAGAGAATGGCGCTGAGAGTCGTACGAGCCTGAGTACAGCAGGAAGTCGTTCGGGTCGGGACTAAGGAGATTTTTATCGGTCACCTGCGCCCCGCCCACCGCCACAGCGAGGGCGAAGAGAGAAAGGAGCAGAGCCGCGCGACGCGCCTGGTGTTTCGGAGTCGACATTGCAGGACCTCCAGGGTTGTACGTTAGTTTGTCTCCGCAAGGGGCGCAATGATGAGGTGCTCGATAATCTCGTCGACGCTGCGACGGTGCGTGCGGCGGTCCTCGCTCACCGTCGCCGCGGACGTCGAGACAACAAGAAGGTCGAGGCTGGGCACGAGCACGACGTACTGGCCGCCGAAGCCCCACGCGTAATGGGCCTGGCGGCCGGCCATCTCGCGGATCCACCAGCCGTATCCGTACTCGCGGCCGCTGATGCGGGAGCGCCCGCGAGGCACGAACGACTCCTCCACGTACGCCTCCGGCACGATCTGCCGGGTGCCAAGCCGGCCGTCATGCAGATACAGCTCGCCGAACGCCAGCATCTGGCGCGGCGTCATCAGCATGTCGTTGCCGCCGAAATAGACGCCCTGCGGATCCCTCGGCCATTGAGCGAGGCTGAAGCCGAGGGGCCTGGCCAGCGCCTCCTGCGCGAACTGCCACGTGCTCTTGCCTGTCGCCTTCGCAAGAATCGCCGAGAGCAGATGCGAGTTGCCGGTGCTGTAGATCATCTCGGAGCCCGGCTTCGCGATAAGCGGCTTGGCGAGCGCGTGGCGCACCCAATTCCGGCTCTGCACCCATGCGCCGTAGTTGCGATTGCTCGTCGATTCGAGCCCCGACCGCATGGTCAACAGGTCTTCGACGGTAATCGCGCGCTTCGCCGCCTCCGCGGGGACCGGCAACGCGTCGGCCAGGTAGAGGCCGACTGGATCCTTGAGATTGATCAACCTGCGATCGACCGCGATCCCGACGAGCGCCGCAATGACGCTCTTGGAGACCGATTTCACGTTCGCGGGCGTCGTGGCGCGCCGGCCATGGAAATAACGCTCGACGATCAGCTCGCCGCGATGACTCACCAGAAGACTGTGCAGCCGCGGAAGCTCGCCCGCGGCTGCGATCGCAGGCTCCAACGCCTCCGGCTCCGCATTCGCAGCGCTGACCTGCGGGTCAGTCTTCGCGGGCCAGACGGCGAACACCGAGATGAGAACCATCGCGCACCATGCGCGTCGCATTCCTGAAGTATAAAGGGACCACGTGAAGTTCACAGGGCGGGACGCCGTGCGCATCGGCCTGGCGGCGATGTTCATGTTTACGGGCGCGAACCACTTCTTGAGTGCCAGGCACGCCATGGCGGCGATGATTCCACCGCCCCTGACCGGCGCGATGTGGGTGATCTACGCAACCGGCGTCCTGGAGCTCGCCGGCGCGGTCGGACTGCTGGTCACACGATGGCGAACGCGGGCAGCGTGGGGCCTCATCGGCCTGCTTGTGGCGATGTTCCCCGCGAATGTCTACTCCGCAGTGGCAGGAATACCCATGGGGAGGTATCCGCCGATTCCGCTCTGGATCCGCACGCCCGTCCAGCTGTTGCTGATTGCAGGCGTGTGGTGGTCGACGCTTACAGTTTCCCCAGCAATCCCTTCGTCTGATCGAGGCGCTTTCCGCGATCGTTCGCGAAGCGTGTGACGCCCGCCAGAATCGACTTCTGATCGAGGTGCGCTTCGGCGATGACATCGGGCTCGAGGCCTCCGGTGAGCCACTGATTGTCCCAGTCGGAGGTCATCGAGTAATCGTCGGTGAGCGGCCCCACATTGCGGAGCGGCCACATGCGCCGCGTTCCGCTGCTGATGAACATGAGGTCGTACACGGCCTCCGGTGGCAGCACCGCATTTCGATACGACTCGGGCTGTTTGTCGAACAGATCCTCGCTGATGGCGGAGATGACCTTTACGTTGATGCCGGCCTCCTCGAGCTTGGGCAGCAGCTGCACGAGGTTGAACGTCGCGCTCGACCCTTGCGCCACGACGTACCCATGCTTCGGTTTGCCTGCCGCGAAATCGCGGATGACATAGAGCCCCTTGGCGGCGGCTTTGACGTCGGTGTCGGCGAACGCGCTGCGATCGGCCACGGGGAAGTCGGGCCGCGCCACTTCGATGGCGATAATGCCGACCTTCTTCTCACGTGCGGCGATCTCGGCCGCGGCAAAATATCCCGCGGATACATCGTTGTAATCCCAGAAGCTCAGGTTGATCACGTGACCGCGGGGGAACAGCTTCCAGACCTGCGGCGAGAAGATCCCGAAGTGCGTCCGCGCGTCGGCGGCCGTTTCCGGGCCTGAGTGCCCGGCGAGGATGTGGAGCACGCCCGTGCGGAACTTGCTGTCCTGATTCTGCTGGCTCCAGACGCGCGCCGGCAGATACATCAGCGGTGTAAAGGCCCCGTAGGTGCCGCTCCACGCCCACAGGCCGGCGAACTTATCGGGGTCGAGCGACGCGTTCTGCCCGACGATGCCGATGGCGGTCGAGGAGTTGCCCGCCTCTTGAATGGCGGCCTTCAGACGGGTGCCGGACGGGTTCTTCTCCGGATCGTAGTGGCCCCAGAGGCTCCCGTGCTCCATGTTCACCGACTCGGACAGGTCCGCCGCAATCGTCGCCACACGGTTGCCCGTGACGTAGTTCATCCACTTGATGACTTCGGAAATCGCGCGGCGCGCGCCCGCGACCTCCCCGGCCTTGCGGAACAGCGCGATCTTCACTTCCTTCTCAGCGCCCGACGAGGGGTTCTTCACCTTGACGGCCTGCGTGTCCATCGGCAGGTTTGCCACGCGCAGTCGCTCGTCGAGGAACGGGTCCTGCTTCACGTCGATGTGCAGCTTGAAGTCGTCCTTCACCTGATCGCCGATCTCGACGATCCGGTCCACGAGCCAGTCGCCGAGGCCGTTCTTCTCGAGCACCGACATCGCGACGTCCATGTTCGTCTTGAACTGGACCAGCCGCTCCTTCGGATCGGTCACCGCGCCGTTGCGGATCCCCTGGAACTCCACGCCGTAGGTGTCCTCGAACGTCTTCGCCAGCGTCACGAAGTACTCCGAGTTCATCTTCATGGCGTACGGATGGCTTGGATAGCCGACCACCTGTTCGGTCGAGCCGGCGATCTTGCCGTTTGACGCCGTCGGCCAGTACCCCTTGATGGTCTTGCCGACCACGATAATCGGCCGCCGGTCTGCCGGGTCGACGTCGTCCATCGCCTTGAGCGCGCCGACGATCTGGTCGTAGTCGTGGCCGTTCGACATGGTCATGACGTTCCAGCCGTACGACTTCCACTGCTCGATGAGGTCGTAGCCGGTGTACTTGCTGTCGATGACGCCGCCGATGAGCGAATCGTCGATGCCGGCGTTGTTCTCGGAGAACATGATGCGGAGGCGCTTGCCGACCTTCAGCGCGAGGGCCTGGGTCTTGATCTCCTGGGCGTGGCCCGCGCACAGCGCGAACTCCCCTTCGAAGGCGATCACCTTCGGCTGATCGATCGGCGCACCGACCATGTCCCAGAAGGCCGCCTTGCCGGCCGCCAGCGCGAGACCGACGCCCGAGGGGCCGCCGTTCACGTCGTTGCTCTGGTCGATGGATTCGATGTGGCCCGAGAGCGCGTGGATGCCGCGGCCGCCTTCCTTCGCCTCCGCGAAGAGGGGATCGTCGCCCAGCCCCTGATCCTGCAGCAGCGTCTTGAGCGCGCCGGCGCCACGGCGGAAGCCCAGCGCGTCGATGGCCAGGAAGCCGTCTTTGGGCGCGACGTAATACTTCTTGTCGCCGCTGGCCTTGAACTTCCGGTAGAGCGCCTCTCCCATGATCATCCAGAGGGCGTAGCACGTCGGCGCGCAATGCCCGGCCGCAAGCATGAACTTGTCGCCGTAGGGATGCTTGGGGCGGCGGTAGTCGTGGCGGAGGCCGCCGAGCCGGGGGCCGGCGAGATGCACCGCGACGTTATAGGGCGTATAGGCGAGCGGCCCCCCGAAGTGCCCGGTTTGGGCGTAATTGCCGAGCAGGGTCAGGGTCATGCACGTCATGAACCCGACGTCTTCGAGCCGCTGTTTGTCTTTGGGATCCAACACAGATGCAGGGGACGGTGCCGTTTGAACGCTCATCTTGAAAACCCTATCCTTCTCTATCGATTAGTCGCGGCTTAGAAGAGGTAATCCTACCCAAGAAAAGTAGGAAGTAGGAAGTGGAAAGTAAAAAGGGGTCTGTCTACCCCGCGGACCACCGAGCTTCGACGAAGCGCATGATCGTCGCGATGACCCGCCTCTGGTTGTGCATTCCCGTGAACGTGTGATCCGCATCCGGAAAGTACTCGACGTCGACGGCGCCGCTGCGCATGAGCGAGGGGAACGCGCTCCGAAACTGGTTCCGGTAGTTGTAGGTCGTCCACGATCCCGAGAAGATGAACAGCAGCTTTCCTCCGCGAGCGATCACGCCGCCGAGCAGTTCCGTGGCTTGCGCCTTGGATGGCAGCGACGCATCCCCCTCGAAGGCGTTGCCCGCGGCGTCATCGGTCGGGCGCGGCACGACGACTCCGTGGAGGACGCGCCCGAACACGTTTCGTCCTGCGAGCGTGTTCCGCCAGCTTTCCGCGCTGAGCAGTCGCCGGCCGTAGTACCGAAGGTAGTAGGCCGGGGTCGGGTACGCCGGACCATCGATCATGACTCCGCCAACGACGCGTGGGTCGGCGATGGCGGCATGTAACGCGTTGATTGCGCCGGAGCAGATCCCCGCGACAAAGAACGTATCGCATTTCCTGGACACCTGCAGAAGGTCCATCGCGGCACGAATCTCCTCGATCGAGCTGTGGGTGAACGACACGGCGTCCTTGCGGACGGCGCTGTCTCCGCGTCCCGAGAGGTCGAATCGCAGCGCGACCACGCCCGCTTCGGCGAGCTGGCGCGCGAGATTCACGTAAAGCCGGTTCGGCCCGACTCGATGGATGAGGCCCGCATTGACCAGAATGCACGCCGGCCGGTTCAACGCCTTGTGGCGGTCAGGCTCGGTCACGACCCCAACGAGACCCGCGCCCTGCCCAAAAACAATCGGCCGTTCTCTCACGCTAAGGCCCCGACTCCGAGTCGCGCCACGACGCGCTGGTTGAGCTCGCTCGCGAGCAGCCCGAGGTGGACCGACTCATGCCGGTCCCAGTCGCACTTCCCTGCCACGTGCTCCGTATCGGACGAGACGCCGCGCCGGGCAAGGTGCGCGTCGAGCTCGGCCGTGTCGACGCCGGCCGAGGCGATCGTGGTGACGTGACGCGCCGGCCACTGGTCGACCTCTAGGAGGTCCACGTCCATGAACTCCCGCCGCAACTCGGGTGTCAGCGGAAAGCCGAGAAGCTCGCACGCCGCAGGGTCAGGCAGACACTTGAGATACGGCCGAGCGGCCCGCCACTGCTTCTCGAGGTCCGCCACCTGCATAACATATTCAGCACCCCGGAGAACGGGATCGCAGAGGATGAGCGTCTGGACGTCCGTACGAGTCCGCGTGGCCAATGCAGCGAGCGTGGCGCCGAAACGCAGCCCCACGACGGACACGCGCGTGAGTCCGGCCATGTCCTTCAACTCGTCGATCGCGAGGCCGATGTCCGTCTGCCACTGCTTCAGCGTGCCGTCCTCGCCTGCGCCTCCGGAGTCGCCGCATCCGTAGTAGTCGAACCGCAGCACGTGCGCGCCCGCGCTCAGGCCCGTCACCAGGTTCCGCATCGACCGATGGGACCGGATGTACTCGTGCCCGACCGGTTGGCAGACCACCACTCCTGTCGCGGACGCCGCTGTAGCGGTGGCAGGGGCCTCGTACACACCAAACAGGCGACGCTCGGAGCTGCCGAACTGGAAGACGTGCACCTCAGGCCTGGCGTGCCGGCGAGGGTGCGGGCATCGGGGGGACGGGGCCCGCAGTCCGCTCGGAGCCTGCGCAAGCGGCGCTGATTTGTTCGAGCGTATCGAGGACGAGACGAGCCGGGTTGATCCGGACGCCTGTTTCCGCCTCGATCCTGGCCACGACTTGCACCG
Organism: Acidobacteriota bacterium; assembly: GCA_031395755.1. Classification (GTDB taxonomy): domain Bacteria; phylum Acidobacteriota; class Vicinamibacteria; order Vicinamibacterales; family JAMQPK01; genus JAMQPK01. Next base: position 10,042 of record JANNJO010000101.1, read on the forward strand.
ACACGAGCGAGTGGCCACCGATGTCAAAGAAATTGTCGTGGACGGACACGTCGCCGATGTGAAGCACACCCTTCCACACGTCGGCCACCAGCCGTTCCATCGGCGTGCGGGGTTCGACACGCTCTTCCTGCCGGGCCTGTTGCGCGAAGGGAGCGGGAAGCGCCCGGCGATCGACCTTTGCGTTCGGCGTGAGCGGCAGCGCGTCCATGGACACGAAGAATGACGGCACCATGTAGTCCGGCAGATGCGCGCGGGCAAACCGGCGCAGGTCGCTGGACGTCACGTCCTCTCCGTCTTCGGTGACGATGTACGCAACGAGACGTCGGTCGGAAGACGCATCCTCATGGGCGGTCGCAACGGCTTGACGGACGGCCTCATGGCGCTCGAGGACCGCCTCGATTTCGCCAAGCTCGATGCGATGGCCGCGCACTTTGACCTGGTGATCGACGCGGCCGAGGAATGCCAGCCGCCCGTCGGGCAGCGCGCGCGCGACGTCCCCGGTTCGATAACGCCGCGCGTCGGGACTGCTGCCGAACGGATCCGGCACGAACCGCTCAGCGGTAAGCTCGGTGCGATTGCGATAGCCGCGGGCGACCCCGTCGCCTCCTATGTACACCTCGCCGGGAACGCCAACGAGCAACTCCAGATGTTGATGGCGGTCCAGGAGGTAGATTTGGGTGTTGGCGATCGACCGGCCCAGCGTGATAGGCGCTCCCGGCGTCACCGACTCGCACGCGGACCAGATCGTCGTTTCCGTGGGGCCGTACATGTTCCACAGCGATGCGCACCGTGGGAGCAGCTGGTCGGCCAGATCCTGCGGCAGCGCTTCTCCTCCGCACAGAATCTTCAGATCCGGCTTGCCGCGCCATCCGGCCGCGATGAGCATTCGCCACGTCGCGGGCGTCGCCTGCATGATCGTCGCCCCCGTCGAATCAAGGAGCGACCCAAGCGCGCCGGCATCCCCTCCCTGTTCGCGCGTGGCAATGACGACGCGCCCGCCGACCACCAGCGGCAGGAGAAGCTCGAGCCCGGCGATGTCGAAAGAAAGGGTCGTGACGGCGACAAGTACATCGTCGGCGCCCATGCTCGGCGTCTCACGCATGGACTGCAGGAAGTTCGAGAGTGCGCGATGCGGAATCTCGACCCCTTTCGGCGTACCGGTCGATCCCGACGTGTAAATGACGTACGCAATGTCGCCGGTCTGCGCGGCCGCGGGCGGGTTGTCCGCGTTCGAACGCGCGATCGCGTCGGAGTCGCGGTCCATGCAAATCGTTTCGCATGACGGTCCGACGATCGTCCAAAGATCCAATAGAGACGCCGTGGTCAGGACCAGCGGCACCGGCGCATCGGAGATCATATGGGCGAGGCGCGCCGGAGGATACGCGGGATCGAGCGGCACGTAGGCCGCCCCCGACTTCATGACCGCCAGCACCGCAACCTCCAGATCGATCGAGCGGTCCATGCCGATGCCGACCAGCACGCCAACCCCCGCTCCCTTTCCGCGAAGGTAGTGCGCGAGCTGGTTCGCGCGCGCATTCAGCGCGGCATACGTCAGCGTGCGATTGCTGTCGCACACCGCGATCGCATCCGGGGCTCGCGCGGTCTGTTGTTCGAAAAGCTCGTACGCTGCGGCGGCCGGGTAAGTTCGGGCGGCACCGGTCCACGCGGCGAGAACACGCGAGCGCTCGCCTTCGTCGACGAGGTCGATCTCCGAAACGCGAGCCTCGGGACCGCGAACAATCGATGCAAGCAGCGTCGGGAACTGCCGGGCGATCCGTTCCGCCGTTGCAGGGTCGAAGAGGTCGCTGTTGTACCTGAGGATGCCGCCGAGCCGCCCGTCCGCTTCGAGCACATCCAGCGCGAGATCGAACTGTCCTTCCTCCTGCGGCATTTGGTACGCCTCGAGGACCAGTTCGTCGGTGCTCGAGTCCTCGGCTTGCGTCATCCGGACCTGGCCCGCCCAAAGCCAGCGGGCGCGCATCAGGTTGAACATCGCCTGGAACACCGGCGACCGGCTCGGGTCGCGCGGAGGCCGCAGCTGTTCGATGAGGAGTGGAAACGGATAGTCCTGGTGCGCCACGCCGCCTTGAACAACCTGACGCACCTGCCGTATGAACTCCCGGAAGGTGGGGTCGCTCTCGAACCGCATCCTGAGCGCGATCGGGTTGGCGAAGTAGCCGACGACGCGCTCGAACTCAGCGGCAGTACGGCCGGTTGCCGGCGTCCCGACGATGATGTCTTCCTGGCCCGTGTAACGGTGGAGCAGGACGAAGTAGGCGGCGATGAGCAGTGAGAACAGCGTGGTTTGCTCGGCCTTCGCAAGCGCAGCCAACCCGTCGGCGACCTCCTGGTCGACCGCGAAATAGGCCGAGCCTCCGCGGAACGTCTGAAAGGCCGGCCGGGGCCGATCGGTCGGGAGCTCGAGAACGGGTAACGGGCCCGAGAGCTGCGCCATCCAGTACGCCTGAAGCTCCGCGCCCCCCTCGCCGGCGAGCCGCCGTGACTGCCATTCCACGAAGTCGGGGTATGGGGATGCCGGAGCCGGCAGCCGCGCTGGAGCCCCGGTGGTCTGTTCCTTGTAGAGCGCCTGCAGTTCCTCAAGCAGGATTCCGAACGACCAGCCATCGGCGACGATGTGGTGGGTTGTGAGGAGCAGTACGTGATCCGCCGGACCATGCGTGAAGAGCGAGACCCGGCAGAGCGGCGGCACGGCGAGATCGAAAGGACTCCGGTGATGCTCCAGCGCGGCGGCCTTCAGGTCGTCCTCGGTCATGCGGGAGGCGTCCACCTCGTCGAACGGCAGCTCGACGTACCCTCGGGTGTTCTGCGTCGGCTGTCCGTCGTGGACCGCAAACGACCCCCGCAGGGACGCGTGCCGGTGGAGCAGCGCCGCGCAGGCCTTTCGCAGGGCGGCAACGTTCACGCGGGATCGCACCCTGACCGACACCGAGATGTTGTAGGCGCTGCTTTCCGGCGCAAGTTGATAGAGGAACCAAAGTGCTCCCTGGCCGTACGACAAAGGCGACTCGTGCACGTCCGCGCCGGCCCGCGCTTTCAGAAGGTCCGCGAGGAGTGCGCGCTTCTCGTCGCCGGAGAGCCTCGAGAGGCCCACGTCGTGGGTCATGACTTTGTCCGAGTGAGCAGACCGTCCAGGAGCGTGTCGATATCGCCGTCCGTCAACTGGTCCAGGTTCGCGAGGAGGGTCGCAGCATCGGTGTCCGGCCGGGACGTGTTCACGGCGGCAGCCGGGTGCGCATCCGGCCTGGCGCCGGTTGCTGCGGCCGCACTCCCGACCGCCGAAGCCGCGTGATCAGCCAAGCTGCGGATCGTCGCATGATCGAAGGCCACTGTCGACGACAGCGGGACGACCAGGCTTTGCTGCAGGGCTCGCGCGAGCTCCACGGCCATCAGCGAGTCCAGGCCGAGGTCTGTGAAGTTGCGATCGTCATACGCACCCGACACCGTGTCCACACCGAGCACGCGTCCCACGAGGCTCCGCACGTGCTTGAGGAGCATCTCCTGGCGGGACTCGACAGATGCCGCGTCGAATTGCTCGCGGAATGAGCCTCCGCTCCCGGCGTGCTTGGCGTCGTTCTCAACCAGATCGCGGAAAAGCGGCGGTGCTGTCCGTCCCGCGAGCAGGCGCGTCGCCGCCGCGACGTCGAGCGGCAGGATGGCAATCTGCGTGGCATCGCTCCGCATCCACAGATCCAGAAGCTTCAAGCCCTCGCCGGGCGGGATCAATGTCATCCCGAGCTCCGCCCAGCGTGCGTGCTGGCTGGGCCCGAGCGCGGCCGCCATGCCGATGTCCTTCCACGGGCCCCAATTGATCGCCAGCGCAGGAACCCCGGCGTCCTTCCGCTGCCACATCAGCGCATCGACGTACGCGTTGGCCGCCGCATAGTTTGCCTGACCGGGCGATCCGAACAGCGCTGCCCCTGCGGAATAGCAAATGAAGAAATCGAGCTCGCGGCCGCGCGTCAGCGCGTCGAGGTTCACGGCGCCCTGCGCCTTCGGCATCATCACCCCGTGGATCCGCTGCTCGTCGAGAGCAGCAGCAGGCCCGTCGTCTATCACACCGGCCGCGTGCACGACACCCCGCAGCGCGAAGCCTGACGCGTCGATCCGCGCAACGGCGTCACGCATCGCCTCGAGGTTGGAGACGTCGGCGGAGACAACTGAGATCTCCGTGCCCGCTGCTGTCAGCTCCTCGACGGCGAGCAGCGTGCTTTCCGATGCGGCTCGGCGTCCGAGAAGGGTGAGGTGCCCAGCGCCAGCCGATGTCAGGAAGCGTGCCGTGGCGAGTCCGAGGCCGGTCAGCCCACCCGTAACGATGTACGCGCCGTCTCGACGGACGATGGTGGCACGGAGGGGCTTCGGACGCACTTTTCGCAGGCGCGGCACGACCATGCGGCCGCCGCGGAACGCGACTTCGGTTTCGGCACGGGCGCCTGAGCTCAGAAGCGCGGCGAGTTGGGATACCGAAGACGGCGGCGCCTCGCGAGGATCGAGATCGATCATCTGAATGCGAGACCCGGACAGCTCGTTGGCGAGCGCCCGCCCGAAACCGGCGACGGACGCCTGCGCCGGCGAGATGCCGCCCCCGTGGCCGGCCTGGTGAGCGCCGCGAGTGACGATCGCCAGAACGGCTCCCAGGTTCCGCGCCTCGCCAAGGCTGCCCGCCAGCCGAGCCAAATCCGCGCAGGCGGCAATCGCACCGTCGAGTTCCTGCACGTCGAGCGGGCGAAAGTCAGCGATGCACACGCCTCCCGTTCGCGCCTCGTCAGCGGCGACCCGCGCAACGCGGGCTGCCGACCGATCGTCATCCGCGCGAAACGCCAGCGCGCGCGCGCCCCGCTGCTCGAGCGTGCGCGCCAGCGCGTCAGCCGCGCCGGAACGATCGGCCAGCAGGAGCCAGGTGATCGATTCGGGCTTGCCGGCTGGGCTCGCGTCGGCGACATCTCTCCAAACCAGCTCGTAGGACCAATCGGCGGCGTGCGATCCGATCGCGCGTTCCAGGGCCTGCCGGGACGCGCGCTTGAATTGCAGCGACCGGATTTCCGCCACTACCGAGCCGTCGTCCGAGCGGATCACCGCATCGCCGACGAACGTCTCGGCTCCAGGCTGGCCGGAACGCAGCTCGCATGCGCACGACGCGGACGCGCCGATCGGGCGGTAAACCCGGTACACGCCAATCTCGACCGGCATGTAGATGTCCTGTCCGGAACCTGCCGGTAACGCCGCGCCGAGAAGCTGGAAGCAGGCATCGAGAAGCGCCGGATGCAGGTTGTAATCCGCAAGCTCTCCTCGAACCGCCGCCGTGGAAAGCGTGGCAGACGCCGCGCCATCGGATCGCCGGATATCAGCGAGGCCGCGGAACGCGGGACCGTACTCGACGCCGCCTTCGGCGAGGCGCGTGTAGAACCGGGCCGCATCAATGCGTTCCAGTGGGTCCACGTCGGCCGCTACCAAGTGCGCGCCGGCAGCAGGCGCTGCGGCAGCGATCCTCCCGGTCGCGTGCAACGTCCAGTCGGCTTCGTCCGGTGTCGCGGGCCGGCTGTAGATCCGGACTTCTGCCGGTTGCGTGGAACGGTCGAAGACGGTGTGAACGGCGCGCGCGCCGGCGTCGAACACCATTGGCTCGCGGATCGCGAGATTCTCGACGCCGACGCCGTCGACGCCGCTCGCGCGCGCAGCCGCTGTCGCGATTTCCAGATAGGCGGCCGCGGGCATCACCACGTGGCCGAAGATTCGATGACCGCTGAGGCATTCGAGCGAATCAGCTTCCAGAGTGCGCTCGAAGAGCACGCCGTTGACGACGGGCGACGAGAGCCTGCGTCCCAACAGCGGATGCACGATATCTCCGACATCGGTTCGCCGCCGGACTTCCGGCACATCGATCCAGTAGCGCTCCCGCTGAAACGGATACGTGGGGACGACTGTCTTTCGCTGCCCGCCGCCGTGTTCGAAGGCCTGCCAGTCCACCGGAGCGCCGGCGCAATACAACCGTGCGAAGGCCGACGATATCTGCGCTCGATCGTTATGTCCCCGGCGCAGCGACGCCACCCATGTGACGTCGGGCCCGGCAAGACTCTGCATCCCGAAGCCGATGAGCGTCGGCTGCGGTCCGATTTCAAGAACGACGCGGCATCCCAGTTCGTGCAGGGTTTCGAGACAATCCGCAAACCGGACTGGTTGCAGGGCGTGACGTCGCCAATACGAGGGGGTGCCCGCCTGGTCCGTCTCGACGACCCTGCCGGTCACATTGGATGCGATCGGCATCTGCGGCCGTTCGTGGCGGATCGATCCGGCTGTGCGCTCGAACTCATCGAGTATCGGCTCAACGAGAGGCGAGTGGAACGCGTGAGAAACCGCCAGCATCCGGCTGCGTACGCCCGCGGCCCCGAGCTTTGCAAGCGTCGTGTTCACGGCGCCGCGGGCGCCTGAAATCACCGTCTGCGCGGGTCCGTTCACGGCCGCGATCGCGGCCTGGCCCTCGTGCCCGGCGAGCGCCGCCGCCACTGTGCGCTCATCGGCGGCCACTGCCGCCATGACGCCGCCTTCGGGTAGCGACTGCATCAGCCGCGCGCGCTCGGCGACGAGCGCGATCCCGTCTTCCGGCGAGAACACGCCCGCGACGCAGGCCGCGACGTACTCACCCACGCTGTGTCCTGCGACCGCTGCGGGCACGACCCCCCAGGACCGCCAGAGTTCCGACAGCGCGAACTCGAGCGCGAACAGGGCAGGCTGCGTCCACGCCGTCTGTACAAGCTGCGCCTCGGCAGCGGCTTTGGCGCCGGCCGGCGGATACAAGACGTCCAGCAGCGGCAGCC
>JANNJO010000114.1:0-20965 GCA_031395755.1 Acidobacteriota bacterium
GTTGAGCTCGCGGAGCAGCCGTGGCAGCGCGGCCCCTTCATTCAGGTCGCGCCCGTAAAACGTCGTATCTTGTGAAATCAAAATCAGCTCGCGCACGCCCCGCGCCGCCAGCGAGTGCGCTTCGCGGACGATCGCGTCAACCGGACGGCTACGATAGTGGCCCCGCAGCGTCGGGATGATGCAGAACGAGCATTTGTAGTCGCACCCTTCCGCCACCTTGATATAAGAAAAATGCCGCGGTGTCGCGAGCACGCGCGGGGTCTCCGCATCGTACAGATAAGTGGGTAGGGCCCGGGGGTTGGGGATTAGAGGTTGGCCCTGAACGAGCCTGAGCGGAATCGTGGCCCGTAATTGCGAGCCTTCAATCGCTCCGACGATTTCGGGCACGTCGCCGGTGCCCAGCACGGCGTCGATCTCAGGAATCTGCGCTTTCAGCTCGTCACGGTAGCGCTCGCCGAGGCATCCGGTGACCACCAGGCGCTTGCAGTTGCCGTGCTTCTTGAACTCTGCCAGCTCGAGGATCGTGTTCACCGATTCCTCTTTCGCGGAATCGATGAACGCGCACGTGTTCACGACGATCACGTCGGCGTCGGCAGGATTCGACGTGAGGGTGTGGCCTCCCTGCTGGGACAGCCCCATCATTACCTCGGAGTCGACGAGATTTTTCGGACAGCCCAGCGAAATAAACCCAATCTTCATAAATGATCCGGGATCCTTTTCCTACGGCGTGACGCGGTACATCATGCGGGGGAACGGTGTGGCCTCGCGGACGTGCTCGAGTCCGCAGATCCAGCCGACGACGCGCTCGATGCCCATGCCGAAGCCGCCGTGGGGCACCGATCCGAACCGGCGCAGGTCCAGGTACCACTCGAAGGCCTCCTGCGGCAGGTTGTGATCCTTGATGCGCTGCAGCAGCAGATCGTAGCTCGCGAGACGCTGGCTGCCGCCGATGATTTCGCCGATGCCTTCCGGCGCCAGCACGTCGACGCAGAGCGCCAGCTCCGGCCGCTGTGGATCCGGTTCCATGTAGAACGGCTTCACGCTGGCGGGGTAGCGATGGATGGCGACCGGCCGGTCGAAATGCCGGGACAGAATCGTTTCGTCGGCGCCTCCGAGGTCGCCCCCCCACTCGAAGGGCTGGCCCTTCTCGTTGAGGAGCGCCACGGCTTCGTCGTACGAGATGCGCGGGAACGGCGCTTTCACCGCTTCGAGCTTCGTCGTATCGCGCTCGAGCACTGTGAGCTCGCGCCCGCGCTTGTCCAGCACCCGCGACACGACCGCGACGACAAGCCCTTCGGCAAGGTCGATCACGTCATCCAGCGTGGCGTACGCCATCTCCGGTTCGACCATCCAGAACTCGGTGAGGTGGCGCCGCGTCTTTGATTTTTCCGCGCGGAACACCGGGCCGAAGTTGTAGACGCGGCCGAGCGCCATGGCGTTGGCCTCGGCATAGAGTTGCCCGCTCTGCGTGAGGAATACTTTCTGGTCGTCGAAGTACTCGACAGGAAACAGCGTCGTCGTCCCCTCGCACGCCGCAGGGGTGAAGATCGGCGTGTCGGCGAGAATGAACCCCTGATCGTTGAAGAAGTCCCGGACGGCGCTGATCACTTCGTGCCGCACCCGCAGGATCGCCGCCTGTCGTTCGGAGCGAATCCAGAGGTGGCGCCGATCGAGCAGGTAATCGACGCCGTGCTCTTTCGGTGTGATGGGGTAATCGAGCGAGCCGCTCACGATCTCGAGATCCGACACGTCGAGCTCGAACCCGCCGGGCGCGCGGCGGTCGGCGCGGACCGTGCCGTGCACCACCAGCGCCGTCTCCTGCGAAAGGTGATCGGCCTGCTTGAATTTCTCATCGCCGACGGTCGCCTTCGATACGATCGCCTGGATGAACCCGGTGCCGTCGCGCACGGAAAGAAAATGAATCTTTCCGCTGGAGCGGCGGTTGTGCAGCCACCCCCGGATTGTCACCGGCGTGCCGTCGTGTTTCGCGATGTTCTCGATGTAGGCGATCATAAGAAGCTGGCGAGTCTCTTTCGGGCGCTGGCGGCGCGCTCGAGCACCGCTCGCGGGCTCTCTGCGGCCTTTACTTCGTACATCAACACTCCATCGTACCCGATCTTCTCGAAGGCCATGACGGCGGCGGGCCAGTTGATGCTGCCCTGAAACGGTACGAGATGATCGTCGCTCTGGCCGCGGTTGTCGTGGATGTGCGTGGTGACCAGATATTCCGACGTCGTTTCAATCGCCTCGGCCGTGTCGCCCAGCATGTGGGCGTGGCCCACGTCCATGCAGATGCCGATGTCGCTATCCTCGAAGCTTCCCTCGAGGAAGTCGATGAGATCCGGAGCGGTCGACAGGCCGTTCCCCATCACTTCCAACGCGACCTGAACGCCGAGCGGCTCGGCCATGGCGAGGATCTCCTCGACGCTCCGGACGGCCGCGTCGCGGCTGTTGTCATCGGGAGAGGGGTGCCCGGCTTCCGGGACACCAAGATGGACGACGAGGAAGTTGAAGGGGATGGCTCGGGCGACGTTGAGGGCCGCCACGATCTCGCGCATCGTGGCTTTGCGCGCTTCACTGTCCCGCGCGGCGGTCGAGAACGTCCGCTGGCTCTTGCCGTTTGCGAAGACATCTGTGATGGGCGCGTGGATCGAGTGCAGCGCGAGTGCCGACTCGGCCAGCCACTCGCTCAACGATTGAATCGCCGCCGGATCGTGGTAGTCGAAGTGACTGCGCGTCGCGAACACCTCGACGGCTTCGAAGCCGTGCGCGGCAATCTCGGCCAGATGCGCGTGCTGGAGTCGCTGTTCGTGGTAGAGATGGGTCGACACGCCAAATTTATTCATACAGCAAATAACGGGGCCAGGCCCCTTTTCTACATCACAGATCCCAGCAGCTCGCGGAGGCGCGCGAAGCGCGGATAGCGTTCGAGGTTCGTTCGCACGTAGGTGAGCGTGCGCGGAATGTACTGGATGTAGACCGGATTATTGCGCGACGTCGTCTGATGGCCGAACGTCCCCAGCGCCTTCAGGTTGCGCTGCACCGACATCACATCGAAACGCCTCCGGAACTCCAAAAACGCCTGGGGCGTCGCCTGTTGCGCGCCCCCGAGCTTCAGGAACCCGCGAAGCAGTTCGTCGACGCGGACTTCAGACAAATCCACGTACGAATCGCGCAGCAGCGACGCCAGATCGTATGTGTCGGGCCCCATGCGCGCGTCCTGAAAGTCGATGATGTACAGCCGGCGCTCATGGAGCATCAGATTCCGGCTGTGATAATCGCGGTGACAGAGCACGCGCGGTTCGCCGGCGAGCTCGTCCGCCATGGTCACCCACTCGCCGGCCAGCGCCTCACGCGTCGAGGCCGAGATCGGGACGCCCCGGTACGCCTCGAGAAAATGTTTCACGAAAAAGTTCAGCTCCCATGCGAGCTTGTCGCGATCGAACGCGACCTTGTAGGGAATGAACTCGTCGGACCGAAGCTCCGCGCCCTTGCGCTGCATCCGGAACACGAGCTCCACCGCCTGCTTGTAGAGCCCATCGTGTTCGATCGGCTGCGTGACGCCGAGGTGCGCCTGCAGCGTGACGTCGCCAAGATCTTCCAGAATCAGGATGCCAAGGTCGTCGGCATGACCGGCGATCGCCGGGATAGGCAGCGGAATCCCCGCGAACAGACGGCACACGTTGACGAACGGCAGCTCGTCGAATTCGAACGGCGTGTCGTACACCGCGAGCACAACCGAGGGGTTGTCGGGCCGGAGGATGCGAAAGTACTGCCGCGTGGAGGCATCTCCCGTCAGCGGTACCACACGCACCTGCGGCCCCGACATTCCTGCGCGCTGCAGGCATTGGTCGATGCGCGCGCGCGTGTCCTGAAGCGCCGGCGACCGTCGATCTTCATCCATGGGACACATCCGCCACGACGAGCTCTCCCCCCCGTTGAATGATGACGCAATTCTGGAAGCTGACTCCAGCAGGAATCTTCACGCCGTCGGCCACGATGCAGCGGTCGAGCGCGGCTCCAGGGCCGACTTCAACCCCATCCCAGAGAACGGTGTCGATCAGGCGCGCGGTCGGGTCAACCAGCGATCCCTCTCCCACGTGGGGAAATGGCCGACCATCGAGCCGGCCGATGGCGCGCGACGCATCGAAGTAGTCGGCTGGCGTGCCGACATCCCAGAAGTCCGCGTGGCAGAGAAAGGCGCGAACCGCCCCGAGGTCCTTTGCCACGAGCGATCGATAGACGCCGGAGATGCTCTCGGCCGGCTCGTCCAGCGGAAGGTGTGCGAACGCCGACGGATGCGCCACCTGCACGCCAACGACGTGGTACGACCTGACCGGAGACCCGCGCGGCACCACACTGTGGAATCGGCCGCTTGAATCCACCACCAGCCCGCCGTAGCGATCGGGCCACTCGTTCGGTACGACGGCGATCGTGACCAACGCGCCCGTTTCGCGATGATTCTCGGCGATCGCGTGGAGGTCGACGTTCGTGAGCGTGTCACCATTGATGATGAAGAAGTCTTCGTCCGGCAGAAGCGCCAGCGCTTTGCGCGGCCCGCCGGCCGAGCCGAGGACGGGAGACTCGAACGAGTAGCGGACGCGCAGCCCGAGATCGGTGCCGTCGCCGACGTGCGCGGTGATCGTTTCAGGGAGATAGTGAAGATTGAGCACGGCGCTCCGCACGCCCTGGCTGCTTGCGTAGCGCAGAATGCGGCGGACGAGCGGCTCGCCGGCGACGGGCACCGCGGGTTTCGCGCGAACGTAGGAAAGAGGTCGCAGCCGGGTGCCCAGGCCCGCGGTCAGGATGAGAGCAGTGTCCGGCAGTTAGGGTTCCTCGAACAGCATATGTGTGAGCGGGAGACCGAGGCTTTCACAATGCTTTACGTACAGCCCGCGGTATGAGTCGGTCAGGTAATCATCGGGCGTGCGGGCGAGGGCCGCCGCCATGTCATGGATGCCGCGCTCGCTGCCCTCGATCTCCACAAACGTGCCCACCGGCGTTTCGTCGATCGCGATCGTGACGTCTTCGTGCGCAAACTCCTCGCGGTACTTCTCGTAGCGGAACCACACGCGGAAGCCGAGTTCCTCGAGGACGTGCAGCAGGAGAAGGCCATCGCCCACCACCGTTTCCAATTCCTCGCGGAGCTTCATCGGCGAGCTCTGCACAGGGCCTTTAAAGGTGAGCAGCGTCTTGCCGCATTCCATGCGCACGCGCAGCACGCAGCGGCGGAGGCGGAGTTGATCGTCTGGGGTGTCGAGCAGGCAGTCCTCCTGCAAGCGCCGCCCGCGCAGCGGGGTCGCCCCGGCGGCCAGGATCGCCTGACGGGCCTCTTTGGCGTCGCGAAAGCGCAGCTTGATCTCTCGCTCCATAATCGCGGCCATAGCGGGCCATTCTATACCCCGATCGGACGCCGAGGTCCACGCCAAATGAGCCGCCTGATGAACACGTACATCGTGAAACACTCGAGCGCGAAGGGCGGAAAGCCGAAGTAGCCGAGTACCGGCATTTCGAACAGTTTGAGGTGCCCGACAATCGGAACGGTGTAGATCCATTTCGCGCGCGCCCAGTAGTTCCAGAACTCCCACAGACCGCCGCAGATGGCTCCTCCGACAAGCAGGTTGATCAGTCTGCTGTAGCGGCCTTCTCGGATGTCGCACGAGAGAGACTCGTCGCCGGCGCGCGCGTTGAGGGGATCGAGCAGGAAGATGAAGCCGAGAAACACCGGTGCGGCGAGATACGGTGACGGCCACACGAGGGGCCACGTCAGCATCGCCGCACCAGCAGCGATGCTCACGTGGTCCCTCGTCGATAGTCCATGGTCCATGGTCGATCGTCGATCGTCCAGCGTCGATAGTCGTGAGTCGCTCGCCGTGGCTGTCACGCGACCGCGCATGAGCGCCACGAGCTCGGCCGTCAGGAAAAGTCCCGGAGAGATCGTGGCGAACGCCCAGGCATACCCGACGTAGCGAATCAGGAGATTCTCGGGAAGGTTGATGTAGTGCCAGTTCTCGATCAGCAGGTTGTACCCTTCGAAGACCACCCACAGCGGAATCGAGACGGCCGCAAGAAAGAAAAACTCGCGGCGATGGTTCATCAGCCACGAAGAGCCGCGCTTCTTATAGATGACGCCGTCGAGGAGCAGGATGTAGCCGGTCCATGCGATCGGGGTATGCCACGTCCAGAACGGCTCGACGCGCGCCAGCATTCCGGCCTCGCTGGCCGCAAGAACGGCAAGACCGATGAATGCGTGTGGAATCACGTCAGCCGAACTTTGTACGAGAGACCTTTGAGCGCCGGCCTCCCCACGTCCTTCCCGAAGATCAGCACCTTGTGCGTACTGCCGAGCCCGCCGGGAAGGAGCAGCGTCTTCAGCGCAAGCCGCTGCTTGAGCGGCATGCCCTCGAAGTCGGCGATGCCGAGCCCGATCAGGAAGTAGGTCTGGTCGAGCCGGCCCAGCACGTCGAGGCCTGCGCGCTCCGCGGTGTGCGTCGCAGCGGTGAGGTCGACATGGGCGGTGATGTCGCACTCGCCCGGTTCCTGCAGAAAATCGGCCATATGCGTGTGCCGTTTGAAGCTGGTGAGCGTCCCTGCCGCGTGCGATCCGCTGTAAAGGTCGGCTCCTTCATGACCGTAGTCGATGATGAGCAGAAAGCCCTTGCGGAGGGATGTTGCGGCCGTTTTCATCCAGCCCTCTGCGGCGAGGGTGACCTCGGCGCGCGCGCCCGGGTGCATGACGGCGTCCGCACGCGAGAGGTAATCCGCAATCCGCGGCGTCGACGGACCTTGGAGGCGCTCGACAAACCGCGGGCCCTGCCCCGAGACTGCCTCCACATCCACGAACACTTCGCGCAGCCCGCTCTCCGTCATGACGACAGCGTGGGTCGGCAGCGCGTCGAGCAACTCGTTCGCGAAAATGACGCCGTGGATGTTCTCCGGCAGTTCGATGGCGCTGTGCGTGAGACGCGACGCGTGAAGGCCAAGCGTCTCCTTCTGTGCCGCGCGCGCAGCCGGTGACTGCTCGACCAGCGAGAGCCTGATGGCGGAGTAAAACTCCGGGTCGATGCGGCGTGCGGCGTCGAGCACGTCACGCGCGAGGCGGCCGTTGCCGGCCCCGGCCTCCACGAGATCAAACGCCAGGGATTGGGGATGAGGGATTGGGGATTGGCGCTGAAGGACGCGGTACATCTCGCCGAACTGTTTCGCGAGGAGCTCACCGAAGATCGGGCCGACATCGACGCTGGTGAAAAAATCGCCCGCGCGCCCGGTTTTCTGGGCGGCGCGGGCGTAGTAGCCGAGCTGCGGATGGTAGAGCGAGAGCTCCATGAACTCCGCGAAGCTGATTGGACCGCTCGTCCGGATGCGGTCGGCAATCAACTCGCGGAGGAGACGCATTACTGCTTGCGCACGGTCACGAACTGCTCCTGGCCCCGCCGCAGGATCAGCAGGCCGACCGCGCGGCCCGCAGCGACCGCGCGCAACGACGCACTTGCGTCGTTGGCGCTGGCCACAGGCTGCCGGTTGACCTGAAGAATCACGTCGCCGGGCTGCAGCACGCGCGCGGCCGGGCTGTCGGGATCGACCTCGGTGATTACCGCGCCGCGCGTACCTGCAGGAACCTCGAACTGGCGCGCCATCTCGGGCGTCACGTTGTTGAGCGTGATGCCGAAGCCGGCGCCGGTGTCGCCCCCCGCGCCGCCCGCGTCAGCCTGACGGTCCGTTTCGAGCTCGAGGTTGAGCTCCTCGATCTTCACGTTCAGCGTCCGCTCTTTGCCATCGCGGATGACCTTTACCGGCACTGTCGCGCCGGGTGCGGTGGCCCCGACCTGCTGAGGCAGATCGTTATCCCGTGTCACCGGCTTGCTGTTGAACTCGATAATCACGTCGCCTGCCTGCATGCCCGCCGCGGCGGCCGGCCCGCCCGGCGTGACCGCCGCGACGAACGCACCTTTACGATCCTTCAAGTTGAGCGCTTCGGCATCGTCCGGCGTGACCGGACGCACCTGCACGCCGATGCGGCCCCGGGTGATCTTGCCGGCGCGCAAGCCTGGCAGCACGTCGCGCACCGTGTTGATCGGAACAGCGAAGCCGATGCCGATGTTGCCGGCGCCGCCGGTCATCGAGCCGTTGCTATAGATGGCGGTGTTGACCCCGATGACTTCGCCGCGGATATTCAGAAGCGGTCCGCCCGAATTTCCCGGGTTGATGGCGGCATCCGTCTGGATGAGCGCCTGCCGCCGCTGCGGCGTGAAATCGAACGGCGTCCGGCCCGTCGCGCTCACCACGCCGACGCTCACGGTGTGCGCCAAGCCGAATGGATTGCCGATGGCCATGACCCAGTCGCCCGGTTCCATCTGGCTCGAGTCGCCGAATTTCGCTTCGGTGAGCGGGCGGGTCGGTTTCTCGACGAGCTGAATCAACGCGCTGTCGGTCAGCGGGTCGCGTCCGACGACTTTCGCTTCGTAGTAGTTGTCCTCGTCGTCGAAGAACTGCACTTCGATCTTCGACGCACCCTCCACGACGTGGTTGTTGGTGAGGATGAACCCTTCTTTATTAATGATGAATCCCGAGCCGGCGGCCTGCGTGAGGCGCCCCTCGCGCGGCTGGCGCCGCGGCGCCTGTTGACCGCGCGGCGGAGCCTGGCCCTGTCCTTGTCCCTGGCCCGCGCCAGGACCGAAGAACCGCTCCAGCAGATCGTCGCCGCCAGGTCCCCCGAAGAACTCGCTGAGGTCCTGCGTCCGCTGCCGCGATTCGGTGCGGATGCTCACGACCATGGGCGACTGCGTCTTGGCGATGTTGCGGAATGTGGTGGCGTCCACCGGTCCGCTGAGCGGCGCGTTGTTCGTCGCCGGGATGGCGAGCGTTTGCGCGGAGGACGTGGGGGAGAGGTCAAGCCTCGAGGCAATGACCATTCCGACCACGAGCGAAGCCATCGCGACCAGGACGATATAAAAGAGGGTCGTTTTCCGTGAAGATGAACCAAACCAAGACATAACTCAAACCTCCAAAGGTCCGGCCGAAGCCGGCTTACACAAGCCTCACAATTTCGGTCTGCACGGGCCCCGTCACGAGCGCCTCGCACTGGCCGTAGAACATGTTTATTTTCCGTGCGCACGCCGAACGAATCGAAATAGAGACCCGGCTCGATGGTGAACCCTGTGCCGGGGAGCAGCCGTCGATCATCGTGGGTTTCGTAATCGTCCATGTGCACACCGTTGCCGTGCACGTCGCGCCCGAGATTATGCCCGGTTCGATGCAGAATTCGTTCCCCAAACCCCGCCTGCTCGAGCACGTGCCGCGCCGCGCGATCGACCTGCCACCCACGCAAATCGCGTTGGTCGCGGGCTGCCTCCCGGACCAAGGCCGTGGCCGCGTCGCGAGCCTGCCGGATGGCCTCGAACGCCCGGGTCATCTCGTCGGGAACAGCCCTGCCGGTAAAGCCTACCCACGTAATATCGGCATATACGGCGCGAGAGTCGTCCTTTTTCTTCGCCCACAGGTCCAGCAGCACGAGCTCGTTGGCGCCGATCTGCCTGGTGCGCCCGGCCGTCGGCAGGTAATGCGGATCGCCCGCGTTTTCCTGCGCCGCCACGACGGGGCTCGAGTCGCTGACTAATCCTTCTTCCTCGAACCACCCGGCCATCTGCTGCTGGATCGCCAGCTCCGTCATCGCCTCGCCGTCGCGCGAGCGTGTGGCGATAGCGTCGAAGGCGCGATCCTTCACGCGGTAGAGCGCCTGTGACGCCGCATGATGTGTGGCAAGCGCGTGGTCGTCCCACACCGCCTCAAACCTCTGCACCAGATCGCCGGACGACTCGACCTCGATCCCGCGGCCGCGCACGAGATCCATGGTCCCGGCGTCGATGCGCGACACATACGGGATGGCGCAGTCGCGCGAGTACTCCATCGCCACTCGCTTCATCCCGCTCAACAGCTTCGTCAGCCCCGCGTCGAGCTGCTCTCGACTGGCATAGATGTTCTTGCGGCCCGGCAGCGCGTCGAGCGTCCTCCGCTCAATCGCATGCACCAGGCCGGCCGGCTGGCCCGCCGCGGGCACCAGATAGAACCATCGGCGCGTCGTCATCTTGGCGCCGTCGGCGGTTCCCAGCAGCCGTGCAGCGATGGGATTGGAACCGTGGAAATCGTAGAGAAGCCAGCCATCCAAGTTCGCTCCCCTGAGGGCTTCCTGTACAGCTGCCACGTCAAACGGCATGAAAAATCAGTATAGCCGTTCCTTCTACTTGGACGCCTAACCTCCCTGAATGGTTTGTTTATAATGGATGGATGCAGGGGAGATTTATGCTGAACGCCTTGGGTCCGGCTCAAGCCGGACACTACATTACGGCCGCCGGGCTGTTGTTGGCCACGGCACTCGCCGGGGCGCAGGCGCCCGCCGCCCAGCCCTCCCAGCAACGCCAGGACGGCTCGCCGCCTGTACCGGAGGTGACGTTCAAGGTCGAGGTGAATTACGTCGAAGAAGACGTCCGGGTCGTCGACCGCAACGGCAACTTCGTGCGCAGCTTGAAGCAGGAAGACTTCCAGGTGTTCGAAGACGGCAAGCCGCAAAAGGTCCAGGCGTTCGGGATGGTTGATATTCCGGTTACGCGCCCGCGCAAGCCGCTGTATCTGCCTCAGGATGCGCTGCCCATCGAGCCGGACGTCGCGGTCAACAAACAGGTGCTAGACGGTCGCTTGTATCTGATCGTGCTCGACGACTATCACGTGACGCCGCTGCGTTCGCAAACCGTCAAGAACATCGCGCGCCGCTTCATTCTCGAAAAGCTCGGCCCCGATGACCAGGCCGCCGTCGTCGTCACGAGCGGCTTGCTGCGCGCCTCGCAGGACTTCACGCAGAGCCGCCGGCTCCTGCTCGACGCGATCGATAACTTCGTCGGGCAAAAGCTGCCGTCTTCGGCCATCACGCGAAACGAGCGCATGTCTCGCCAGCAGAACGCCGCGGGCGCTCCCACAGACGATGCAGGCGATGCGATCCAGATCGATCCCGCCAACAGGTTTATCGAAGACGAGTCTGCGCAGGAGCGGATGTATCAGGCGCGCCAGTCGCTGAACTCGCTGCGCAGCATTGCCGAGTGGATGTCGGCCATTCAGGGCCGCCGCAAGGCCATTATCCTCGTCAGCGAAGGCGTGGACTTCAACCTGTTCGACGTCTTTACCGGCGGCGATCCGACGCAGTTCAACTTCGCGAACTTCAACATGGTTCAGCAGGAAACCTGGGACACGGTCTCGGCCGCGTCCAGGAGCAACGTGCAGATCTATCCCGTGGATCCGCGCGGCCTCACGGCGATGGGGGCCGAGGACATCGAGATCGGGGGGCTGGCGCCGGGTGCCTACGGGTTAGGCCCCAGGCAGCTCTTCCAGGAGCTGAATACGTCGCAGGGGAACCTGCGCCAGCTGGCCGAAGAGACGGGCGGCGTGGCGTTCGTCGGACAGAACGACTTCAACAAGGCCTTCGATCGGATCGTGCAGGAGAACAGTTCGTACTACGTACTCGGGTACTACTCGACCAACGAACGCCGCGACGGCAAGATGCGGAATATCAACGTGCGCGTTGCGGGATACCCCGACGCGCAGGTGACCTATCGCAAGCGATACGCCGCGCCGCGCGGGCGCGCTCCGCGCAATACCGCCGCCGGTAAGCCGCTCGACCCGAGCAAAGGGCTGACCGCCGAGCTCATGCAGATGATGGCGTCTCCGTTGCCGAAGACCGGACTGCAGCTGCGTGTGTCGGCGATCGCGAAGAAGGGCGTCGGCAAGAATACCGATGTCGAGGTGCTGATCGACACGCTTGGCCGCGATCTCACGTTCACCGAGAAGAACGGCACGTTCAACAACCGTCTGTCCATGTCGCTCGGCGTGTTTAACAAGGAAGGCAAGTCGGTGACGGCGGAGCGGCCGGATGTCGACCTCACTCTGCGGCCGGAGACGCACGCGCGCGTGGTCCAGAACGGCGTTCGCATTCTGCGGCATCTGTCGGTGCCGCCCGGACGGTATCAGCTCCGCGTCGCCGCGCAGGACAGCGCGAAAACGAAGCAAGGCAGCGCCATCTTCGATCTCGACGTGCCGGATTTCACGAGACCCGCCCTCGCGATGAGCAATATCGTGCTGGCGGCGACCGCTGACCGCGCGGTCTACACGCCGCCCAAGCCTGGCTTCGATCCGTTCAACGGGCTGCTGCCGGGCGCGCCGTCGGCGATGCGCGAATTCCCGAATGACAGCGAGGTTGCGGCCGTCGTGGAGGTCTACGTCAACAAACCCACGCCGGCGCACCGCATCGATATCACGACGTCGGTGAAGGCCGATGACGGCCGCGTGGTGTTCAACCACAGCGAGGAGCGTTCGAGCGAAGAGCTCCATGGCACTCCGGGCGGTTTCGGCTACCCGGTGCGCATGCCCATCAAGGGATGGACTCCAGGTCTTTACGTGCTGACCATCGAAGCGACGTCGCGGCGCGGCGATATTGAGCCGGCGTCTCGCGTCATTCAGTTTGAGGTGAAGTAGATGAGGACGTTCGTACTAGCAGTGCTCTGTGCGTCGGTTCTTTCGGCGCAGGCCACATTTACCAGCGTGGCGAAGGGCGACATGAGCGGTCAGCAGCTTGCGAAGCAGGTCACCGTCCGTACCGCCGCCGAGTGGAAAGCGCTGTGGAAAGATCACGGGCCGGCCGAGAAGATGCCGGCCGTCGATTTCACGAAGAACATGGTGGTGGGGATTTTCCTGGGAACCAAACCGAGCGACGGCCACGAGGTGAAAGTCGTCGGCGTGCGCACACAGGGGAAAGAGCTGATCGTCGAATACGTCCAGAAGCAGCCTGGCCGCGGCACGATGGCGGCGCAGATTCTCACGGAACCCTACCACCTGGTAGCCGTGCCCAAGCACGCGGGCACGGTCCGATTCATTCACGTGCCCGAGACGAAGAAGAAATAAGAGAAGAAAGAGGGCCTACGTGTTCGGGCCGGCTTTAATCACCTTCAGCTTGACCGGCTTGACCGTCCCGTTGTTCTGCTCGAACTTGTACTGCGGGGATGTCATGCCGGCCACCTTCGGTGACCGCAGCGTCAGCGTCGCGACGTCCAGCGGCTGAAGCGGCGCGCGCAGGCGCTGGCGATCGCCGGTGCCCTGCAGCGGCGCGCCTCCCTTGTCGTACCAGAACTCGGTAATCTGCAGCCCGACGATCGCGTTCGTCGCGTGCAGGTTTTTCACCTGGAACGTCGTGACAATCGTGTTGCCGTCGAGTTTCGCGGTCTGAACGAAGCCGAGCTCGGCCGTCCCTCGCAGGGGCGGCGCGGACTTCTTCAGCACCGGGGCCGGGGTCGTCTGAGCCTGCAGCATCGTTGCCGCCGGGGCCAGCAGGCCCGCCGCTACGGCGATGGCAATTGCATATCGAACACGCATCTTCAGCTCCTTGGAAAACAGGGGGGACTGCGCCACATTATAGGCCCTTACATCTCGCCGTTCCAGTCCTCCGGTTCGGGATTGATCGAGCGGATGATTTCGAGGTGCCACTTGCCGCCGCCCCAGGGTTCGATCACCTCCGTCGCCACGACGTCGACGAGAATTTCCGCGAATGTCCGCCCTTCGGGGTCCCCTTCGAGGTGGTAGGCCGGCTCATCCCAGCCGAAGTTCGGGTAAAGGACGATGGTCAGGAACAGGTCGTACCCGTCGTCGACGACGATGAGCTGGCCGCACGGCCGCTTGGTCGTCGAGTGGTAAATCAGAAACTTTTCGGCGCAGTGTGCACGGATGTAGCGCTTGAGCGCGAACTCGCGCGCCACGATTTCTTCGATCGCAATCTTTTTGTCCCAGCAGTCGCGGCAATACCGCTCGCCCCCCCGGGGCTCGGAGACGTCTTTCGCGCTGCAGAGGGCGCAGCGCGTCTTAGCGGTGGACTTGCGGGGCACCGGAATCCTTTGACTGCCGGGCGGCCGGCACGTACATGCGTTCGACGTACTGCTTCACCATGCGCGCCGCGCAGAACTGCGGGCTCACCGTGCGGATGCACTCCTTGACGATGCGGAGCCAGGCGTGCGGGATGCCCTGCGGATCGCGCTGATAGTAGGTCGGGACGACCTGCTCCTCGAGCAGGCGGTAGAGCGCGTCCGCATCGGCGGCGTCCTGCGCATCAGGGTCGCTCATGTCCTTGCCGCCCTCAATCACCCAGCCGTTGGATCCGTTGTAGCCCTCGGCCCACCAGCCGTCGCCGATGCTGAGATGCGGTACGCCGTTGATGCCGGCTTTCATCCCGCTCGTGCCGCTCGCTTCGAGCGGCTTGCGCGGGGTGTTCAGCCACACGTCGCAGCCCTGCGAGAGGTAATGTGCGACGTGCAGATCGTAATCATCGACGAAGGCGATGCGGCCGCCGTAGATCGGATCGATCGCGTGGCGATAGATCTGCTGAAGATGGTGCTTGCCGGCGTCGTCTGCCGGATGCGCCTTGCCGGCAAAGACGATTTGCACGTGCCGCCGCTGCGCCGACAGCAGCCGGATGAGGCGGTCCGGATCTCTGAAGATCAGCTCGGGACGTTTATACGCCGTGAAGCGCCGCGCGAAGCCGATCGTGAGCGCCCCTGGTTCGAGCAGCGGTCCCGCCGCCACCACCGCGGCGGCGCTCACGTTCTCCTGCGCCCAGCGATCGCGCGCGCGCTGGCGGATGAACGTGAAGAGGAATCGCTTCAGCGAGGTGCGCGCGTTCCAGAGCTCTTCATCTGATATCGTCAGGACGCCGCTCCAGAAATCAGGATCGTCCTGCCGCTCGCGCCAGTCGGAGCCGAGATGGCGTTCAAAGAGCTGCGCCATTTCGAGCGACAGCCAGGTCGGCACGTGCACGCCGTTGGTAATCGTCGTCAGCGGATGCTGCGCCGTGTGATCGCGGTCCTTGAGGAGCGGCTCCCACATGGAGCGCGTCACTTCGCCGTGCAGCCGACTCACGCCATTGGCGAAATCCGAGGTCCGCAGCGCCAGCGCCGTCATGTTGAACTGGCCGTGATACTCGCCGAGCGCCAGGAAACGGCCGCGATGATCGGCGAGCGGCCCCCACGCGCCCTGCAGATGGTGCTCCACACGATCGAACGCGAAGGCGTCGTGGCCCGCAGCCACCGGCGTGTGTGTGGTGAAGATCGTCGCGCGTCGAACCGCCGCAAGCGCGTCGTCGAAACCCATGCCCTCGGCGATGTGCTCGTGGATCCGCTGAAGTACGACAAACGCCGCGTGCCCTTCGTTGAGATGCCACACCGCGGGCGCGATACCAAGCGCTCGCAGCGCGCGAACGCCCCCGATGCCGAGGAGGATTTCCTGCTGCAGCCGCGTCTCGCGATCGCCGCCGTACAGGCGGGCCGACAGGTCGCGATCCTGGGGGTCGTTTTCCTCGAGGCCCGTGTCGAGCAGGTACAGGCTGACCGTCCCGACCATGACTTTCCACACGTTGGTCAGCACTGCGCGATCGCCGAGCGGCACAGCCACAATGCAGGGCGCGCCGTCGGGCTTCAGCGCCTGCTCGATGGCGACGTCGGGCCAGTTCAGCCGCTCGTAGACTTCCTGCTGCCAGCCTTCGGGAGACGTGGTCTGATGAAAGTACCCCTGCGGATACATGAAGCCGACGCCGACCAGCGGCACGCCGAGGTCGCTGGCTTGCTTGCAGTGGTCGCCCGCGAGCACGCCCAGGCCTCCGGCATAAATCGGCAGCGACTGGTGAATGGCGAACTCCGCCGAGAAGTACGCGATGGTGGTGGGCTGGAGATCCTGAAACCGCCGGGCCATCCAGGTGTTCTTCGCGGCGTATGCCGCATCGAGCCCATCGATGGCCGCGTCGTAGGTCCTGAGAAATTCCGAATCGCGCGACATCTGTTCGAGCCGCTCGCGCGTGACGAGCCACAACATCCGAACGGGGTTGTGCGCCGTCGTGCGCCAGAGCGCATAGTCGAGGTCCCGGAAAACCTTGCGGGGCGCGTATTGCCAGCTCCACCAGAGGTTGGCGGCGAGCTCGTCGAGACGGCTGAGACGTTCGGGAAGGGGCGGAAGACCTACGTACCGAGTCATCGAGTCACCGATCGTAGTCGGCCTTGTTCTCCGGCGTCAATGAACGCTGCGGCGGTACTGCCGGAGCGCGGGCGTTCGCGCCGCGATCCAGACGGTTGCGGCGAGGCATCCGACTCCGCCGGTCACCACCGAGGCGGCCGGTCCCAGCCACTGCGCGACCACACCGGCCTCCAGCTCTCCGAGTTGCGGACCGCCCTGGAAGAAAACCATACTGACGCCCGTCATGCGTCCTCTCAGGTGATCGGGCGTGCCGAGTTGTCGAATGACGTTTCGCAGCACCATGCTGACCGTGTCGGCCGCGCCAGTCACCGCCAGGCAGACGAAGGTCAGCCAGAACGAGGTCGATAAACCAAAGACGACCGTGGCGCCCCCGTACGCGACGATCGCCCAGATGAGCACGCGGCCTCTGTAGTCGATGCGTTCGATCGAGCGCACCATCACGATACTTGTCAGAACCGCTCCCACGGATGGCGCGGCGTACAGCCAGCCATAGCCCGCCGCGCCGACGCGCAGAATATCCTGCGCGAAGATCGGCAGCAGCGCCGTCGCCGACGAGAAGAATGTCGCGAAGAAATCCAGCAGCATCGTCGAGCGGATGATCGGCGACGAAAACACGAAGCCGAGCCCCTCACGAACCGAGCGCACGCTGATGTCGCTCGCCTGCCCCGGGGCCCGCCCGGGCACGTCACGCATCATCAGCAGCGCGACGATCACGCAGACGAACGTCAGCGCGTTCACGGCATACACCCACTCGACGCCCAGCGTCGCGATGACGAGGCCGCCCACGGCCGGCCCGGTGACCGAGGCAATCTGCGCCATGATGGCGTTCAGGCTGATGGCATTCGGCAGGTGGTCTCGAGGCACGAGCGTGGGGATCAACGCCTGCCTGGCGGGGCTGTCGAACGCGGAGCCAGCCGCCCCTATCGCCGCCAGCGCATAAATCGGCCAGGGATGGCTCAGCCCGCGGACGCTGAGGACGGCAAGTGCGAGCGCCGTGGCACCCAGGGCCGTTTGCGTGATGAGCATCACGCGGCGTCGATCGGACGCGTCGGCCACCGTCCCGCCGGCGATGGAGAAGAAGATGATGGGCATCAGCCGCACGAGCCCGACCATGCCGAGCGCGATAGCCCGCCGCCCGGGGGGCACCAGCAGCGAGACGTGCCACAGGATCGCGGCCGTCTGCATGGTGGAGCCGCAGAACGAAATCAGCTGTCCGGTCCACAACAGACGGAAGTTGCGGTGCTGAAGGGCGACGAAGGGTGAAGGCGCGTTGACGGCCACGGGTCCGAAGATCTTATGATGTAAGATTTCCGCCCTATGCAGTTTGATTTACTCGACGGCCTGTTCGTGTTGATGCTGGCGACGTTCATCGGGCTGGACGTGATCCGGCGCGTCTCGCGCCTGCTCCATACCCCGCTGATGTCGCTGACCAACGCGATCTCGGCGATCGCCGTCGTCGGCGCCATTCTACTGGCGGGCGAGCAGGAATCTCAGCTCAGCACGGTGCTCGGCGCCATCGCGGTCTTCGCGTCCACCACGAACATTGTCAGCGGCTTCCTGATCACCGATCGCATGTTGAAGATGTTCAAGCGCCGCGAGCCCGTTCGACAGGCCCCTG
The DNA here is from genome assembly GCA_031395755.1 of Acidobacteriota bacterium. Taxonomy (GTDB): domain Bacteria; phylum Acidobacteriota; class Vicinamibacteria; order Vicinamibacterales; family JAMQPK01; genus JAMQPK01. Next base: position 17,672 of record JANNJO010000114.1, read on the forward strand.
GTGGCGCGAAGTGATCGATCAGCTCATCCAGCTGGTCTACCTGGTCGCGACCGCGTTGTTCATCTTCTCGCTGAAATGGATGAGCGATCCGATGACCGCCAGGCGCGGCGTGTTTGCCGGCGTCGGCGGCATGGCGCTCGCGATCATCGGCACGATGATGCACCCGCTCATCATCGGGTACAGCTGGATTGCGATCCCGTTCGTGCTCGGGGCGCTGGCGGGCATCCCGCTGTCATGGGTGCCGCTCACTGCCGTTCCTCAGCGGACGGCGCTCTCGCACGCGTTCGGCGGCCTGGCGGCCGGCCTCGTCGGGACGGCGAAGTACTACCTCTGGGCCGAGCACGGCGAGCTGACGACGTTCCGGATGGGAGCGATTGCGCTCGAGGTCATCCTTGGCTACCTGACGTGCACGGGCAGCCTGATCGCCGCAGGCAAGCTGCAGGAAGTGATTCCGACCCGGCCGATCATGTATCGCGGCCAGAACCTCATCAACCTGGCATTGCTGGTGGCGGCGATCGCGATCGCGGCCATGCTGATGATGGATCCGAGTCGCACGTACCTGTTCCCGGCGTTGATCGCATTCGCGCTGATGTTCGGCGTGCTGTTCGTCCTCCCGATCGGCGGCGCGGACATGCCGACCGTCATCTCGCTGCTCAATGCGTATGCAGGCCTCGCTGCGGTGGCGATGGGCTTCGTGATGGAGAACAAGCTGCTCATTACGGCGGGCGCGCTCGACGGCGCGTCGGGCCTGATTCTGTCGATCGTGATGTGCAAGGCGATGAACCGCTCTTTCGCCAACGTGCTCTTCGGTGCCTTCGGCCAGGTGAAGGCGGGTGCGGCGCAGATCGAGCAGCGGACGGCGAAAAGCGCCACCGCTGAAGAGGCGGCGCAGCTGCTCGAAAACGCCTCGACCGTGGTCATCATCCCGGGCTACGGCATGGCGGTGTCGCAGGCGCAGCATCGGGTCCACGATCTGTACGAGCAGTTGGCCAAGCGCGGCGTCGATGTGAAGTTCGCCATCCATCCTGTCGCCGGCCGCATGCCGGGACACATGAACGTGCTGCTCGCCGAGGCCGAGATTCCCTACGACCGGCTCGTCGAGATGGACGACATCAATCCGGAGATGCCGCGCTGCGATGTGGCGCTGGTCATCGGCGCCAACGATGTCGTCAATCCCGCGGCCAGGCTCGACAGGAACAGCCCGATTTTCGGCATGCCCATTATCGATGCCGACAAAGCGAAAGTGGTGCTGGCCATCAAGCGCTCGATGAACCCCGGTTTCGCCGGCATCGAGAACGAACTGTACTTCGCCGACAACACGCTGATGCTGTTCGGCGATGCCAAGGGTGTCATCGGCGAAGTCGTCAAGAACCTGAGCGGGCAATCAGGGGGTCACTAGGCTTCGGACTTCAGGCTTCGGGCTTCTGGCCTGATTAGGCCGGGAGTCAGAAGCCGGGAGCCGGTACGCGGCAGGGGTTCAGCGCGATAGAGCCGGCGGGTGTTTTGAGCCGCCGAGACAATCGCGGTAAGAGTCAGGCCGACTCCTGCAACCATCCCGCCGACGTCGAACAGCGGAAGCGGCACTCCAGCGATCGAGACGATCGGTTTCTCGAACAGCATCAGCGCGCCGATAGCGAGCAGGATGCGCAGTTCCGTCGGTCCCCACCCCCAGAACGACATCTGAAACTTGCCGATGCAGTACGTCGCCAGGTAGACCTCGATGGACAGAATGTAGTACGTGATCAGAAATCCAGCGGCGATCAAGGGCGTCATGTGGCCGGAGATCGCCAGACCGCCCAGGACGAAGAGCGCGCCGAAGGTATCGAGGATGTGGTCGACGTAGAAGCCGTATCGCGGCCGCTGGTGCCCGCGTACGCGGGCGAGCGTCCCGTCGAGGCTGTCACCGAACCAGTTCAGCGCGAGAAAGACGACGACGCCCCAGAGCGCGAACGGAAACCGGCTCGACACGGCGAAGCTCACACCGACCAGCAACATGGAGACGAGACCCAGCGCGGTCAGGTGATCGGAATTGACGCGCGCCGGCATGCGTGCTGCGAGCCAGATCAAAACGCGGCGCTCGACGGCGGTCAGTAATCCAGTGGAGTTGCGTGGCGCTTCGATGAAGACGTTTGCCATTTCGGCCTCCCTGACTCTGTATGCGCCATCGGGAGGCCGAACGGCTCAAAGCCGTGTCCGTAATCTGGCCATGTTGGTCTAGAGGCGGCCACTGATGGCCAGTAGAATCAAGACGCCGAGGACGAGTGCGATAATCGCGCTCGGGCTGTAACCCCAGTTCCGGCTGTAGGGCCACGCGGGCATCGTCCCGATGACGAGGACGATCAACAGCAGAAACAGGAACGAAATCACCCGTACCCCCGGCGTGCGGAAGCAAGGAACAGGCCGGAACATTGCAGGGCGCAACTTACCAATGGAGGACACGATGGCCGACGACAAGAAGAGCGACGGCGCGATCACGCGTAAGCAGCTCATCGACCTGCTCAACGTGGATCTCGCGCGCGAGTACCAGGCGATCATCGCATACGTGGTGTATTCGCAGATGCTGAAAGGCGCCGAATACATGGCGATTGCGAAGGAGCTCGAGGTGCATGCGGGTGAAGAGCTCGATCACGCAATCACCGTCGCCAAGTTGATCGACTACCTCGGCGGAGAGCCGGCAGTGACACCGAAACCGGTGAAGACATCGGAGAAGCCGAAGGACATGCTGCGGTTCGACCTCGACAACGAGAACGAGACGATCCGGAATTATCGCGAACGCGTGCGGCAGTGCGAGTCGCTGGGTGAGTACGCGATGGCGGAACACCTGCGGGATATCCTCAAGCAGGAGCAGGAACATCAGATGGACCTGGCGACGGCCCTCGGCGAGGACACGCCGGATGTGTCAAAAATGAAGCCTAAAGGCTGAACTTACGGCCGCGGGTTTCCGGTCCGAGCCAGATGAGCAGCGATACCGCCAGGCCGGACGCCGCGATTGAGGTCGTCATCGCGCCGGCAAGGCTCCAGCCCGTATCGACCAGGCGTCCGATCGCAAACGAGGTGAACGATCCCACCAGCGCGCCCGCGTGGTAGCAGAATCCGGCGCCGGCGCCGCGGACATCGCTGGGAAAACGCTCGGTGATGTACGAGGGGAAGGCTCCCCACATGCCGTGCGCGCCAAAGCCGACGAGCAGCGCGCCGAGCAGCAGCAGTTGAGGATCTGCGCTCATGAGATAAAGTGGAGAGACGGCGACCCCCAGCGCGGCGGCGCAGGTGACGGCGCCGCGCCGGCCCAGCCGC
>JANNJO010000208.1:0-4102 GCA_031395755.1 Acidobacteriota bacterium
CCCGGGATGCTGTCGGTCATCATTCCAGCCCATAACGAGGAAGGCCGCATCAAGGGAACCGTCCGCGAGATCCATCAGGCGCTGACAAAGGCCGCCGTCCTGCACGAGATTCTTGTGGTGAACGACAACAGTCGAGATCGCACACAAGCGATGCTCGATGAGCTCGGGCCCGAGATCCGCGAGCTGCGGTACGTCGCGAACAGTCCTCCGAACGGATATGGGTACGCGGTCCGGGCCGGCCTCGCGGCTTTTCACGGCGATTGTGTGGCCGTCGTCATGGCGGATGGGTCGGATTCGCCTGATGATCTCGTGACCTACTATCGCAAGCTTCAGGAGGGGTTTGACTGCGTCTTCGGCTCCCGGTTCATCCGAGGGGCGAAGGTCGTGGACTACCCGTGGTTCAAGCTGCTGTTCAACCGCATGGCGAACACGTTCATCCGTCTGCTGTTCTGGATGCGCTACAACGACGTCACCAACGCGTTCAAGCTCTACCGCCGTCCAGTGATTGCCGGGCTGCAGCCGCTCCTTGCGTATCACTTCAACCTGACCGTTGAGCTTCCCCTCAAGGCGATCGTCCGAGGGTATTCGTACGCTGTCGTGCCCACGGCCTGGTACAACCGGACGTCGGGCGTGTCGAAGTTCAGGATCAAGGAAATGGGCTCACGCTACCTCTTCATCATCTTTTACTGCTACCTCGAGAAGTATCTGACGCGCGAGGACTATCGCAAGCGCAGCGACCTGCGCGAGACCCAGCTGCAGGTCTGGTCTCGCTGATGCGTGGCCTCTGCGCGCTCGCGCTCGTCGGGGTCGTGACGACCACCCTTCCTGTACGAGCTCAGGACACGAAGGCGCTCGTCACGGTACGCACGCCGGAGCAGGAGCAGTTCGAGTTGGCACTCGACGAGGTCGAGATTGAAGTCCAGCGGGGATCGAATGCGCCGGCAAGCGGTAGCCGGCGTTCGATTCTCCGTGTTGCTGGCGCGTCCGGACCAGCGGATCTCGTGCGCACCGGCACCGATCTTGAGGCGAAGAATCCCGGTGGTCGGGTCAACTGGGTCCTGTATCGACCTGGAGTTGCGAAGAGCCCGGCAACCCGCGTTCTGTTGACTGCGGAGGTGGGCCTCATCCTCGATGGCAGCGTTCAGCCAGACCAGCTTCTGGCCAGTATCGTTGGCCGCGCGCGCGCCGTGCCGGGTGTCCCGAACGCGTACGTCGTCGATGCGGGCGATCCGTTGTCCGCGTTGAATCTCGTCGAGAGATTGAGCCAACGCCCGGGGGTTCGAACGGTGTATTCGCTGGTGAAACGCCAACTGGCGGCGCGATGAGGCTGCTCAGCGCCATAACCCTTGCCTGCGCAATGCTCTGGCCGGCTGGTGCGCATGCTCAATTGCCCGATCTGGTCGAGACGGCAGTGACGAACCCGCCGGCGAGCGCGCAGCTGGGCGCCTCATTCACCAGTTCCGATACGGCCCGAAATCAGGGCGGTTCAACCACCGGGACGTCGACGACTCGCTACTATCTGTCGCTCAACCTGATCAAAGACTCAGCGGATGTCCTGCTTTCCGGAGGCCGGGAGGTGTCGAGCCTGACTTCGGGAGGCTCACAGGCCGCGCCGACTGGCCCTCTCAGCATTCCGTTCACGGCTTCGCCGGGGGCCTACCATCTGCTGGCATGCGCCGATGATCTCCAGGTTGTCACCGAGAACAACGAGGCGAACAACTGTGCGGCTTCTGCGACTCAAATTGTGATCGACAGCGGGGACCCGCTGCTCGAGAGTCAGTGGCATCTGCAAACGCGCGCGCTCGAGGCCGCAGGGGCCAATGTGCGAGCCGCCTGGTCAACGTCTGTGGGCACCGGGGTCGTGATCGGGATCGTTGACGATGGGTTGGAGCACGCGCATCCCGATTTGCAGCCGAACTACATCCCTGCGCTCTCCTTTGATTTCAATCAGAACGATGCCGACCCGAGCCCCATTGCGGCAGGTGATTGCAGCGTCTCGGATTGTCACGGCACTGCTGTCGCGGGGGTTGCAGCTGCAAGGGGCGGCAACGGCATTGGCGGCACTGGAGTGGCCCGGCTTGCCTCGATCGCCGGTCTTCGGCTGATCAGCGCTCCGACCTCCGATGCTGAGGAGGCCGCGGCGCTCGGGCACCAGGTAAATGCGATCCACGTTCTGAATAATTCCTGGGGCTCGCCGGATGACGGGTTTTCGAACTATCGTCCCGGCCCTATGGCAGAGGCGGCGATAGAGTCCGCCGCGACCGCAGGGCGTAATGGGTTGGGGAGGGTGTTTCTTTTTCCAGCTGGAAACGGAGGAGACTTCGACAACTGCAACTTCGACGGCTATGCCAACAGCCGCCACGTGCTCGCAGTTGGAGCGCTGGCTGACGATGGCCAGAAGGCGCCCTACAGCGAGCGGTGCGCGGCACTTTTCGTGACGGCTCCTTCGAGCGGAGGGAGCCGCGGCATCACGACGACCGATCTGGTCGGGAGCAGTGGCTACTCCTATCCACTCGTCGACGATTACACGACGACGTTCGGCGGTACGTCCTCGGCCACGCCCTTCGCCTCGGGGACCGTCGCGCTGATGCTGCAGGCAAATCCTAATCTGACCGCCCGCGATGTCCAGCACGTCCTCGTGAGGACCAGCCATCGAATCAACCCTGCGGATCCAGGCTGGACCGCCGCGCGTTACCCGCATAGCGAGAATTTTGGATTCGGCCTCCTCGATGCCGCCGCTGCTGTCGCGCAAGCTGCCACGTGGCAGTCTGTACTACCGGTACGAGCCATCCTGCCCGCTGCGCGCACCCTCAACTTCCCGATTCCAGACAACGACGCCACGGGACGTGCGGACTCGATTACGGTCGATCCTGCCTTCGCAAACTTCCGCGTCGAGCACGTTGAGGTCGTCTTCAGCGCGATCCACACATATCGCGGGGACCTCGAGGTCACCCTAACGTCTCCGAGTGGGATCGTAAGCCACCTGGCTACCGAGCGTCCGTATGATTCAAACGCCACATTCGATGCCTGGCGATTCAGCTCCGTGCGTCACTGGGGAGAACCGGCTGCCGGATCCTGGACGTTGCAAGTCACGGACCGTGAGGCGCTCGACACCGGCACCTGGCAAAACTGGACGCTCCGGATTTACGGGACACAATCAACCGCGCCGGCTACGACACGACTCGACACGGACTTCGATGGCGACGGTCGCAATGATCTGACCCTCTACCATGCCGGCGCCTGGCAGATTCAGAATGGGCAGCCGAGGCAATGGGGCTTCGCATCGGACGTGCCGGTTCCCGGTGACTACAACGGGGACCGGTATGCAGAAGTGGCTGTATTCAGGCCGTCCGAGGGCAACTGGTACATCGAAGGGCAGGTGCCTGTTCAATGGGGCTGGGCCTCCGATCTTCCCGTGCCGGCAGACTACGATGGCGACGGCCGCACCGACATCGCCGTCTTCCGCCCCGGCAACGGAACATGGTACGTGCGCGGCTTGCCGGAAGTGCAATTCGGGCTGCCTGGCGATATTCCCGTGCCCGGAGATTACACCGGCGATGGCCAAGCCGACATCGCAGTGTACAGGCCGTCTGAGGGTAATTGGTACATTCGCGACCTCGGCGTGTTCCAGTATGGTCTTCCCGCGGATGTGCCGGTGCCGGCAGACTACAGCGGCGACGGCCGAACCGACATCGCGGTCTGGCGCCCGGCAACCGGAGAATGGTTCGTCCGGAATCAATTCACCGTGCAGTGGGGGCTTCCGGGCGACCTGCCGCTTGGTTTGGACGTGGATGGCGACGGCCGCTCCGAGCTTGTGGTGTATCGGCGCGAAAGCGCGACCTGGTTTACCAGGGATCCGTTCACCGACGGCACTGGCGTAAGCCGGCAGGGCGCGGCGGGGGCGGTGCCGGCGATGATTCGGCCGTGGCTGGCGCAGACGATTGTCGGCGATATGGAAGGGGACCGTCGGGCTGATGTGACCGTGTTTCGCCCGACGAGCGCGCAGTGGTTCAGCCGGCTTTCCTCCACCGGATTCACGGGTCAACTTGCGCAACAGCTGGGGAGCTCGGGCGACACGGCCGTTCCGGGCGACTATCGGGGC
>JANNJO010000221.1:0-8844 GCA_031395755.1 Acidobacteriota bacterium
TTAACGACAACGCCGGCGTCACCGAGTACATCCTTCAGAAAGCGTCGCAGGCACGCCTCGCGCGCGTGTATCCGATCGGCGCCGTGTCGAAGGGATCGAACGGCGATCACCTCGCCGACATCGCAGAGCTGCGAGCGGCCGGCTGCGTCGGCATCTCAGACGACGGGCGGCCGGTGAAGACGGCGTTATTGATGCGCCGCGCGCTCGAGTACGCGGGCATGTTCAACATGCCGGTGCTCGAGCATTGCGAAGATCCGTCGCTGAAGGGCGAAGGCGTGGCGCATGAGGGGTATCACGCCTCCACGCTCGGGCTGCGCGGGATTCCCGGCATCGCGGAGTCGATTATGGTGCAGCGCAACATCGCGCTTGCCGAGATGACCGGCGCGGCCGTGCACATCTGCCACATGAGCGCCGCGACGTCGCTGCGCGCGGTGCGCGAGGGCAAGCAGTATGGCGCCCGCGTCACGTGCGAGGTGGCCCCCCACCACTTCACGCTTACGGACGAATCGCTGGCAACGCCGGTGAGCTACGACACGAACATGAAGATGAACCCGCCGCTGCGGTCTGCCGCGGATCGCGACGACATGCTCAAGGGCATCGTCGACGGCACCGTCGACGCGATTGCCACGGATCACGCGCCGCACCACTACGACGAGAAGAAGATGGAATTCGATCTGGCGCCCTTCGGCATCGTCGGGTTGGAGACGTGCGTGTCCCTCTGCTTTGACCGCCTGGTGCATACCGGGCTCATCCGGCTGCCGAGGCTCGTCGAGCTGCTGTCGACCAATCCCGCGCGCATTCTGAACGTCGCGGCCGGATCGCTGGCTGAAGGCGCCATCGCAGACATTACGGTGCTGGCGCCCGATATGACTGTGACCATCGACGCATCGACGTTCCGATCCAAGTCACGAAACACGCCGTTCGGCGGCTGGCAGCTGAAGGGTGGGGTGGCGGCAACCATCGTCGGAGGCCGTACCGTCTACGTGAACGACAACGCCGGCGGCGCAGACATACTTCGATGAGCCCACTTGAGGATGCGCGTCAAGAGTCGTTCTAATGTCCCTGAAAGAACGGCTGGACGCGCTCTACGCGTCGTTCAACTGCGTCGACTCCGCGACCGATCCGATCCAGATCGTCCGCCGCTTCGCGGATCCCGCCGACCGGGAGGTCGTCGGTTTCTGCGCCGCAGCACTGGCGTTCGGGCGGGTCGCAAGCGTGCTGCACTCCATCGAACGCCTGGTTGCGGTGATGGGGCCGTCGCCGGCCGCGTTCGTGCGCGCCTTCGATGCGCAGCGGGACGCGCGCGCGCTGAAGCCGATCGTCCACCGGTGGACGAAGGGCGAAGATCTGGCGGCGCTCGTCATCATCCTTCAGCAGATGTTGAACCACGGATCGATCGAAGCGTTCTTTCTCGAGGGCTACGATCCCGCGGCGGCGGACATCTCGGGCGCCCTGGAATCATTTTCCACCCGCGCGCTCGCGACCGATCTGCGATCGGCCTACGGCAACCGGAAGCCACGCCCAGGCGTCGCGTATTTTTTCTCGCGCCCGTCGCGCGGCGGCGCATGCAAGCGGTTGAACCTCTTCCTGCGGTGGATGGTCAGGCAGGACGCCGTCGACTTCGGATTGTGGAAGAACCTCCCGGCTGCCAGGCTGGTCGTGCCGCTCGATACGCACGTGATTCGCGTGGGGCGCTGTCTCCGGCTGACGCGCTACACGAGCCCTGGCTGGAAGATGGCCGCGGACATCACGGCATCGCTGCGCGAGCTGGATCCCCTCGATCCGGTGAAATACGATTTCTCGCTCTGCCATCTCGGCATGGCCGATCAGTGCGGGTTCAGCCGCGCGCAGGGTGACTCGCGCTGCCCGCTGCGTGGTCTGTGTCACCCCCGTCTCCGTGGTGGACGCCCGCGTGCGCGCGGTACGCCTGGAGCGTCTGATCGACCATCCGCTCGGCGCTGAACATCCGCTTGACCCGCTCGAGCCCGGCCTTCCCCATGCGCTCGCGCCGCTCCTGATTCTTCAGCAACTCGACGATCGCGTTCGCGAGCGCGCGGTGATCGCGGGGCGGAACGAGCAGTCCCGTCTCGCCGTTCGAGACGGCCTCCGGAATTCCGCCCGTATCGCTCGCGACCGTCGCCTTCGACGACGCCATCGCGTCGAGCAGCGACGTGCCGAGGCCTTCAGCAAGGGAGCTCATGATGAAGAGGTCGAAGCTCTTGATGAACGACACGACGTCGGCGCGAAAGCCTGGAAGCAGGACGTGCTTGTCTAGGTGGAGCTCCCTGATTTGGCGCTCGAGGGACAGCCGGAGCTCGCCTTCGCCGAGAATCACGAAGCGGGTGTCCGGCACCTCACGCACCACGAGGGCGGCGGCGTCGATCAAATATTTGTGTCCCTTCTCCTGGGTCAGGGCTGCGACCGCGCCGACGATGGGCGCGTGTGTCGGCAGCCAGAACTCGGCATGGATGTTGGCCACAGGCTCCACGTGAACGCGATGAAGGTCGATGCCCTCGTAAATCGTCACCACGCGGTCCCCATCGATGCCGTCGTCGATGAGCATGTGGCGAATGGCGTCCGAAGCGGCCACGAAGCAGTCCACCTGGTGATACTTCCACCGCGAGAACGCATTCCCTTTCAGATGGAAGGCGACACGGCGCGAGGCGATCAGCCCCGGGCATTTTCCGGACGTCATGAACGACAGCGCGAGCGCAGCCACCGCCACGCCGTGCGGGTCATGCGCATGAACGATGTCGGGCCTGAGCTGCTTGATGATGCGCGAGAGTTTCCAGCCGGCGTGGAGGTCGACTTCAGCGCGCGGCGCCATGCGAACCAGATCGTGGCCCTCCGATGCGCGCCGGGCGAGCTCGCCTTCCGGATGCGCGACCAGCAGCGCACGGTGTCCGCGCTCGCGGAGGCCGAGCACTGTCAGGAGGACCTGGCGTTGTCCGCCTCTCCATGCTCTTTGAGTGTCGACGTGAATGGCAAACATCTAGTCGCGTTGAAGCTCCCAGAGCTTCGCGAACTTGAGCATGACGTAGTAGGAATTCACGAGCGAGATGATCAGCCCCGCCTTGCCGTCGCGGAATCCGCCTTTGAGGACGTAGTTCCGAAGAAACGCCACCAGAGGATGGAAGAGCAGCTCGAGCCGCGTCGCGCGCTTGCCCTTTTCGAACATCTGTCGTGCCGCGAGCGTGGTGTAGCGATCCATGCGGATGAGGTGCTCGGACAGGTCGCGATACGGATAGTGCTGAAGCTCGTGCTTCAGATAGCCGATCGAATCGCCGTCGACCTTGACCGACTCGTGCACATGGAGTCCGTCCCATCGCGCCTTGCGCCGATCGTACAGGCGCAGCTGATAGTCCGGATACATGTCGGTCGTCCGCATCCACCGGCCGAGATAGAACGATACCCGCGGCACGCGATAGCCGGCTTCGTTCGGCTCGCTGGTGAGTCGCGCGCGGATCTCGGCGCGCAGGTCCTCCGGTACGCGCTCGTCGGCGTCGAGCGAAAAAATCCAGTCGTGGCTCGCCAGGCTTGCCGCATGATTCTTCTGATCGACATAACCGATCCACGGCCGCACATACACGCGATCCGTAAACCGGCGCGCGATCGCCACCGTTCCGTCGGTGCTTTCCGCGTCAACGACGATGATTTCGTCAGCCCAGGAGAGCGACGTCAACGCATCGGCAATGGCGTCGGCCTCGTTTTTCGTGATGACCGTAGCGGTGACGGGCGGCACTGTAGCGGCATCGTATACTACGCGGTCGATATGGAACACAACGAAGCGCTCACGCTGTATCGCAGAACCGGTGCATATCTCGAAGGGCATTTCCGCCTCTCGTCGGGCCTCCACAGCACCGGCTACCTTCAATCGGCGCTCGTCCTGCAGAACCCCGCCGACGCCGCGGCGCTCGGCCTTGGAATTGCGGCGCGCGCCGGGACGCTCGAGCCGACCGTCGTGCTGTCGCCGGCTCTGGGCGGGCTGATCATCGGCCATGAAGTGGCGCGCGCGCTCGGCGTCCGCGCCATCTTCGCGGAACGGTCGGGCGGAGCAAACCTGGGCTTGCGCCGCGGCTTCACCCTCGCCCCCGGCGATCGCGTGCTCGTCGTCGAAGACGTGTTCACGACCGGTAAGTCGACGCGCGAGACGATGGATGTCGCTCGCGAGGCGGGCGCCCAGGTCGTCGGTGCGGCCGCCATCGTCGATCGCAGCGGCGGAACGATCGACTTCGGGGTGCCGTCGCACGCGCTCGTTCAGTTGGCGCTGCCGACCTACGAGCCCGAAGGATGCCCCCTTTGCGCCCAGGGCATACCGGTGGTCAAGCCTGGATCACGCCCAACCTAAGTGCGAACATTCAGAATCATCGTCTCTTACGACGGAACAGACTTCGCGGGGTTCCAGCGCCAGTCGAACGCGCGATCTGTTCAGGCCGAGATCGAGGCTGCGCTGGCGCCCATCGAAGGGCGGGACGTGACGGTTGCGGGAGCGGGGCGCACCGATTCGGGCGTACATGCCCTTGGGCAGGTCGCGAGCTTCAGGCTGGCCAGTCCCATTGCCGCGGCCGATCTCCTGCACGCGCTGAACGCGCGGCTCCCCGAGGACGTGCGGGTGTTGTCGGCCGATCTGGTCGAGCCGGGATTTCACGCCCGCTTCTCGGCGCAATCGAAAGCCTACCAATACCGGATCAGCAACACGGCCGTGATGAGCCCATTTCAGCGCCGATACGCCTGGCATATCCCTCGAGGGCTCGACCTTCAGGCCATGAAGGCGGCCGCGAGGCATCTGGTCGGGGAGCACGACTTCGCGTCCTTCCAGGCAAAAGGGGGGCAGGTGAGGACCAGCGTTCGGGTCATCACGCGCTCGGACTGGGCTGATGAGCCTCTACCCGGCGGCGGGCGCCTGCTCACCTACGAGATTGCCGGAACGGGGTTCCTGAAATATATGGTTCGCAACATCGTCGGCACCCTTGTTGAGGTCAGCGACGGCCGCCGGACGGCCGGCTCCATCTGCGACCTCCTGGTGTCCAGAAATCGTGCGGCCGCGGGCCCCACGGCGCCGCCGTCGGGACTGTATCTCGTTCGCGTTGATTACGATGCGGCCGGTCCGGTATCCTTCTCATGAACATGTCCCTCGACCAGCTTCTGGAAACAATTCCCAGAGGTTCTCCCGACGAAACCCTCGTCCGCGAGGTCAACTTCGACGCGCTCCCGTCGCACATCGCGATCATCATGGACGGCAACGGCCGTTGGGCGGCGCAGCGGCATCTGCCGCGGGTTGAAGGTCACCGCGCCGGCATCGAGTCGGTGCGTGACGCCGTGGAAACCTCTGCGCGCCTCGGCATCGGGGCGCTGACGCTGTATGCGTTCTCGGTGGAGAACTGGAAGCGGCCTGTGACCGAAGTGACTGCGCTGATGACGCTGCTGAAGCGCTACCTGCGGCTCGAGCTGGACGCGATCAATCGCAACAACATCCGATTCAAGGTGATTGGCCGCACCGACGAGCTTTCGCGGGACGTCCTGCGCGAGCTCGAGGCCGGACAGGAGGCGACGGCTCGCAACACCGGCATGCTGTTCAACATCGCGTTGAATTACGGCGGTCGCGCCGAGATCGTCGACGCCGCGCGCCGAGCCATCGAAGCGGGAGTGCGGCCTTCCGATCTCACCGAGCAGAAGTTCTCCGAATTCCTCTACACGGCGGGGCAGCCTGATCCCGATCTGCTCATCCGCACGAGCGGTGAGATGCGTGTGAGCAACTTTCTGCTGTGGCAGATCGCCTATGCCGAGATCTGGGTCACCGACACGCTGTGGCCAGACTTCCGGCGCCGTCATCTTCTCGAAGCCGTTCTCGCCTATCAAAAAAGAGATCGACGCTACGGCGGCATCAAGCCGGCGCCCGCGCTGACCCGATAACCTGTGGTACGCCTGATCAGCGGCGCCCTGCTGCTTGTTGCTGTCATCGCCGCGATCTGGTTTCTCCCGCCAATTTTTCTGCTGGGGATCGCCGTTCTCGTGGCGTTGCTCGCCTTCCGCGAGTACCTTGACATCGCCGCGCGCGCTGGCGTTCACGTATCCCGCCCTGCCGGCGCGACGGCCGTCGCCCTGGCATGTGTGGCGGTCGGCATGCCGGGTCTGCCGGTAGAGGCCGCGCTCGCGGGAACCACGCTGGGTCTGTCGGCGCTCGCCCTGGGGAATGCCACGAAAGCGACGACAGCGCATGAGACGGGCAACGCGCTGCAGACCGCCGCGATCTCCGCTTTCGCGCCGCTCTATATCGGCGTGCCGATGGGATTGCTGTCGGCGACTCGCTGGACGCTGGGCAGGGAGGCGGCGCTTCTGCTCATCGTCACGGTGGCCATCAGCGATACGTTTCAGTACTACTTCGGCCGAACCTTCGGCCGGCACCTGCTTGCGCCCGTCGTCAGCCCGAAGAAAACCGTCGAGGGTGCCATAGGCGGCTACATCGGCGCCGCGGTGAGCCTCGCCGTCATCGGCCACTGGTGGCTGCCGCAGATGGGACTGCCGGCGCGCATCATCCTTGGCCTCGCGGTGGCATCGGTCGGCATCGTCGGCGATCTGTTCGAATCGCTGCTGAAGCGGAGCGTCGGGATGAAGGATGCGTCCGCGATCATTCCGGGCCACGGGGGCGTGCTGGACCGTATCGACGCGCTGATCTTCGCCGCGCCGGTGTTCTACATCTTCGTGAGGTACAGCTTCTGAAGCGGCTCGCTATTCTCGGATCGACGGGATCGATTGGGCAGAGCGCGCTCGACGTCGTGCGCGCGCATCCCAATCGCCTCAAAGTCGTCGCGCTGGCTGCCGGATCGAACGCGGATCGCCTGCGACAGCAGGCGGCGGAGTTTGGCGTCACGGTCACCGCCCTGGCGTCGGAGACCGGGAGCGCCGGCCTCGTCACGGTCGCCACACACCCCGAAGCCGACATCGTCATCTGCGCGTCTTCGGGCACCGCTGGGCTGGAAGCGGTGCTGGCCGCAATTGACGCGCGCAAGACCATCGCGCTGGCGAACAAGGAAGTGCTCGTGATGGCCGGCGCGCTGGTGACCGCCGCGGCGCGCGCGCGCGGCGTCTCGATTCTGCCGGTCGACAGCGAGCACAATGCCGTTCATCAATGTCTGCACGGGCGCCGTCGCGAAGAGATCAGGCGCATCATCCTGACGGCGTCGGGCGGCCCGTTCCGCGACATGCCGGCAGCGTCGCTCGCCGACGTGAAGCCGCAGGACGCACTGCGGCACCCGACGTGGCGCATGGGCCGCAAGATCACCATCGACTCGGCGACACTGATGAACAAGGGGTTGGAAGTGATCGAGGCGCACTGGCTCTTCGATTTGCCTGCCTCGCAGATCGACGTCGTCATCCATCCCCAATCGATCGTGCATTCGATGGTGGAGCTCAACGACGGTTCGATCATCGCGCAGCTCGGCGGCGCCGACATGAGGCTGCCCATCCAGTATGCGTGCTCGTATCCTGAGCGATGGGAAGCGCCGGTGGCGAGGCTCGATCTGACCGAAGCGGGCCGGCTCGACTTCCAGAAGCCGGACCTCGAGAGATTTCCCTGCCTGCGGCTCGCGTATCGAGCGCTCGAGGCGGGCCCGAGCCAGGCCGTCGTGTTGAATGCGGCCAACGAGGTTGCCGTGGCGTCTTACCTGGAGGAAAAGATTTCCTTCATCTCCATTCCACGTGTCATCGAGCAGGCCATGGAGGCGCACACCCCGATCGCGGTTTCCACGCTCGAGGCTGTGCGCGAGGTCGATCGCTGGGCCCGGCTCTATTCCCAGAACGTGGTCCGCGGGTTAGAATTACAGGTCTGAGGTTTCATTTTTGACGACACTGCTGGCTTTCGTCTTCGTCCTCGGCGTCCTGATTTTCGTGCACGAGCTGGGCCATTTCGTGATGGCCCGGCGGGTGGGCGTACGGGTGCTGAAGTTTTCGCTCGGTTTCGGTCCGCGTCTCATCGGCTTCAAGCGCGGAGACACGGAGTACGTCATCAGCGCGATCCCGCTCGGTGGCTACGTGAAGATGGCCGGCGAGAATCCGGACGATCCACGATCGGGTCGAGACGACGAGTTTCTGTCGAAGACCAAATGGCAGCGGTTCCAGGTGCTGATCATGGGTCCGCTGATGAACCTCATTCTGGCCGTCGTGGTCACGGCCGGCGTGCTGATGAACGGGGCGGAGATTCCCGCAATCGAGTCGAAGCCGCCTGTCGTTGGTCAGGTCACCCCCGGGTCGCCGGCCCTGAATGCTGGCATTCAACCCGGCGATCGCGTCGTGCGCGTGGCCGGGCGCAACATCGACACGTGGGGACAGTTCTCCATTGCCGTTGGTACGCGCGCCGGCAGCGAGACCGATCTGGTGTTGCTTCGCGATGGCAAGGAGTTCTCGGTCAAGATCACGCCCACGCCGCAGACGCGTTTCGAAATTGGCGACATCGGCGTGCTTCCGGACACGCATCCGCGCGTCATAGCGACGCTTCCCGGCGCGCCGGCCCAGACGGCCGGGCTGAAGGGCGGAGACATGATTTTGAAGGTGGATGGATCCGCCATCAGGTCGCCGGGCCAGCTGATCGCCGCCATCTCCAAGAAGGCCGACGCGCAGGTCACGATGACGATCGAACGGGGCGGCGTCGAGCAGGACCTGTCGATCGTTCCCGAAGCGAACACAGGCCGGTGCCCGTCGCTCCCGACAGGGGCTGGGTGCATCGGGACTCCAGCCTATCATGTGGCGGGAAAACAGAGGTTCATCGGGTCCTCGCGGTGGCCGGCGCATCACATCGTCCTCCTCCGTCTCTGCCTCGAACACCAGCGAACTCACCGGATCGATCAC
>JANNJO010000242.1:0-2464 GCA_031395755.1 Acidobacteriota bacterium
CCGCGATGAGAAGGGGTACCCCGGAAGTTCGAAGCAGTTCAACGTGGCCCTGCAGCATCAGTTCCCCGAAAACCTGTCGGTCGAGGTCGCCTACATAGGCCTGCGCGGCAGCAATCTCCCCGCCACCCTGAACATGAATCAGCTTGGGCTGGATCACATCAATCGCGCAGCGAATGACACGACCGTGTGCAGCTTGACGGGAAACGCGATCATTCCGCAGGGGCAGCCAGGCTACACCTCGACGCAGCGTGACACCTGCTACGGCGCCTTTCTGCGGCAGCAGGTGGCGAACCCGTTTCTGGGGTTGATTCGCGAGGGCGCGCTGTCCACAGCTACCGTTCAGCGGGGGCTCCTTCTGAATAAGTTCCCGCACTACACAAACGCGAACCGGCCGGGATATTTCGGCGAAAGCAGCTACAACGCGCTGCAGTTGCGGGCGGATAAGCGCTTCGGTGCCGGCGGCCTGATCAGTGCGAACTACACGTTCTCGAGGAACTACGGCAACGTCGAGACGGTGACCGGCTGGCTCGAATCGGGGGCCGGGAACCCGGCCGCCGGCTACCAGGCCAACAATCTGGAGAACGAATTTGCCCTGAGCAGCTTCGATGTCCGGCACAGGGTCGTCCTCAACTACGTGCTGGAACTGCCGTTCGGGGAAGGCAAGCGTTTCGGAGGTGGAACGTCCGGGCTCGCCGGGCAGCTCATCAGCGGGTGGACGCTGAGCGGCGTCACCACGCTCCAGGCAGGATTCCCTCTCGCATTTACTGCAACCCCTAATTTGATCGGCTCGGGTTACGGACTGCGCCCGAACGTCGATCCGAACTGCGACAGGCAAGTGTCCGGATCCGCACTCGATCGCCTGAATCGATGGTTCAACACGGATTGTTTCAGCGTGCCCAATGCGGCTTTCGTCGCCGCGACTGCTTCCACCGATCCGTCGTTGCGGTGGGACCTTGGCGACGCACCCAGGACTGATCCCGACCTGCGTGCGCACGGCGTCAACAACTGGAACATCGCCGTCTCGAAGACGACGCGCGTCGGCGACAAAGTGAACCTGATGATTCGTGTCGAAGCCTTCAACGTGTTCAACCGCGTGCAGTTCGGCCCGCCGAACACGCAGGCAACAACGGCGGCCACCAGCACATTCGGCCAGGTCACCTCACAGGCCAACCAGCCCCGCTTGATGCAGGTGGCGTTCAGGCTGACCTTCTAGCTGGTAGCTGGTAGCTGGGAGTTCGGATGGGGTGGCGGCAGGCGCTGCCACCCCATCCGGTTCGCTTCGAACTGGTGCACAATTCGCAGATGACTTCCCCTGCTGTGACCCGCCACGCGCGGCGCGCGCTGCGTGCGCCGGGCGCCACTCACGACCACCTCCTGCGTGAGGGCATCCTCAAGCTGCTGGCGATCAAGGATTCCGATATTCGACTGCTGACGCTCGAGCAGTGCCGCGACGCGGTCGACAAGAGCCTGCATGCCGGCGGCGCGTTCTCCGCGACCATTCCGCTCGTCACGCTGTACTACGGCGGCTTCATCGACGTCGATGTGGCCGATCCGACGCGGGCCGGACAGGATCTGTTCGTGCTCAGCAAGGGACATGCGGTGGCCGCGCTCGCCTCGATCTACGCGGAGCTGGGGTACTTCGACCGGTCAGTGCTCCGCAATTCCCGGTCCTATGCCAGCATTCTGAACGGGCATCCGGGGCCGGTCCTTCCGGGTATTCAGATCGCGACGGGTCCGATGGGACAGGGCCTGTCGGTCGCGCAGGGGTTCGCGCTCGCGGGGCGCGTGTCGCCGCGCTTCGACACGTATGCGCTCTGTGGCGACGGCGAAATGCAGGAAGGCCCGATCTGGGAAGCGGTGATGTTCGCCGGACAGAAGCATCTCGACAACCTGTGCGTGCTGATCGATCGCAACAACGGCCAGCTCGATCTCGCCAACCGGATGATCTTCCCCATGCCGGACCTCGAGGCGGTGCTGACGTCCTTCAACTGGGAAGTGCAGAGCGTCGATGCCACGCAGTACAACGGACTCTACGCGGCGCTCGAGCGGTTCCGCTTCGGTCCACGCAACGGAAAACCCACCGCGATCGTGTGCCACGGGACGAAGGGGCACGGCGCGCTCTCCGACTTCCTCAACAAACACAAGGTGACCGTGCCGGATCGACTGCTGGAGCAGGAGTTGGCGCTCCAGGCCGGCCAGCGGCAGGATCGCGTCGAGGAGTTTGCCCGCTTCTATCACGATCTTCACGACTATCCGGATGGCGGCCTTCTCCAGGAGTCGCTCGCCGAAATTGCCGGTGGGATGCGTCTCGACGTGCAGCGCGCGGCGTCCGGATCGCTCTCTGTGTCGCAGGTGCCGAAGGCGAGAGCGTAGTTCGACAGCGCCGACAGCGCGATCGACGAGAGTGTGATCGCCAACAGCGGGCCGGGCTGCTTGAGCCCCGAGCTGAAGTGCCGCAGCGTTT
>JANNJO010000249.1:0-8693 GCA_031395755.1 Acidobacteriota bacterium
CGGTTGTCATTGCCGACAGCTCTCCGCTGAACTATCTCACGCTCATCGGCTCGGTGGACGTGTTGCGTGGGCTGTACGGCACCGTCATCGTGCCGCAGCAGGTCATCGCTGAGTTAACCGATCCCGGGGCTCCACACGAGGTGCGGAGATGGGCATTGAACCTTCCCGATTGGATCGATGTCCGCGTCACCGTTGTCAATGACGCGGGCATGCTGCACCTCGATCCGGGCGAGCGGGCAGCGATCACTCTGGCACAATCCGAACCGGGTGCCCTGTTGTTGATCGATGACGCCGCTGGCCGAATTGAGGCATCGCGCCGTGGCATTCTAAACACCGGAACACTCGGCGTTCTACGCGCAGCGGCGCTGAAGGAACTTGTGGAGCCCATCCAGCGAGCGGAGCCATTCGACCTCCGGTTCCAACTGGCTGGCATTAGGGACGCCAATACGTCTTTGCCATTCCTTGAGAGACACTCCCTGGAGCTTGCATTCGCGAAATTGACCGGACTAGTCTTACGAACGATGCTTTCCCGACGCGACGTGCTCGTTGGCGGACTGATGGCCGGAGCCTCCGGAATGTTCCGTCACGGCGACGTCGCGCAGGCCGCCGCATCGCAGCCGCTTACCACCGTGAGCTTCGCCGTTCCGCCGGGCGCGACCGACTGCGCCGTGCACATCTTCGGCGACCCGAAACGGCATCCTTACTGGGAGGGCCGAACGTATACCCCGGAGCCCGCAACGGTCGCTGAACTTCAGCAGGTTATGAAGGCGCTTCGCGTCGATCGCGTCGTGGTCGTGCAAGCGACGACGTATGGAACGGATAATTCTTGCGTGGTCGATAGTATTCGGGAGCTCGGCGGCGGTGCGCGCGGCGTCGCGATGATCGATGAGAAGACGACGGAAGCGTCGCTCGACGACATGCACCGGGCCGGAGTGCGCGGCATCCGCCTGAATCTTGGCAATCAGGGCGCAACCGATCCCGATGCCGCGAGACGGCGTCTGAAGACCGCAGCGCTGCAAATGACAAACAGGAGAGGCTGGAGCCTGCAGCTATCGGCGAGCCCATCCACGTTCGAAGCGGTCCGTGGCGATCTGGTGGACGTCAGCGTGCCACTCGTCATCGATCACTTTGGCGAGCCGCGAGTCGCCGATGGTTTGGGGCAGCCTGGATTTGCGACGATCGTCAGTCTCGTCACGTCAGGCAGGGCCTACGTCAAGATGTCCAACGCCGCGAATCTGTCACGGCAACCCGACCTGTCGGACCTCACGCCGTACGCCAAGGCCCTGATTTCGGCGAACCCGCAACGCGTGCTTTGGGGGACCGCATGGCCGCATCCAAGCGCGGGGGCGGTTCCCGGTCGTAAATCGACCGACCTCGCCGTGCATCGTCAGACCGATGATGGACGAGTCATGAACGTGCTGGCTGGCTGGGCGCCCGACGCCGCGTTGCGCAAGATGATCCTGGTAGACAATCCCGCACGCCTCTACGGCTTTTAGCCAGAGACGATCTGAGCCGAGCGGCTAGACGTCGGGTTCGATCAGATGTAGCATTTGCGACACACGCGGACCGTTGGTCAACAAACTTCCAGGTCGTTAAGAACCGAGGAGAACGCCATGCCTCCAGCACCTACGAAGACGATTGCGATCGTTCTCACTTGGGCATCACTCGTCCTGGGGGTCACAAGCGCGCTCAACTGGCTGCCGGAGGGCACAGCGGAGCTTGCCGCACAGTCGAAAGCCCGACAGAGCCATCAAGATTGGCCGACCGGACCTTACCAGGTGATGGCGAACTGGCCGCAGCCGCTCCCGGATACCCGTCATTCTCATGACGGCTGGACGTGGGGTTCGTTTGGCGGTGTTTACGCCGAGACGCCGGATCGCATTTGGGTCGCCATGCGCGGCGAGCTACCGCTCCCCGCGGGAGCGAAACCCTGGACGCCGTATGCGGCGCTTGACCCCACGCGCGGCAACGCGCAGCCCAACAGCGACGGGTTGACTGCCACCTGTGAGCCGACCGCGAAGCGCGGATGGGAACGCCGGTTCGAACACGTCCTCTTCGTCGTCGATCGCAACGGCAGGCTTGTTCAAGAGTGGCCGCAACACGACAAGTTGTTCGCGCAGCACCCGTGTGGACGCGGACCGCATACGATCAAGATGAGCCCGTACGATCCTGCCAAGCAGCTGTGGGTGATCGACGACCAGAACCACGTTATTTACCGCTTCACGTACGACGGCAAGCTGGTGAAGACGTTCGGCCAGCTCGGCGTGCGCGGGCGCGGGCCGAACACGTTCGATCGGCCGACGGACATCGCATGGCTGCCGGACGGTACCTTCTTCATCAGCGACGGCTATGGGGGCAAGCGCGTCGCGAAGTTCGATGCGAAGGATAACTTCATCATGGACTGGGGCCAGGCGCCGACCGACCCCAAGAACCCCGGCCCCTCGGAGTTCAACACGCCACACAGCATCGCCATCAGCCGCGATCGGCGCGTCTTCGTCGTCGATCGCGGGCATCAACGGATGCAGGTGTTCGACGAGAACGGAAAGTTTCTCGACATGTGGTCGCTCCGTTCTCCAAACTGGCCCGCCAGCCAGGGCACGCTGATGGTGAACCACATCATCACGACCGACCAGTTCATCTGGGTGGGCGACTCGCCGACCAGCCGTCTGCTGAAGTTCGATCTCGACGGAAACTATCTCTACAGTTGGGGCGCACCGGGCGGAGAGGCTGGCCGGTTGAACTGCTCGCATGGTATTTCGACCGACCAGGATGGAAATCTTTTCCTGGCCGACTGCATGGCTGGCCGCGTGCAGAAGTTCACGCCGGTCGCAGGCGTCGATCGAACCAAGCTCGTGGGGCAGATTCTGCGGTACCCGGTGAAGTAGTCACGCATGATGACGGGCGTGTGAGTTTGGGCTTGCCAACCAGCGGCCATTCTCGGGACCGTTGCCTTGGCGCTCTTGGTGGTGTCCCGGCTCTTCATGAAGATGCCTTGCCTGACCTTCTGTGGTATAGGTTTCGCGGCTCAACTAGTTATCCCAGTCTCGCCACTTTCGCACGATGACATCACAGAGGTCCTGACCGTTCCAGCCGGCGTCCGAGTAGTCCTGCGTCTCACCGCTCCGGTGAGCAGCGATCCTGGAGACCCCAACTTGGCTACCCTCGTCACCACCGACACGCTGTCCATCGATGGAGTGGTGCTCATCCCGCGAGGATCTAGGGCTTCGCTCATCTTGTTGCGAAAGCCAGCTATTCATGCCGTGGCTCAGAGGCTACAACGTCACGGTCCCGTCGGAGAGCCTGATCACCGGCCGAGTTAGTCAAACCACGACGTTTGACAAACGATCGATTCAGAGAATCGCGGGAATGCTCTATCGAGAGCCTTAAATGTGAGTTCCCCCCAAAAACGACGGCAACCACAATTAGAGTAAGGTGACGCTTTTCGACGGCGTGGCTTCGGCTCCGGGCGGTTCCCTGAAGGGCTCCACGGGGATGCGCTGATAACGCACCTCGAGGATCTGCAGTTGCTCCGCACTGCCCGGGGCGTGAAGGACCACGCGATCGCCTACTCCGGACTTCATCAACGCACGGGCCAGTGGCGACGCCCAGCTGATGTGGTTGCGACCCAGATCGACCTCATCGAGTCCGACGACGCTCACCACCCGCTCTGTTCCCGAGGCGTTGGCGTAGCGCACGGTCGCGCCGAAGAAGACCTGTGTCGCCGCAGGACCAGCTCTCGGGGCTTCCGGGTCCACGATTTCCGCTGCATCGATCCGTTTCGTGAGAAAGCGAATGCGCCGATCGATCTCGCGCAGCCGCCGTTTGCCGTACTGATAGTCGGCGTTTTCGCTGCGATCGCCGTTGCCGGCCGCCCAGGTTACGACCCGTGTCACCGCCGGCCGTTCCCTGGTGAGCAGAAACCGATGCTCGTCTTTGAGTCGCTGCAAGCCGCTCGGTGTGATGTAGTTTTTGGCTCCCGCGACCTGGGCGCGTGCGGCTTGCTCGGCGGCGAGGTCGTCCTCGTCGCTCTCCTCGTCGGGTTCCTTCGTGAACGCCTTCATCCGGTTCCACCGATTCAATCACGACTGTCCAGTCAGTGTGCGCCCCACGCTGCGTGCCGGTGCGTCGGAGGTATATACTGCAAAAAAAACAACAGGGAGGCTCCCGTGAAATCACTGACGCCCACGTTGATCATACTGGCCATGGCTGTGGGCGCGGTCCCCGCCTTGGCCCAGACCCCGGCCCCGGCTGCCCCGCCAGCGGCACCCGCCCGTGGCCCCCAGACGAATTGGTGGTCTCAGCCTGGCGCCGAAAATGGCCCGGAGCGCACTGTCTGGGCGGCGCAGAAGACGCCGGAAACGCCCTACACCGGACCCAACAAGCCGATCTGGCATATCGCCGACATTCTCAAGTCGCATCAGGGACAGGCGCGCTGGGAACAGAAAGTGATTCTGACGCGCGACTTCGACGGTCGTTACGTCCAGATGGCGCCGGGCGACAAAGCCAAGTGTATGTTCTACGCCGACGACCGCGTCTTCGGCTGGGTCTATAGCGGCGCCGTGAAGATGACCATCGACGGCCAGGAGCCCAGGGTCCTGCCCAAGGGCTGGGCATTCAACGTGGCGCCACGCCTGTCCTACTGCATGGAGAATGTCGGCACCGAGCCGGTTGTGTACTACCGCACGACCCCCGCCGGGCAGGTGCCGTCCTATCCGGAAAGCGAAACGCCGACGCCTGTTCCCGGCTACAAGTACATCAAGACCAGGATCACCTCGACAGGCGGCTATGACTCATTCAACAAGCCGTTCTTCAATGTCGACGAATATGGCGCTTCGACGCGCACGGGTGAGCGCTTCCTGTATGACGGCCATACCTCGTCCAACCTGAACATCGGGACGAACCTCACGGAATTGCCGCCCTCCACCAGCTGGGGCCACTGGCACGCCAACATGGTGGAGCTCTGGGTCAATGTTTACGGCAATGTGTGCGCGTTGATCTCCGGCGTGGGCGTGGTACATGGCGAATATGGTGACGTGATCAACGCCAATGAAGAACGCTGGCACCGCGCCACCAGCTGCCCCAACACGGGTAGAAGCATTCGCATGGCGATGACGCCGCGCAGCAAGGAAGGCCAGGTCCATTACTTCCAGACCGACCAGCCCGAGAAGTAGGTCTGCCAGAACGCATGTGTCTCCTGCGCCTCTAGCGCTTTGTCGGAACGGTAGCTGTAGGTAACGAGCTGTCGGCGCCTCCGGCCCCGGGAAACACGTGCGAAAACGCGTAACCCACGACGGCAAGCCTGGTCGCCATCTCGGTGCCGGCGAATCGCAGCTGATGCCACACAGTCGCAGGTGCGTAGACGATGTCGCCTTGATCGGCGACGAAGGTCGGCACTGAGCCGATCGAACACTCCATCTTTCCTTCGAGGACGAACCAGAACTCTGGACCGGTGACGTGCAGGTGGCCCTTGTCGCCGGGTACTGGGGGCTTCTGGGTCTTCGGATCGCCGCGAAGAATGTTCGCGATGCCGACGTTCACATAGTTGCCGTCGTGCGCGTCGCCGATGAACTGCGTGGGGTTCTTCTTCGGTTTCTGCTTGCCGGAGACCGTCAGGTTGTAGTCGATGTAAGGCACGTTGGCTTCGTCGTAGGCCCCTTTGCTGTTGGCGACGCGCGTCTTCTCGAACCTGATTCCAGGAGTGGGCGGAGGCGTCTCATCGGCCGGATACATCGTCTGAGAATTCGCCATCAGCACTTCGAACCGCAGCGACGGCCTATCGCCGACGGTCTCCATGCTGTAAACCAGCCGCTTCGGCACCTGCACGAGGAAACCCTTGGCCGCAACAAACGGCTCCTGCCCCTCGATCGTGAAGCGAATCTGCCCATCCTGCACAATCCAGAACGCGCGGTTGTCCTGATGGAATCGCCGCGGCGTTTTCGCGCCTGGCGCCATCGAGATGTACTCGCCGTGGAAGAGATTGTCGTCGACGATGAGCTCAGACCAGTTCTGCTGACCTTTGTGCTTTGCAAGCACCTCCGAAAGCTTGGTCCACGGCTTGTGCGGTGGGACGAAGGGATTCGGTTTCACTGGCAACGGCGTCCAGACCTCGACCTGCGAAGGTTCCTGCCCCTGCACGGCTAGCTGAGAACCCGGCGTCGCCAGCACCAGACACGCGCCAACGGCGATTGCGATCGATCGACTGAGTTTCATCGGAAGAGCCTCCTTTGGGATAGGCAGAAGCACTTACTTCGGCAACATGGCGTTCAGGCGCGCCAGTAGCTGTTTGTGGTGCGCAATGAACCGATCGTAGGTGCCGAACTGGTGCCACTCGAGAATACGCTCGATGTCGAAGTAATCCTGCTGGGCCTGACCCAGCGCTGAAAACCGTCCTTGTCCGGTCGTGGATGCGGCGGCGCCCTGCGCGGCTGTCAGTTTCGCGAGCGCCTTTTCCACGTCGAGCAGGAGGAAGTTGATCTCTTTGATCTTCTGCTGGCGCGGCGCCACGCCGGCGGGCGGGCTGACCAACGCTTCAGCCAGGATCCGCCCGTCCGCGTTGAGCGGCGGGTTCACGCCCATGAGGTAGGAGAGCGTGGGCACGGTATCGATCGATTCGGTGTAGTCGAAGGCGACGCCCTTTTTGATGCCGGGGCCCACCATCACGAGCGGCATCGTCCACGCCTCCGGGTTGTTCGCGGGATGCCCGCCCGCGGTCTGCTCGCCGTGGTCGCCGGTGATGAACATCACCGTCTTCTCCCATCTACCGCTCTTTTTCAGCGCATCGACGAACTGGCCCAGGTACACGTCCTGCTGCTGCAGGGCCTTGATGTAGGGCGACCCCTCGCCCCAGATGTTGTCCTTGTAGGGCGATCCGGCAGGCGCGCTGCGACTCTCGCCGGCGGCCACTCCGGTGTCCTGCATGTGAATCCACATGAACGAAGGATCGACTTCACGAAGAAACGTCGTTGCCCAGAACAACGTCCGATCGTTACCCACCTTGAAGCCGGCCGCACGCATCCGGGACCCGCCCGCCTGCGCCGTATAGTGGAAGCTTCCGTCGAGGGCGCGATAGCTGATCTCGTTCACCACGTGGACCGTGATCTTGAGCGGAAAGAACGAGTCCTGGACGTACTTCTGCTTGCCCGGCAGGATCATGGCCGTGCCGGCCATCTGCACCACATTCGGAATCGACGACGTGTAAAACTCCGCCCACGGAGTCGGTGGGAAGCGGTTGGAAGGGTCGGCCGTCTGCACGGTGTAGTTCTGACGGAAATAGGCACCCTGTGCCACCAGCGCCTGGAAATTTGGGAGCGGTACGCGCGCCGGCGCCTTGTCGCTGAAGCCGTCGATAGTGTAGAGGATGGCGAGCTCCGGGCGTAGAGCCGGGGTTTGTTGCGCGTCAACGACCAGTGAGAAGACGCCGGCGAGGGTGACGCAAGCAAAGATGAATCGATTCATGTGGCGACCTCAAAGACTGAGAGGCACGGGAGGGTACTTCGACTGACGACGAGTAGACACCAAAACCTGGCGAGGCGCAAACGACGGATGGAGCGGCGGCTGCGCCCGCCTTTCACGTAAGCGCGTTCAAGCAGGCGGCCGTAGTCGCCATCGAACGTGTCCTCGGGACCCATGTCTTCGAGCCCGGCGCCTCGGCGGAGCTTGCCCATTCAACGTCTCTGACCCTGCCACCAGGGCTGCTGGGCACTCCGGACTGTGCTCGACTGGACCGCGAGACGGGCGTATACTTCCGACTGCTGGGGACGGGATTCCTGGTAGCCTCATCTGCGAAGGAGAGACCGATGGGTTCAAAACGAACTGCTCGAAGGGACTTCCTAAAAAGCGGCGCCGCGTTGGCCGGTGGTTTGACCCTGGGAGCCGCAGCACCGGCGATGGGCCAAACACCAGCATCGCCGGTAATGATCAAGGGCGACAAGGATCAGATCGCCTACGGCGACCGCTCGCGTTTCGTCACCTCGGTACGCATCGCCCACGGCGGCAGGCCTTCGCCCGATGCCTTCGGGCTCGTTTTTCATGTGGCGACGCCGCTTCAGGATTCGGTGGGAGTGATCACACCATCCTCGCTCCACTTCGTGGGGACGACCCGCGGTTCCTACATCCCGGAAATCGATCCCCGCGAGCATCGTCTCATGATCCACGGGATGGTGGACCGTCCGCTGACCTTCACCATGGACGATTTGAAGCGCCTCCCTTCCGTGACCCGCATTCATTTCATGGAGTGTGCGGGGAACCGGGCATCACGCAGAGCCAAGACGGTTCAGGAATCGCACGGGATGACCAGCTGCGCCGAATGGACAGGCGTGCTCCTCTCTGTGCTGCTCAAGGAGTGCGGCCTGAAAGCCGGGGCAACCTGGTTCGTCGCAGAAGGGTCGGAGGAAGTGAAGGGCGCCTCGAGCATGCCGCTGGCCAAGGCGATGGACGACTGTCTGGTGGCTTACGGCATGAACGGCGAGGATTTGCGGCCCCAGCAAGGTTTTCCGCTGCGGCTGATGGTCCCCGGCTTTGAGGGAATCTTTCACACCAAGTATCTGCGGCGAATCAAGGTGGTGGACCGGTACTACATGAACTACAACGACTACGGGCATATGGATCAGGACCACAAAGAGACGGCATTGGGTTACCAGATCGGACCGAAATCGGTCATCACTCGCCCTTCCGGGGGACAGCAGTTGCCTGGC
>JANNJO010000273.1:0-2507 GCA_031395755.1 Acidobacteriota bacterium
ATGCCGACCAGCCCCACCGCCGCCTTCAAAATCGGCGAGCGCGTCGAAGATCCGCTGGCGTTGTATCTGACCGACGTGTTCACGGTGAGCGCGAACCTTGCGGGATTGCCGGCGTTCAGCGTGCCCTGCGGCCTCACGCCAAACCAGCTTCCGATCGGATTACAGATGACGGGCAGGCCCTTCGAGGAAGCGACGCTCCTGCGGATTGGCGACAGTTACGAGCGGGATACGGGCTGGTGGAAAAAATGTCCTACGTTGAGCTAGCGAACTGATGACGCCGCCGCGCGGGCGCGCTCGAGCAGTTCGGGCGTCTTCAGGACATCGATCGTGCCGCGCGGGGACGCGGGCGGCATGTACGCCACATAGGCACCCTGCCCCACCCGTTCTTCGAGGCTCTTCACCGTCATCGATCGGCGCCCCGTCGTCGGCCGCAGCTTGGGAAACCCAAGGATGATGCAAAAGCCGAGAAACAACGCAAGCACGAACACCGTGCTCGCACCGATCGCAGTGAGCGCACCGACGACAAGATTGACGATGTCGGCGGACGTCAAATGCCTGTTTCGGGGTTGTGAATCGGCTTTTTCGCCGCCGGCAGATCGAACTGCACCAGCTGCTGGCGAACCTCCTCCATAGCAACCCGCTCCGCCTTTTTCGGCTCCGGATGGTTCTCGCGCGGCGTCTGATCGAGCCGTGGGCGAGCGCCGCGGCGGAGCTGCTTGGCCCGCAGAGCGGCGATGTCTACGAACAGAAATCGATTGGACACGGGCGGCGCCGGTTCAATCCGTTCCTCGGCCTTCACATCTTCCGGTTGCGCTTCTGGTTCCATAACGGTCTAGCCTATAAGAACTTACGCAGATTATGCAAGAAGGGATTAGGTCAGGCTGCAACCTTACGCGTCGACGACTTCGGCGTCAACGACCTCGCCTTCCTTCGGCGCATTTTCCTTCGGCGTATCCTGCTTCTTGTACATCCGCTCGGCCATCGCGTGCGATGCCTGCTGCAGCGCATCCGTGGTGCGGGTGATCACCGCGAGATCGTCGCCTTTCAGCGCCTCGCGCACATCGGTGATGGCGCTTTCGACCCGCGAGGCGTCCTGGTCCGACAGTTTGGCGCGATGCTCGTTCAGGGTGCGCTCGACCGAATAACCCAGCGCATCGGCCTGGTTGCGCGCATCGATCAGCGCACGCCGCGCCTTATCGTCGGACGCGTGGCTCTCGGCATCCGCCACCATCCGCGCCACCTCGTCCTTGCTCAGGCCCGAGGATCCGGAAATGGTGATGGTCTGTTCTTTCCCTGTGGCCGTGTCTTTCGCCGACACGTTCGCGATGCCGTTGGCATCGATGTCGAAGGTCACGTCGATCTGCGGCACGCCGCGCGCCGCTGAAGGCAGCCCGACCAGCTGGAACCGTCCAAGCGTGCGGTTATCCCGCGAAAGCGGCCGCTCTCCCTGCAGCACGTGCACTTCGACGTTGGGCTGATTGTCGGTAGCCGTCGAGAACGTTTCGCTCTTGCGCGTCGGGATCGTGGTGTTCCGCGGAATCAGTGTCGTCATGACGCCGCCGAGCGTCTCGATGCCGAGAGACAGCGGAGTGACGTCGAGCAGGAGCAGGTCTTTGACATCGCCCGCCAGCACACCCCCCTGAATCGCGGCGCCCACCGCCACGACTTCATCGGGATTCACGCCCTTGTGCGGCTCCTTCCCGAAGTACTCCCGGACGAGCTGCTGCACCTTCGGCATGCGAGTCGAACCGCCGACCAGCACCACCTCGTCGATTTTCGACGGGTCGAGGCCGGCATCCGCGACGGCTTTTTTCAACGGCCCCATGGTCCGCTGCAGCAGGTCGTCGACGAGCTGCTCGAACGTCGCGCGCGTGAGCTTCAGCTGCAGGTGCCTGGGTCCGGCCTGGTCGGCCGTGACGAACGGCAGGTTGATGTCGGTCTCCATCACCGTGGAGAGCTCCATCTTCGCCTTCTCGGCCGCTTCCTTCAGACGCTGGAGCGCCATCCGGTCCTTGCTCAGATCGATGCCTTCCTGCTTCTTGAACTCGGACGTCAGCCAGTCGATCACGCGCTGGTCGAAGTCGTCGCCGCCGAGGTGGGTGTCACCGTTCGTCGAGCGCACTTCGAACACGCCGTCGCCGATTTCGAGGATCGAGATGTCGAACGTGCCGCCGCCGAGGTCGAAGACCGCGATCTTCTCGTCCTTCTTGCGGTCGAGACCGTACGCGAGTGCCGCCGCCGTGGGCTCGTTGATGATGCGCTTCACGTCGAGACCGGCGATGCGGCCCGCGTCCTTCGTGGCCTGGCGCTGGCTGTCGTTGAAGTAAGCGGGCACCGTGACCACCGCCTCGGTCACCTTCTCGCCCAGGTACTCCTCGGCCGTCTGCTTCATCTTCGTCAGAATGATGGCGGAGATCTCGGGTGGGGAGAATTCGTCCGAACCGATCCGAACACGAGCATCGCCGTTGGGGCCTGCGATCACTTCGTAGGGGACCAGCTTCGTCTCC
>JANNJO010000274.1:0-16718 GCA_031395755.1 Acidobacteriota bacterium
GTCCCATCGCACGTTGTCGCCGAGCCCCGTGTACGTCCCATACCGTTTGCCGTACGCCGGCGTGAGCCCCTGTGGGAAGGGGTTCGAGAGGGTCGCCTGCGGCACCCCCTGCGCGGCCGGAATAATCGGCGTCAGCGGGCTGAACGCGCCGAGATCGAGCCCCCCCATCGTGGCGTTCTCGTTGACGAGCATCTGCGGGGTGAAGAACCGACCGTAGCCGATGCGGACGGCGGTCTTCCGATTCAGGCTCCAGGCCAGGCCGACTCTGGGCATCAACTGCAGCCGTGAGACCTGGGCGTTCCGCGGGTGCGTCTCGTCGGTGAAATAGTACGCGCCGTTATAGAGATAGCTTTTCTGCCCGGCGGACTCCGCCATCATCGCCTTGATGTTCGCCGGAATCCGCGGATCGATCGCCGCTTGGAGCCCTGGCACCGCCTGCGTCAAATCCACCTCACGGGGTAGGCGGTACTCGGGGTCGAAGAGACCGCCTTCGTACTCCCACCGCAGTCCCAGATTCAGCGTGACATTGTCGCGAAGCCGGTAGTCGTCCTGCACGTACAGCGCATACATCTCGGTGTCGGACGTCTGCATCGGCACGTACTGCGCGCTGGAACTGTTGTCGAGCGCGCCGAGCATGAAGCTGGCCCACGGATGGCCGACCTGGTTCAGGTTCGGGCTTGTCGTGGTGTTGGCCGTGGCGTTCGCATTGACGACGAAATTGAAGTAGCGGAAGCGGGCCGCCTCGCCGCGCTTGATGCGTACTTCGCTGCCCGACTTGATCGAGTGATTCTGCAGATATTTGTTGAAGCGCGCGTGCAGGCTGTAGCCCTCGGGAATCTGCCACCAGGCGCTGCCCACGCCGTAGGTCCCGTAACTCCCCATCGCGATTTCGGGGAAGTAGAGAATCGGCCGCCCGTCCATATACGGCTGGTACCAGCTGTTCGACCAGAGATTGCCGAGGTCGCTGGCCCCCAGCGCCATTTCCGGATAGTCGCGCTTGTCCTCGACCTGGTAGTACGCGGCCCGCACGTTGAGGGCCGTGGTCGAGCTCATCGTATAGACGGTGTCCGCGGCGATGTTCCAACCGTTACGCTTGCTGCCCTGTGCCGGCCGCATCTTGAAGGCGTCAGCGCCGCCCGTGAAGTCGGGTTGTACCTGGTCGGTCTGGAAACGGCTGACGCGCGCGAACGTTTTCCACTTGTCGCTGAGGTTCCAGTCGAGCCGCGTGGAGAAATTCAGGTACTCGAAGTCGAACTCCTGGTTGTATTGGAAGTTGTTCAACCCCGTGCGATCGTCGCCGGGTCCGTTCGGGGCCCAGAGGCTCTGCATCAGGCGAGACGCGAGCGGATCCCACCGGTTCTGCGGAATCCGGTTGCCCGGAAACGGATCGCGGATGATCTGGCCGTTCGGGCCGAACCGCGACGTCCACGGATCGTGGATCACGCGCAGCGTGCCATCCCGGTTGAACGACTGAGAAAAGTCCCCTTTCCGCTCGAGCTCGGTCGGCACCGTCAGCGTCCGCGGCAGTACTTCGGTGACTCGGGAGGATTCGATGCTGGTGAAGAGGAACATCTTGTTCCGTCGCAGCGGCATGCCGATCGTGCCGCCGGTCTGACTGTAGGTGTTGTCGCTGTGCTGGCGCGACACCCGATTGGTCACCGCGTTCCAGTCGGCGTTGCGCCCCACGTAGTAACCCGACCCGTGGTACGCGTTCGTGCCCGACTTGAGCGACATGCTGATGATGCCGCCGGCGCTGTGACCGAACTCCGCGTCTATGGCGTTGGTCGAGACGTTGAACTCCGCGATGGCATCCATCGGTGGCGTGTAGGCGACCTTCGGGCCCGCTTCGAGCGGCGTGCCATCGAGCAGCACATCGTTCTTCCGGCGGGTGCCGCCGCCGATGTCCATGTCGTTGCCGGCCCAGTGGTGGTAGGGCGACGTCTCGTTCTTGTTGCCGGCGTTGCGCACGACCGGGCTGAGATAGGCCAGCTGTGTCGGGTTGCGGGAGATGTTCGGAATCGAGGCCAGCATACTCTGGTCGAGCGTCAGATCCTTGCTGCTCGTATTGAACTGGATGGCGATCGGTTGCGTTTCGACCGTCACGGTTTCGGCGAGCCCGGCGATTTTCATCGTGACATCGGCCGTGACGTCGCCGCGCGCCTGGACGAGCACGTTGCGCTGGACGACTGTGGCAAAGCCGCTGAGCTCTGTTGTGAGCGTGTACGTACCGGGGTCGACGTAATCGAACAGATAGCGGCCCTCAGGCCCAGTCGTCCGAGTGACGCTGACGCCCGTCGCGTCATTGCGCAGAGTCACTTGTGCGCCAGGCACGCCAAGCTGCGTCTCGTCGGTCAGGCTGCCCTGCACGCGGCCGCGGTACTCCTGTGCGATCGCCGGCATCGCCAGCAGCAGGGTCGCGGCGACTGCCCACAGCCATCGATATCTCGAGGTCATGAATCCTCCTTCAACTGGCGAACACTAGGGAATGCGAAAAACTACGCTGGTTAAGGTGGGATGTCAACGCATTTACGGCCAGCTGCGTTCTCGTTCGTCCGTAAATCAACGCTGCCGGGCAGCCGTCCAGTTGTCTGTCCTGCCCGCGGTGGTCGCCGTGCCGTCGATGCGATCCCCGTTGACTCGACCGCGATATTCCGTTTCGCCCGCCTTGAACACAATCTCTTCTCCGGTCAGACGTCCGCCGGCAACAGCAACCGTTCCGAGTGTGCCTGAGACGGTCTGATAGGCCTGCGTCAGCGTTAAAGTGTTCGAGCCGACACGCCAGGTGCCGGCCACCGGCGCGGGGACGATGTTCAGCATGCCCGTGCACCAGCTGGTGCAGGCGCCGGCCACCGTTTCGGTCGCGTCTGCCTCCCATCCGGTGACATTGAAGGTGTTGTTCACGATCCGCGTCCCCGGTCTGAGCGTCAGGAACTTCGGCGCCAGCTTGTCGAGGTTGCTCGGCAGCAGGAAGAGCGCGAGCACGGTGGCCTTCGAGATGTCTGCCTCGAACATGTCGCCTTCGATGAAGGTCGCGCGGTCCGAGACCCCGGCCTCTTTTGCCAGGCGCCGCGAGAGCGACACCATTTCGGGGTTGTACTCGAAGCCGATCGCGTGCGCGCCGCGCTTGGCGGCGGCGATCACATTGCGACCGTCGCCCGAGCCGAGGTCCATCACGATGTCCTGGGGGGTCACTTTGGCCATGTCGAGCATTTTTTCAACCAGCTCGAGCGGGGTGGGCACCCAGACGACGTCCTTGCCGGCCTGGCCTGGTGTGGGTTCGAACGGAGTGGTCTGTGCGGACGCGTCAGCAACCGAAAGAGCGAGCGCCAGCGCGGCCAGAAGCGAGCATGTGAGTCTTGTCAGCATGGGAATGCGCATCATAGATCAGATTCTCTGGATCAGATTGTCGCCGACGTCAGATCATCTCGAGCGGGGTTTTCTTCCTGGGCGGCGGAAAGGCCTTGTCGAGTTCTCTGAGGTCTTCCGGGGCGAGCGGAATGTCCAGTGCGTCCCGGTTCTCGCGCACGTGCTCGAGCTGCCCCGACTTGGGAATCACGAGCACGCCCTCCTGCCTCAGCACCCATGCGAGCGCCACCTGCGCCGGCGTGGCGTTGAGCCGAGCGCCGATGACCTGGAGCGTCTTGTGCTTCGCGAGCTTGCCCTGCTCGAGCGGCGAGTAGGCCATGACCGGAATACCGCTGGAGCGGCACCACGGCAACAGTGCGTGCTCCACACCGCGGCGCGTCAGGTTGTAAAGCACCTGGTTGCTCGCGACCGGCGAGGCCGCGTTCGCGCTCAGAGCCGCGAGCTCCTCCATATCGTCGAGGTCGAAATTACTGACGCCCCAGTAGCGGATTTTTCCGTCACGCCTCAGCGTGGCGAACGCCTCCAGCGTGTCCTCGAGCGCGACGCTGCCGCGCCAATGCAGGAGATAGAGATCGAGGCAGTCGGTTTTCAGCCGGCGAAGGCTGGCCTCGCAGGCCGACATCGTGCCGCGGTTGCTGGCATGGTGCGGCGTGACCTTACTGATCAGAAAAATTTCGCGGCGTCGATCGCCGAGCGCCTCGGCCACGAGCGCCTCGGCCGCACCGTTCGCATACATCTCGGCGGTGTCGACGACGGTCATGCCCAGATCGACGCCCATCCGGAGCGCCGCGATTTCCTCGGCGCGATGCTGCCGGCGCTCAGCCATCATCCAGGTGCCCTGACCAAGGGCGGGCACCGTTTCCCCGCCTGGCAGGGCGATGGCAGGGATGTCGTTCGCGCGTTTCATGAGACCCCTTTTATAGCGTTTTTGAGCGGCCGCACGGTAGAATCCGGCCTATGCAACTTCATCGGCTCGTTGTCCTCGCCGGCGCGTGTGCCCTCGCCTCCACTATGGCGTGCGAGCGTCGGCCCGGCACGTCCGAACAGAGCGCAACCGGAGAAATCCTGGTCGGGATGTACGGCTCCTTGACGGGAGACGGGGCGTCGTTCGGTCAGTCCTCCGTGGAGGGCGCGCAACTGGCGGTTGAAGAGATCAACAACGCGGGCGGGCTCCTCGGCGGACGGAAAGTACGGCTGCTCGTCGAAGACGATCAAAGCCGGCCGGAAGAGGCGTCGAACGCCGTCACCAAGATGATCACGCAGGACAAAGTCGTGGCGGTGCTGGGCGAAGTCGCCAGCCGCCGAACGCTCGCCGCGGCGCCGGTTTCGCAGAAGTATCAGATCCCGATGATCACGCCCGCGTCGACCAACGAGCGCGTGACGCAGGTCGGCGACTACGTGTTCCGGGTCTGCTTCATCGATCCGTTTCAAGGCGAGGTGCTCGCCAAGTTCGCCTTCAACGATCTGAAGGCGCGCAAGGTTGCCGTGCTCAAAGACGTCAGCCAGGATTACTCCGTCGGCCTGACCGAGGCCGTTCAGAAGACCTTTACGAGCCTTGGGGGGCAGGTGCTCGACCCCGTCAGCTACAGCTCGGGCGATGCCGACTTCCGCGCCATCCTGACGCAGGTCCGCGCGCAGAAGCCCGACGCCATCTTCGCGACCGGCTACTATCCCGAGGCCGCCATCATCGTGCGCCAGGCGCGCGAGCTCGGCATGAACATGCCGATTCTCGGCGGAGACGGCTGGGTCGGCGATGCGCTCAAGAACGGCCGCGAGGCGCTGAAGAACACGTTCATCTCGAATCACTACTCTGGGGACAACCCGGATCCCGTGGTGCAGAATTTCAAGAAAGCGTATCGCGCGAAGTTCAATCGCGAGCCCGATTCGATCGCGGCGCTCGGCTACGACGCGGCGAAGGTGCTGGCCGACTCCATCACCCGGGCCGCGGCCACTGACGGACCGACGCTGCGCGCCGCGATTGCGGCTGCGGACGTGGCGGGTGTCACAGGCCGCCTGAAGATGAACGCGACCCGCAACGTCGACAAGCCGGCCGTGATCGAGGAGCTGCAATTCGTGAACGGCGATGTGAAATACGTCTACAGGACCACGATCAGCCCGAATTAGTGGACACCTTCCTCCAACAGTTCATCAACGGCCTCTCCCTCGGCGCCATTTACGCACTGATCGCGCTCGGGTACACGATGGTGTACGGCGTGCTGCGACTCATCAACTTTGCGCACGGCGACGTCTACATGCTCGGCGCCTTCGCCGGGTACTACCTGGCGAACGCCCTCAACATGGACGCGAACCCGTCCATCCTCGGGACCATCGGGGTGACGATGGGCGCGATGGCTATCTGCGCGATGATCGGCGTCCTCATCGAGCGGTTCGCCTACAGGCCGGTGCGGCACCATTCGCGGCTCACGTCGCTGATTACGGCCATCGGCGTGTCGTTGCTGCTCGAGTACGGCGGCCAGGTCGTGTTCGGCGCCACGCCGCGGTTCTTTCCGCAGATGATCCGCTCCCAGACCTACTCGCTGGGTGGCGTCCAGATTACCAACCAGGCTCTGATGATCATCGTCGTTGCGGTGCTGCTGATGTTCGGCCTGCAGTTCATCGTCCATCACACGAAAATCGGCAAGGCGATGCGGGCCGTGTCGTTCAACCTTCCGGTTGCGCGGCTCATGGGGATCAACACGGACTTCGTCATCGCGTTCACGTTTGCCCTCGGTTCGGCGCTGGCGGCGGTTGGCGGAGTGCTCGTGGCGCTGTCCATCCCGCGCATCGATCCGCTGATGGGCCTGATGACCGGTCTCAAGGCGTTCGTGGCGGCTGTGCTTGGGGGAATTGGAAATATTCCCGGCGCCATGCTGGGGGGCATGCTGATCGGACTCATGGAAACCTGGATCTCGGCAACCGCCTACTCGACGTTCCGCGACGCCGTGGCCTTTGCGGTCCTGATTCTGATTCTGCTTCTTCGGCCCGCTGGAATTCTCGGGGGCTCCGTTACTGAAAAGGTCTAGCTTCGGATGAGCCTGGCCAGAAAGCTTCTCGTCATCTTCGTCACGCTCGCGGCGCTCCTCGGCCTGAACTACGTCTTCGAGTACGGCTTCGGCGATTTCCAGATCAATCCGTACTACGCCCGCATCATCAACCTGATCGGCATCAATATCACGCTCGCGGTCAGCCTCAATTTGATCAACGGCCTCGCCGGCCAGTTCTCCATCGGCCATGCGGGCTTCATGGCGGTGGGCGGCTATACCGCCACCTATCTCACCGTGTATCACGGGCGGCAGATTGCCTCCCTCTTCGGCGCCGGCCTCACCGATCCCCTCGGCTCGTCGGTCGTGATGATTCCGAGCCTGCTCGCGGGCGCCGCCGCGGCCGCGCTGGCGGGGCTGCTCGTCGGGATTCCGTCGCTCCGTCTGAAGGGGGACTACCTCGCAATCGTCACGCTCGGCTTCAGCGAAATCATCCGCGTCATCATTCTCAACATTCCGGCGGTCGGCGGGGCGACCGGATTCACCGACGCTATTCCGATCACGAATTTTTTCTGGATCTTCGCGATGGCCGTCATGACGATCGTCATCACGCGCAACATCGCCATGTCGACGTTCGGTCGGGCGCTGTTCGCCATCAGGAGCGACGAGATTGCCGCCGAAGCCATGGGCATCAACACCACGCGCTATAAGGTGATGGCGTTTGTCATCAGCGCCGCTCTGGCCGGCGTGGCCGGCGGACTGTCGGGCCAGTTGTTCGCCAACCCGCTGAACCCGCAGAACCTGAATTTCGTCAAGTCGATCGAAGTCATCGTGATGATCGTGCTCGGCGGCATCGGCTCCATCACCGGCGCCGTCCTCGGCGCCACGACGCTGACGATTCTGCCCGAGGCGCTCCGCACGTTCGACCAGCAGTTTCCCGGCCTGCGCATGGTGATCTATGCGCTTCTGCTGATTCTGCTGATGATTTTCCGCCCGCAAGGCCTCCTCGGCCGTCGCGAGTTCACCTGGGCGTGGCTGCGCCGCCCGAAACGGGCTCTGACCCCGTGACAGAAAATGTCGCGGGGTCTGACCCCCTGCTGCAGGTCCGCAACGTCACCATGCGGTTTGGCGGGCTCACGGCCGTCAAATCGCTGAACATGACGGTTCCGCGCTGTTCGCTTTACGGTTTGATTGGGCCGAACGGCGCCGGCAAGACCACGGTCTTCAACGTGCTCACCGGCGTGTACTGGCCGACCGAAGGCGAAATCGAGTTGGACGGCACCCAGATCCAGCAGATGAAGCCCTATGAGATCACGAAGCTCGGCGCCGCACGGACCTTTCAGAACATCCGCCTCTTCGCCGACATGACCGTGCTGCAGAACGTGATGACGGCGCACCACCTGCGCGCCCGCCAGGTCCTGGCCGATGCCGTCATCGGAACACCGAGGCACCACAAGGACGAACGCGAGACGCGTGATCGCGCGATGGAGCTGCTGAAGATCTTCAACCTGGATCGTTTCGCGGCGGAGCCGGCGACCAGTCTCCCGTATGGCAGCCAGCGGCGGCTGGAGATTGCGCGGGCGCTGGCGACCGAGCCCAAGCTGCTGCTGCTCGACGAACCGGCGGCCGGCATGAACCCCCAGGAGTCGCGCGAGCTCATGCGGCTGATTCAATGGCTGCGCGACGAAATGAAGCTCACGATCCTGCTCGTCGAGCACAACATGAAGGTCGTCATGGGGATCTGCGAGACGATCCAGGTGATCGACTACGGCGAAGAAATCGCCATCGGCAGCGCCGCCGAGATCCAGAAGAACCCGAAAGTCATCGAGGCCTATCTTGGCGGCGGGTAACAAGCCGATGCTCGTGCTGAGCTCGGTGAACGTCTTCTACGGGGGCATTCACGCGCTGCGGGACGTGTCGCTCACCGTCGGCGCCGGTGAGGTCGTGACCTTGATTGGCGCCAACGGCGCGGGGAAGTCGACCACGCTGCGCGCGATCACGGGGCTGGTGACGCCGAAGAGCGGGCGCGTCACGTTTCAGGGCGAGGATATTACCGGCCTGGCGCCGCACAAGCTGGTCGCCAGAGGCATCTCGATGTCGCCGGAGGGCCGCGGGGTGTTCGCGAACCTCACCGTGCTCGAGAATCTCGAGATGGGCGCCTACCTGACGAAGGAGAAGGCCGCGATCAAACGCGAGCTGGAGCGTGGTTTCGTGCTGTTCCCGCGCCTCAAAGAACGCATCGCGCAACCGGCGGGAACGCTGTCAGGAGGGGAGCAGCAGATGCTCGCGATGGCGCGCGCCCTGATGTCGCGTCCCAGGCTCCTGCTTCTCGATGAGCCGTCGCTCGGTCTCGCCCCCATCGTCTGCCAGACGATCTTCAGCACTATCGATGAGATCAAAGCCGAAGGCACCACCGTCCTGCTCGTCGAGCAGAACGCCAACGCCGCGCTGAAGCATTCCGACCGCGGTTACGTGCTGGAGACGGGGGAGGTCATTCTGGAAGGGAGCGCCCGGGAGATCGCGGGCAATCCGCGCGTCAGAGAGGCGTATCTGGGCGAATAGCGCGGCGATGCTTGATCATTTCGAACGCGACCGGCAGCACTGAGACGATCACGATGCCAATGGTCACCAGCGTGAAATTCTCCTTGACGAACGGCACGTTCCCGAACAGTAACCCTGCCCCCATGCAGATGGTCACCCAGCCGATGCCGCCGATGATGTTGTAGAAGAGGAACGAGCTGGCCGCCATCTCCGCGGCCCCGGCGACGAACGGAAGGAACGTGCGGACGATCGGCACGAAGCGCGCGAGGACGACCGCCTTTCCGCCGTGGAGCTCGAAAAACTCATGCGCCCGCTTGACGTGCTGGGGGTTGACCAGGCGGTGGGAGAATGCCGGGCGATCGCCGTTGCCCAGCAGGCGCGGTCCGATGCGGCGGCCAACGGAGTAGTTCACGGCGTCTCCAAGAATGGCGGCGCCGATCAGCAGCGGGTAACAAATCCAGGGGTTGAGCGCCCCGGTGGCGCTCAGCGCGCCGACCGCAAAAAGGAGCGAGTCGCCCGGCAGAAACGGCGCGATCACCAGGCCCGTC
Source organism: Acidobacteriota bacterium (assembly GCA_031395755.1). Classification (GTDB taxonomy): domain Bacteria; phylum Acidobacteriota; class Vicinamibacteria; order Vicinamibacterales; family JAMQPK01; genus JAMQPK01. The sequence continues at coordinate 9,437 of JANNJO010000274.1, forward strand.
TCGGCGAAGACAATGCCGAACAGAATGCCGTAGACCCAGACGCCGTATTGCTGAACGAACTGGAGCAGCTGCCGGTCGAAATGAAGGACAAAATCGATCAATTGCGACATGAAGGTGGGGCTACTTCGCGGCGGGCGGGTCGATGTCTTTGATGATGAACAACTGTTCTCCCGGGCTCATGAGGCCCAGCTCGCGGCGGGCAATTTCTTCAATCGCCGCAGGATCCTCCTTGAGCCGCCGCGCCTCTTCCCTCAGCCCCGCGTTTTCGGACCGAAGGCGCGCCAGCTCATGCGTCAGCTCATCATACTGTTTGCGCGCCCTCATCGTCGCGACCAGGCCTTGATCGCCGACCAGCGCGTCCACGACCAGCACGCAGACGACGAAAAAGAACAACCCGGCGAGCATGCGGCGTCCGCGCCGTTGCGCGCGCTGGCCTGCTGGAGTGGTGATGGGTTGTCGGGTTGCCATGTCGTGTTTGTCGGCTAACGTTTTAGTACCGCATTGTCGGCCGAAGTACAAGGGAAAAATAGGGGGACGGATGGAAATCGATTGTGTCATCGTGTGGACGACTATCGGTGCCGGCGCCGACTGGCAGAAGCTGGCATCGATGCTGGTCACCGAGCGCCTCGCGGCCTGCGTCAACGTGCTGGGGGAGATGGAATCGATCTATCGATGGAACGGGCAGATCGAAACCGCTCGGGAGCGTCAGATTTTCATGAAGACCACGGCCGATCGGGTTCCCGCGCTGAAGGCTCGGCTGCACGCGCTCCACGATTACGAAGTGCCGGAGTTCATCATCCTGCCGATCCTCGGGGGCAGCGAGGCCTATCTCCAGTGGATCAGGGAGTCGGCGGCCGGGTGATATCATTCGCGCCATTCCTGCTCTCTGGATCGTCGTAATCGCGCTCAAAATACTCGTCTGGTTCGCGGCGCCAGACCAGGGGGTGCTCGATCGCGTCGTCAACGTCGCCCTGATCGTCCTGGCGGGCGCCTCGGTTTATCGGGTCAGGAAACTGACGCGCGATGGGATGCTGTGGCGGGTCAGCCGCAAGCTGATTCTTTCGTACATCCTCGTGGGCGCCGTGCCGATCCTGCTGCTGGTGACCTTCTCGCTGCTCGCATTCCTGCTCATTTTCTCCAACGTCGGCTCCTATCTCGTGCAGAGCCGGATGGCCGGCTTGACCGAACAGGCGAGCACGCTCGCCAGAACGACGCTGTTCGAGATTGAGCGGGCGCCGGACAACGGACAGGAGATCGCCGCGAGGCGGGAGAGCGCCATCGCCACGCGCTTTCCGGGTGTGGTGGTCGCGGTCGTGCCGGCCGGCGACCTGCCGCCATGGTTGAACGGGCAGGCGTTCAGCGGCCTGGTCGTGAGACAGGAACAATTGACCGCGCGCGCAGTCGTTCTTCCGAGAGAACGCCCGCCGTCATACGGCGTCTTCGTTGACCTTCCGGTGGACCAGTCTGCGGCAGACCAGGCGCTCGCGCCGGCGGGCATCACCACCGGTGAAAGCCGGCGCCGTTCTCTGTTTAACACGGCCACCTTCATCACCCACACGAATTGGGAGACCGGCAAGCCCGTCCGGACGGCGCTGCCGATGAGCGTCGAGCTGCCCGTCTTGTACCGATTTCTTGGCCGCGCTCAGGAAAGTGGCGCGAGGCTGAGCTTCAATCAGCTCCTCCTGTATGCAGTGGTTGGTATCGGGGTGCTGCTGCTCGTCATCGAGATCGTGGCCCTCGGAAACGGCCTGGCGCTCGCGCGGGAGATCACCGCCGCCGTGGATGAGCTGTTCCGGGGGACCGAGCGGGTCACGAGCGGAGACTTCGGCCATCCGATTGCGGTCCAGTCTGACGATCAACTCGGCCGGCTGGCCGCGTCGTTCAACCACATGACGGGCCGCATCAAGGAGTTGCTGCTCGAGCAGGATGAGAAGCGCCGCCTGGCCGAAGAACTGCGGATTGCCCGCGAGATTCAAATGTCGCTGCTCCCCCAGGGTCCGTTCACGGCGCCGGGGCTGTCGGTGGCCGCCATGTGCGCGCCCGCTCGAGAGGTCGGCGGCGACTACTACGACTTCCTGCCTCTGCCGGACGGCCGCGTCGGCCTGCTGATCGCCGATGTGTCCGGGAAAGGCACGTCGGCGGCGCTCTACATGGCCGAGTTGAAGGGGCTGATGCTCTCGCTCAGCCGCATTCACTCGTCTCCGCGGGCGCTGCTGATCGAAGCCGATCGCATCATCTCGCAGCACATCGACAGCCGGAGCTTCATTACGATGACGTATGCGCTGTTGGATCCTGTCGCGCGAACCCTGACGTGCGCGCGCGCCGGTCACTGCCCGTTCCTCAGGATTCCTGCGGGGCCGGCCGGGGAACGGCGTTCAGAGATCCTGACACCGGATGGCATGGTCCTCGGGCTGAACCTCGACGGCGGGCAGCGGTTCGAGCGATGCCTCGAGGAGCTGTCCATCCCGCTCCAGCAGGGCGATCTGTTTTTCTTCTTCACCGACGGCATCAGTGAGGCGATGGACGCTGCCGGGGACTGCTTCGGTGAAACGCGCCTGGCGTCGTTTCTCGAGGCGCACGCGGAGCAGTCTCCGGAGGCCATCCGGGACCGCCTCGTCGAGGACGTCGCCGCCTTCGTCCAAAACCAGCCCCAGCACGACGACATTACGATGATAATTCTGAAGATCGATGGATGAACTGACGGTCGTCTTCCGAAGCGCGTCCGACATCGAAGCGCGGGTCGTCCGGGGGCTCCTCGAAAGCCACGGCATCGTGTCGATGGTGTCGTCCGGTTTGCCCCGATCAATTTTCCCGATGGCGGTCGACGGCAACGCCGATATCAGGATCTCGGTCCGGACGGAAGATGCCGAGGAGGCGGAGCGGCTCATCGAGAGCCACCGCGTCGAAGCCCCGGGAGGCCGCGTCATTCCGCTGCGCCACGAGTTTGCCGACCTCGTGCGGGACGTCGGCTACATCTTCCGCGATCCCGGCATGCTCGAGCATGCGCTCACACACACGTCTCGAGCCAACGAGGACGTCAGCGGCGGCGTCGTCGACAACGAATCGCTGGAGTTCCTCGGCGATGCGGTGCTGGGCTTCGCGATTGCCGACCTGTTGTTCCGCCGCTTCCCGGACCGCGACGAAGGCTGGAAGTCGAAAATGAAGGCGGCCCTGGTTTCCACGTCCTCGCTGGCGCGCCTTGCCGAGGAGCTCCGGCTGGGCGACCACCTGCTGCTCGGGCGCGGCGAAGAGAAGACGGGCGGGCGCCGGAAACAGGCGCTGCTCGCCGATGGGTACGAGGCGCTGATCGCCGCGATTTATCTGGACGGCGGCATCGACCACGCGACCGCGTTCATCGCACGGCAGTTCGAGACGCTCATGAACGACGCTCGGTCCCCGGCGTCGGCGTTTCGCGATTTCAAGTCCGCCCTTCAGGAGCGCGTGCAGTCCGCCGGCGATCCACCACCGGAGTACACGGTGATTGGCGAAGCCGGGCCGGACCATCACAAGACGTTCCGGGTCGACGTGCGCGTGAACGGCCAACCGCTGGCCGAAGCATCAGGCCGGAGCAAGAAGGAAGCGGAGCAGGAAGCCGCGCGGCTGGCGCTCCAGAAGCTTTGAACAGAATATCAGGAGGTCAGGCAGACCAGAGATGACGATGAGTCGCAGAAACCGGCACGAGTTCCTGAAATCATCGGTCGCGATGATAGGCATGGCCACGCTGTCGCCCGCAAGCGCAGCAGCCGCGACCGGCGCGAATCCGCTTTGCCGCGATCGGCCTCAACCATGGCCACATCGACGGACAGGTGGATGCCGTCCTCAACAGGACGGAGGCGCAAAGGGCGGCGAACTCCTTATCTCTTGGTCTCCTGTAAAAGGCTCCTGAGCTCGTTCCTCAATCGATTTCGATGATGCCCCAGGGCTTGCGGTCCTCGTCGTTGACGCCCCCGCCGCCGGCCACAACCATCGCCGGATCGAGCTGCGGAAGGCGATTGAGCGCGTATGTCTGGACTTCGCGCGCGACATCTTCTTCGGACGGATTCGACGGCCTGCAGTACAGCCTCACCCAGACGCGAAGCAGCGGGTCGCTGAAGCTGTAGCGCTTGCGCTGTGACACGATCAAGTCGACGTCTTCGAGCCACGACAAATAATCCTTTGTGGAGCCGGGCGTCCGCCTGAGCCGGTGCGCGACTTCGGTCAGCGTAAGCGGCTCTTCCTGCGCGAGGATTTCCAGGATAGCTTTCAGCGCGCCGTAGCCGCGCGCGCGATGCAGGCGCAGCTCGTAGCAGGCGGCGCACGAAGATGCGAGGCGGCCGTCGCGCGAGAGCAGCGACGTGAGCGCGCTCACGGGGTCGCCGACGCCCTGCGCGTCCACCATGCTGCTCAACGCCTCGCCAATCGCCTGCGCGTACCCCACACGGCCATCTGAGAGCGAGGACACCGCGCGTGCGAGCCCTTCCGAGCCGGCCTCGTCGCGCAGAACCATCTGGCCGCCGTCGATCGACATCAGGAGGTCGCGGACCTCGGCCGGGGAAAGCGGCGGCACGTGGACGACTTCGAATCGGGAGGTCGCATCCTTCAGAAGTCGATGCGCCCATGAGACGTAGCGCGTTGTCAGGATGAAGCGGTTGGAGCTGGCGCTGAGCGTTTTCAGCAGCTCTTGCAGCGCCGTGCGGAGACCCGGAAAGCTCTCAAACGTGCGGAGCTCGAGCACTTCGTCGAGCAGGAAGGTTGCCGGCTCGTTGCCCCCGCCCGCGCGCGTACGATCGAAAAAGGCGAGCGTCGCATCGAAGGCGTCGCGGGGCGACGCCGGTTCCGCGCGAGGCGGCAGACGGAATGGCGACGCGGTCGCGATGGCCTGATGAAAACGCTCGGGCGTCGTCGCCGAACGCTCCACGTCGATGTGCTGACACTGCGTTCGGCCGAGACGTTCGCGCAGACGATGCAACAGCTGCGTGCGTCCCGTGCGGAAGTCGCCGAGCACGACCGGTATGCGCGACGGTGTCGCATCGACCGCGGCGAGTATTCGTCGCTCGAGGGCTGGCCGGGACGCCGTCATGATTCGTGTATGCGTGACACAGGTGAGAAAGAGGACGCGAATCGAAAGAACAGAAGTTAAGACCGCGCGGCTGCGATGTCAATTTGAAAATAATAAATTATTTGTTTGACATCACTTTTGGAATGTCCTTCATCCTTCGTCGGGCGTGTCGCGCACGCGCACGAGCGAACATTGTAGAATGTGTCGGCCATGAACATCGCAGTGCTCGGCGCGCAGTGGGGAGATGAAGGCAAAGGCAAGGTCGTCGATCTCCTGACGCCGCGGTTTGCGGTCGTGGCACGCTATCAGGGCGGGCATAACGCGGGCCACACGGTCTACGCCGACCAGCAGAAGATCATTCTTCGGCTGCTGCCATCGGGCATTCTGCATTCGCACGTCACTTGCGCCATCGGCAACGGCGTGGTCATCGATCCCCAGGCGCTCTTCGCCGAAATCGACGAGCTCGGCAAGTTCGGGTACGACGTCAGCACCCGCCTGCTGATCAGCGAGCGGGCCCATCTGATACTTCCGTACCACCGCGAGCTCGACCTGTTGTCGGAGGCGCGGCGCGGCGAGCGCAAAATCGGGACGACGTCGCGCGGAATCGGCCCAGCCTACGAGGACAAGATCGGGCGGCGCGGCATCCGTGTGTGCGACCTGTTCGATCGGGCCGGCCTCGAGCAGGAAATCCGCGAGAATGTGCAGGCCCGCAACCGGCTGATCCGGGAATCGACGCTCGACTGGCGTCCGCTCTTCGACCAGATGCTGGCGTACGGACAGCGCATGAAGCCCTGGGTGGCGGACGTCTCGCTGTTCCTGGCGCGCACAAGCGCCGCGGGCAAGTCGATCCTCTTCGAAGGCGCGCAAGGCACGCTGCTCGATATCGATCACGGCACGTATCCGTTCGTCACCTCCTCGAATTCCACGATCGGGGGCGTCTGCACCGGCCTCGGCGTGAGCCCGAAGATGATCAACGGCGTGCTCGGGGTGGTGAAGGCGTACGCAACGCGCGTCGGCGAAGGTCCGATGCCGACCGAGTTGGTGGGCGCGAGCGGGGACCGGCTGCGCGACAGCGGCAAGGAATTCGGATCCGTCACCGGCCGGCCGCGGCGCTGCGGCTGGTACGACGCCGTCGTCGCCCGATATGCCGCGCGCATCAATGGCCTCGACAGCGTGGCGCTGACGAAGCTCGATGTGCTCGACGGCCTGGACGAGATCAAAGTATGCACGGGCTACCGCTACGGCCAGGACATCCTCGCCGAGTGGCCGGCCGATTTGAACGTGCTGGCGAAATGCGAGCCGGTCTACGACACATTGCCGGGCTGGACCCGGCCGAGTTCCGGCGTCACGCGCTGGGAGGAATTGCCGCGCGAAGCGCAGCGCTACGTGGCATTTCTGGAGGAAATCTCCGGTGTTCCCGTCTCGATCGTGTCGACCGGCTCGGGCCGGAACGACACCATCATCCGCGAGAAATCGGCGGCCGCGGAGTGGTTTGGCGCCTACACCAGCTGATGCCGCCTGCAGAACGCGTCGACAACAGCCGCCTGCGCATCGCTGAATTCGACTCCAGCCCTGTACCAGGGCGTTGAGTTCGGAATCTCGAATTTCACCCACGCCACCGCCGCGTTCAATCTGACGACGCCTGCATCATCGGACAGCGTCAGGCGAACGCGCTGCTGGGGCCGCACCGCGGATGGGGAGATAATCTGGGCGCCGATCACCGACAAGTCGATGAGGCGTGCCGGTGCGCCGTCGACCTGTGCGCCGGCGCCGTCGATCATCCGGTAACGTGAGGCGCGGCGCGTCCCGCGATAGTCGATCGACGCCGCGGGCGCCACCGCCGCCGTGGCCGGCCCCGCCTCGTCTGTGGCGCTGGCAGCCGGCGCTACCGCGGCCGCGCGGCGGGCGGACACGCGCGAGTAGGAACCGTCGTGGGAGACGACGCGGATTTCGGCAAACGCGAATAACGGATCGGCCTTGATGCGGTTAATCAGTGCGGCGCCCCGCGACGTGGCGGCAAACAGACGTTCGAGCACGACGACTCCGGGCCGACGCGTCGTCATCGCTTCGAGAGCCTTCAGCGTATCTCGATCGCTGAAGGTCAAGACCTCCCCGTCGGCGCCGGCACGCTCGCGTAAGGCTTCAAGGTGTTGCGACGCACCGATGACGACGGTGCAGGCGTCCGGCATAAACGCGCAAGTGTACTGTAAAATCCGCGTACTCGAAATGAAGCTGATCAAGTGC
>JANNJO010000276.1:0-3895 GCA_031395755.1 Acidobacteriota bacterium
CAGGCCGCGAAGGATTACGCCAAGCTGAACGGCGACACGTTCCATCAGGTGCTGACGCTGATACGGTTCGGCCGTTTCGACGAGGTGCTCCTGGTGACGAAGCGCCCGGAAGACGATGTGCGCGGCGGGTTGTGGGACTTCGCGCAGGGATACGCGCGACTTCGGCAGGGTGATCTGGATTTTGCGCAGGCCTACCTCGCGCGCGTCAAACGGGCCGCGGAGACGTCAAAAGGGGAGTTTCGCATGCACTCCGCGAAGAACCTGCTCGGCACGGTCGCAGGCATTCTCGAAGGCGAGATTCATCGTACGGCAAAGGATCTGCCGGCGGCGATCGCGGCATTCGAACGGGCCGCGGCACTGGAAGACGCCATGCAGTACGACGAACCCGAGCCGCTGCCGTTCGCCGCCCGGCACTGGCTCGGGGCGGCGCTGCTTGACGCGCAGAGGTATCAGGACGCCGAGCGCGTGTATCGCGAAGAGCTTGAAGACCATCCCCACAACGGCTGGTCGCTCGTCGGCCTCAAGCAGGCCCTCGCCGGCCGGGGCGCGGCATCGCCCGAGGTGGACGCCGACCTGGCGGCCAGCTGGTCCAGGTCGGATACGTGGATCAGGGCGTCCCGCTTCTAGTCATGCCCATTGGATCGGCGTTTCACGATCGAACCTTCCCGCTGTGCGAGAGCCTCAACTATCGCGAGTGGGCGGGCTATTATGCCGCCAGCGCGTACGAGACCCATCACGATCACGAGTACAACGCGATTCGCAACGCTGCCGCGCTCATCGACGTGTCGCCGCTGTTCAAATACCTCGTCACCGGCAGGGATGCGACGCGGCTGATCGATCGGCTCATCACGCGCGATGCCACGAAGCTCGCCATCGGCCAGGTGATTTACACGCCGTGGTGTGACGAGCAGGGCAAGGTAATCGACGACGGCACCGTGTCGCGGCTGGGGGAGCAGCGATATCGCTGGACGGCTGCGGATCCCAGCCTGCGCTGGTTCATGCAGAACGCCGTCGGGCTCGATGTCACCATCGAGGACGTCTCGGAGACAGTGGCGGCACTGGCGGTGCAGGGCCCGACCTCCGCTGCGCTGCTGCGGCAGGTTGCCGACGCCGACGTCGATGCTCTCAAATATTTTCGCGTCACCAGCGGATCGATCGCGGGCGTGGGGGTGGATATCTCGCGGACGGGGTACACGGGGGATCTCGGCTACGAAATCTGGATGCCGTGGGACGCGGCGACGCGCGTGTGGGATGCGATCGTGGCGGGCGGCGCGCCATTCGACGTCCGCCCGGCGGGCATGCTGGCGCTCGACGTCGCACGGATCGAAGCGGGGCTTTTGCTCATAGAGGTCGATTTTTTCAGCAGCCGCAAGGCGCTGATCCCCAGCCAGCAGTATTCGCCGTTCGAGATGGGGCTGGGACGCCTCGTGCATCTCGAGAAAGGACCATTCGTCGGTCAGGCTGCCCTGCGGAAGGAACAGGCGAGCGGAGCCCCGCGTCAGATCGTCGGTCTCGACATCGATTGGCAGGAAGTCGAGGCGCTCTACGAGACGCTGCAGCTGCCGCCGCAGGTGCCTGCAGCGGCATCGCGCGTGGCGGTGCCTGTGTACCGCCACGGCGCGCAAGCCGGCAAAGCCACGTCCACGACGTGGTCTCCGGTGCTGAAAAGGATGATTGCGCTGGCGACGGTGGAGGCGGGCTCGGCTGCGGTCGGGACTCGCGTGCAGGTGGAGGTGACCGTCGAAGCCGTCCGCCACCGGGTCGGTGCGACGGTCACCCCCACGCCGTTCTTCAATCCATCAAGGAAAACTAGTTCGCCTTCGTCGCGGTGAGGTTGCCGCCCGCGATTGTGATGCCGGCCGCGTTGACGCGTCCGGTGTAGGTCGTCCCGCCGGCCGTGAACGAAATCTGCTCGCCGTTCATTTTGCCGCCGCTGATGGGCGTGCCGTTCAGCGTGCCGGTGACCTTCTGAAACTCCTGCGTCAGCGTGAGGTTGCCCTGCGGCGTCTTCCATGTGCCTTGCACCTTGGCCGGGACGATCCAGAGCAGCGCCGTGCACCAGCTCGAGCAATTGTCGCTGACGGTCTGCGTTTCGTCGGCATCCCAGTCTTCCATCGTGAACGTGTTCGCCACGATGCGGGTGCCCGGCTTGAGGTTCAGCAGCGACGGCCGCAGCTGCATGTTGATGCTCGGCAGCAGGAACATCGTGATCACGGTGGCTTTCGACAGGTCGGTCTTGAAGAGGTCGGCCTGCACAAACGTGGCGCGGTCGGCGACGCCTTCCTTGATGGCCGCTTTCTTCGAAAGCTCGACCATGTCCGGGTTGTATTCGACGCCCATCGACTTCAGGCCGCGCTTGGCTGCCGTGATGACCGTGCGGCCGTCACCCGATCCCAGATCCATCAGGAAATCGTTCGGCGTGACTTTCGCCATGTCGAGCATCTTGTCGACGAGCGCCTGCGGGGTAGGAACCCAGACCACGTCTTTCCCCGGCTGGCCGACGCGAGGCTCGAACTGTGCGGCGGGCTTGGCCGGGGTCGAGGTCGCCTGCGCAAACGCCGCGGTCGCGAACAAAACCGTAAACAGTGTCAAAAAGAACTGACGGAACACGTTCCATGCATGCATGTGGCTGACTCCTAGGGCGAGTATTGTATATCCATCTTTACGCCACAACCCCGCCCCCCGTTTCACCGGCGTTTCAGGCCGCCGGGTCCTGCAGAAACTGCGCGCGCGTGTATGGCGCCATCGACTCGTAGACCTGAAAGACGCCGTGCGCGCCCGCGCCGCGCGCATGGACGATGCGCTCGGGAGTCCGCTCGTGATCGAAGTGGGTGATTTGTTCGCGAAGGATGAAATCTTCCAGCAGCGTGCTGCCCGCGGTCGCCCGCCTTCAGGGAATTCTGGTTGTCGACCTTCGCGGTGGATGCGCTGCGCTTCCGGGTCTGTGGGACGTTCGAGGGTTTCCTGGCTGACACGTCCGCTTGGCCATAGCTCTCCCTTACCCGTAAAAGTGTCTTATCCGAAAACAGTCTGTCGCCTCGCTGGCGGAAGCGCTACATGCGCAGGCTGAGCACGCCCAGCCCTATCAGGCCGGACAGCACCAGGTAGGTGGCGACCAGATAGTTGAGAAGGCGTGGGAAAACAAAGATAAGGATCCCGAAAAGGATGGCGAGCACGGGGCTCAGACTCGCTGCGGTAAAGACCATGTGTCCTCCAGATGCCTGAGACTCTCGCAAGGGTCGTGCCTCAATGGCCCCGGGCTTGCACGGTAGGTAGGGCAAACTATTTATGGAGGTATCTGATGGTTATGCATACGAAGCTGTTGGCAGGCGCGGCAATGGCGGCCATGTTGTGTGCGCCTCAGCGTGCGGACGCGCAGACGTGGACCGCACTCAGCACGATCGAAACCGGCACGTCGATCCAGGTGAGAACCACTGAAGCGATCGACACGAAGACGATGGATGGCAGGGTGTTCACCGGAACGATCGAAACCGAAGTGCGCGATACGCAGGGCCGTCTGGCGATACCCGCCGGTTCGACGGCGGAGCTCGTCGTCCGCCGCGGGCCCGACAACGAGCTCGTGCTGGACCTCGACTCCGTCACGATGAACAAGCGTCGCTACGGCGTGGACGCGACCCGCGCCCGGCTCGGCAGCGGCGGCATCGACATCAAGAACAGCGGCATCGGCGCCAACAAGGAAACGGCGCGCAATGTCGGCGGCGGCGCGGTGCTCGGCGCGATTCTCGGCGCGGTCATCGGCGGGGGAGATGGGGCGGTGAAGGGCGCAGCAGCGATAGCTGGATCGACGTCGATCTTTATGGGCACCAAATCACCGTGCACCTGTCGGGCAAGCCCGCGGTCGACATTGTCACCAGCGATGTCGATGGCAAAGCCG
>JANNJO010000337.1:0-15188 GCA_031395755.1 Acidobacteriota bacterium
CTGTTCGCGATCGACGACAACGAGCCGCTGAGATGGGCATCATGGGATCTCGAAGCAGTGCGGAAGGAGTATCAGCCCGCACGGATGCGCGAACGTTGCGGAGATCGCTTTCGCGCCTCGGAATACTCGATTCATTGTCAGGTTGGTGGGCATCCTCGATTCGCGGCAGCCTATGTGCTTCCGGAGCACGTGCGACTGGGTCCATTCTCCGAGGACGTGATCTTCGCCACTGGTTGGGTTGATCTTGGTCAGCATCTGGTTGCGGTGTGGCGATGGGTCGAGGCGATTCTCCAAGTGTACGGCCTCATGAATGTCGGATTGGCAAAGTCGTCGCTGGATAAGGCGAAAGAGGCGATCGTCGTTTGGCTGCGCGACGACGCATGTGCTCTGCGCCTCTCTGAGGCAGAGGCTGCGTTCTTGGCGCAGGTTTCACGCAAGGACGAGGTGTCACACTAACCGTGAGGGGCTCATGGTCGGGTCGGGCACGTGGACGTTCAGGCCGATTCGGTTCCAACTGGCACCGGTCCGGTTCCACGATCTCACTTCCGAAGCACTGCGCATGACACTCTTGAACGGTCTCGGAAACGACGGCCGAGTCTCCGCGGCCGTTCGTGTCAACGGAGAGCTTCGCCCTACGTCTACAGACTTTCCCGCCGACGCAATCTTTCCGATTTACAGCATCACGAAAACGCTGACCGCGATTTGTGTCCTGCGCCTGGTGGAGACGGGATCGTTCCGGCTCGCCGATAGCGCACGACAATGGCTGCCGGACGCGAATATTCCCCCCGCGATCACGCTGACACACTTGCTTCGCCATACAAGCGGCCTGTGCGACTACGGTCCGCTGCCGGAGTATCACCACGCCGTCCGCACACATCCGGACCGACCATGGACGCGACAAGAATTTCTTGATGCGGTGCTGCGGAATGGGGTCCTCTTTGCGCCAGGCGAGAGGTTCTCGTACTCGAACGTCGGATACATGCTGCTCATCGATGTCGTCGAGCGCGTGACCGGCCAGACGTTCGCGCGAGTGGTCAACGAGTTCGTAGTCACGCCATTGGCGCTTGAGCGAACTTCGGTCCTTGCTGAGATCGACGATCTGATGCGATGCGTTCCAGGATTCGGCTCGGAAGTGACCTCCGATCGGCACGTTGTCGATGTTCGCGGTCGCTATCATCCGGCCTGGTGTGCACCTCGGCTCATCGCCTCGACGGCTGAAGACATCACCCGCGTGTTCGATGGACTGATTGCGGGTGATGTCCTCGGGCCGGATACACTCACACAGATGCTCACGTTGGCGCCACTCTCTGATGAACCAGATGAAATTCACAGTGGCGGGATGGGTGTGTACGCGGACCGCTCATCGGCACGAGGGCGAAACTACCATCACGGGGGCGGCGGCCCGGGGTACGACCTCGGCGCCACCGTTTACCCAGACACGCCACTCGGGCGCGTTTCGATCGCGGTGTTCGTAAACAGCAGTTGCGGTCCGCGAGCAGACGACTGCGAAGCTACGTTGCTCGCGCGGTTGCTCGACCAAAACCTTTAACGCGGCCGGCGCCGGGCGACTCCTTGGGGCCTGTAGCATCCTTGAGCTGGAAGCGTGACGCCAATCGTTTCCTATCCTGTCGCACGCGCTCCGGACAGAAATCGTTGCCCACGTTGGCTCAAGCTGACTTCTGGAGAACGTCGATTCGACGCAGCCAGTCTGCGATCGGGTTCCAACTGGCGATGTTCTGGTCCACCACTTCCCACGGCTGGCATCGTTCCGGCTTTCACGACGGTCAGCCTGTTGGCGATCACGATGACGGAGGATTCTCCGGGACCTGTCGATCCTTCGATAGCGATCGCCTGCCCCGGTGTGACCGGAACCTGAGTCTTTCCGGTGTCAACGAAAACGCCCTCGGACCCCGCTTGAACGATCAGCGACTTCGACTGTGCGTGGTAGTAGGTCACGATACCCTGGAGCCGGACGGGGTATCCGCGCTCCCCGTTGCCCGCGTCCATCGCGCGAACCTGTCGGACTGTCGTCAGGACCGGGAGCGTCGCGTCCTGCGCCGGCGCACATCCGCCAGCCCCAAACAGCGCGGACAGAAGCAGCGGCAACGGGAGGTACGCGTGAGAGTCGCAGAAACCCATCAGACTCCATTGAGCAAGGACCCTGAAGTCCGTGCGCGGGTTCTCTATTTGCCTCTGGGTTGAAATAGCTTCGGAACCATGTCGGCGAGGTTCTGCCGCCAGAGCGGCCACACGTGCCCCATGTCGGGCACTTCCTGTTCGGTGAACTGCACGTCCTTCGATCTCAGCCAGCCCTTGAATTGCCGGTTCACGCCGATAAGGCCGTCGGTTGTGCCGCAGACGATCCACAGCATCCGCAGCCGCGAATTGGCTTTCGTGTCGAGCGCGGGAAATGTCTTTGCGAACACGGCCTCATCCATCGTTTGCGGCGCCGCACCCGCACCGCGCCCGGCACCGCGGCCTGCGGCCGGCGCAGCCCACACCATTGGGGCCGAGCTGAAGGCGCCAATCCAGGCAAACTTATCGAGATGGTTCAGGCCGACATACAACGATTGAGCGCCGCCCATGGACAGCCCGGCGATCGCGCGCTGTTCCCGGTTGCTGCTGACGTTGTACGCCTTGTCCACAACCGGCATCACTTCTTCGAGGAGAATCTTCGTGTATCCCGTGATGTTTTCAAGCGTGCGCCCGCCTGCCGGACCGGTCGACGTCCCGTAGCCGAGCGGCGCGACCACGATCATCGGAACGGCCTTCCGTTGCGCAATCAGGTTGTCGAGGATGTGGTTGGCGGCCCCGCCATTCATCCAGCGCGCGGCATCGTCGCCCAATCCGTGCAGCAGATAGAGCACGGGGTATGGCTGCGAACGGCGCACGTCGTAGCCCGGCGGCGTGTAGACGAAGAAGTCGCGGTCGTCGTCGGCCACGGCCGAATGGAATGCATGGCGCGCGATCGCGCCGCGCGGCACATTCGCCGCCGGCAGCCAGGCTGGGGATCCCGGCACCATGAACATGGTTTCGAATCCGTTGAAGGACGTCTGCGCCTGCCGGTTCGAGGGATCGTTCATCGGAGCGCCGTCACAAGGAGTGAGTAGGTATAGATGTTGGAGGCCATCGGATCGGTCGTGAGGCTCCACAGACCCTGTTCGTCCTTCTGCATTGGCAGCCGCTTCACGCCGATCGAGACGGCGACCTCCCTGGCGTTGGGCGCCCGAAGACGAAACGTGACGCGCTGGTCTGCACCGACTTCCGGCGACTTCACCGGGCCAGCGGACTGCGCGGATACGAGCGATGAAGCTTCGAGCACCGCGGCGAGCATCAGCGCGATCAGGCGTGCTCGATTCATCGGCATCTCCGTGCGGATTATACTGATAGCGACACCACATGAAAATCGCGCTGATCGGTCTGCCGCAGGTCGGCAAGAAAACCTTGTTCTCCTTGCTCACCGGAGTGGCCTATGACCAACTGATCAGCCGCCCGAGCGATTATGCCGTCGGCATGGTCAAGGTGACCGATCCGCGCGTGGATAAACTTTCCGCGTTGTACAAGCCGAAGAAGACGAAGTACGCCGAGATCGAATGCACGCTGGCGCCCTCTCCGCCCAAGGACACCAAGCCGCGCGAACAATGGCTCGGCAAACTCAAGGACATGGACGCGCTCTGTCACGTCGTGCGCGGGTTTGAGGACCCGGCGGTGTTTCACGCCAGCGGTTCCGTCGATCCGCTGCGCGACATCGAGGTGATGAACCTTGAGCTCGCGATCACGGACCTCACCCTTGTAGACCTGCGCCTGGAACGCGTTGCGCAGGAGCAGAAAAAGAAATCCGATCCCGAGCGCGCCGAAGAGACGACGCTGTTGCAGACGCTCAAGCCCTATCTGGAGAGCGGCAAATCATTGCGTGAACACCCCATGCAGGAAGCCGACCTCAAGAAAATTCGCTCGCTTCAGTTCCTCACACTTAAGAGCATGGTGACGGCGCTCAACTGCGGCGAGTCGAACTTTCCCAACCCGCCGTTGCTCGAAGCCGCCCGCGCCAGGATCACCGGGCCGGGCAACGAGGTCTGCGCGCTGTGCGCCAAACTGGAGGCCGAAGTCGCGCAGATTGGAGATCCCGGGGAGCGCGCCGAGTTCCTCGAAGCGCTCGGCATCGAAGAGCCCGCCGTCCATATCCTCACGCGCCTGCTCTACAAGGCGCTCGGTTATATCTGTTTCTTCACCGTCGGTGAGGACGAGGTACGCGCGTGGACGATCCGCCGCGGCGGAACGGCGGTGGACGCTGCCCACGCCATCCACAGCGATCTGGCCCGGGGGTTCATCCGCGCCGAGGTGATGAAGTGCGACGAACTGTTGGCCGCCGGTGCTGAGCGCGGCTCGGGTCACGCCGCCGAAGTCCATCTCAAGGAGAAGGCGAAGTTCCACTTGAAGGGCAAGGACTATGTTGTCGAGGACGGCGACATCGTGCATGTCCGTCATAGCGGGTAACGTCTAGACCTTTCACACAATTGACACACTTTCAGGTTCAGAGCTTGCAACGCAGGCCGGCGCCGGCGCGCTCCTGTGGAATTTTGAAGTCTCTGGAGGACAGAGGAGGGGTGAGCCGGACCAGAAAAGGAGTCAGCATGAGTGGAAAGAAGATGGGCCGGCGTGAGGCCATCGGAGCGATAGGCGTGGGGAGCGCAGCGATGGCGCTCGGATGCGGAGCGGAATCACCCACGAGTCCGAGCTCGACCGGCACGCCCCAGACGTCGGCGAACGCGACGTGCGCGGTGACGCCGACTGAAACGATTGGGCCATTTCCCTCGCTTGTGGACCTGTTCCGCAGCGACATCCGCGAAGGCAAGAGCGGCACCGTGGTCACGCTGACGGTACGGGTGGTCAACGCGAGCGCTGCGTGCGCGGTCGTTCCCAATGCGAACGTCGAAATCTGGCACGTCGATGCCGCGGGTAACTATTCACAGTACGGATCGCAGACAGGACAGACCTACCTTCGCGGCATTCAAACGACCAACGCGAGCGGCGAAGTCACCTTTACGACGATTTATCCTGGCTGGTATCAGGGCCGCGCGACGCACGTTCACCTCGAGGTGACGATCGGCGGCGTGTCGAGAAAGGTCACGCAGATGGCGTTTCCCGAGAGCGTCAACAACGCGGTTCACGGCACCGGCGTGTACGCAGCGCGAGGCAACAACCCGGTGTCGAACAGTTCAGACGGAATCTTCGCAGACAGCCTGGCGTCCGAGCTCGTCACGCCGACGGGTGATTCCGTCAACGGTTACTCGGTCACGTTTCAGGTTGGGATCGCGCTGTGAGGCCGGCGCTCAGTACTCGGTGAACATCCGCTGAATTTCGGTGGGCGACTGCGTCCTGGTCAGCGCCAGCATCAACAGGATGCGCGCCTTCAGCGGCGTCAGATCCTCGCCGGCGACCATCCCCTCGCGCACACGATTGCCGGAGAGGGCCGCGATCCGGCCGCTGCCTGTTCTTGTCGCCGCGACGACGATCACGCCCTGGCGTTCGGCATAGGCGATGCCGGATCCGAGCGATCCGCCGGTCAGGTCGGCGCCCGCTACGGCGATCACGATGCCTTTGGCGCCGGCATCGACCGCGGCGCGAAGGAGATCGCCCGAGGCGCCCTGATAAAACATCATGATGTCGACCCGCGGGAGCGAGGCGAGCGTGGACACCTCGAACTCGGCCTTCTGAGTGTGGCGCTTGACCGGCTCGCGGTAATACACGACGCGATCGGGATCGACGACGCCGAGAATCCCGTACTGGCGGCTCTGAAACGTCTGCACCCTCAACGCGTCCGTCTTGGAGACTTCCCGCGCCGAATTGATCTCATCGTTCAACACGACGAGCACCCCTTTCCCTCGCGAGTCGCCGGCGGCCGCCACCCGGAACGCGTCCAGAAGATTCGCGGGTCCCTCATAGCCGGGCGCTCCGGCGTTTCGCATCGCGCCCACCAGCACGACGGGCTTCGCTGTGCGGACCGTGAGGTGGAGGAAGTAGGCGAGCTCTTCGAGGGAGTCCGTGCCTGACGTAACAACCGCGCCGGTGAGCCCCGCGTCGGCGTCGAAGACTTCGTTAATCCGCTTCGCCAGCTGAACCCACTGATCGAGCGTCATCGCCGTGCTGGCGATGTTCGCGAACTGTTCAGGCTCGGGTCGGGCGAATCGCTGCAGCCCCGGAACAAGCTGCAACACCTCTTCGGCGCTCATGCGCGTGCCGCCGCGCGTGGCGATGGTGCCGCCGGTCGCGATGAAACGGATGCGGGGAAGCTGACTGTCGGCCCACGTGTCCATGCGTCCAATGGCACCGAGCACGAGTGCGGTGACCATGAGGGCGAGGACAGGGGGTTTGGTAAAAGGATGAAGCATGCGCGGTGGGAGCGCAGCTCTACTATATCGTATTCGCCTGATGCTGGTGGGCTCTATTGAGCCAGTCGGCCAGGTGGCTGGCCGCTTCGTCTGGGGTTTCTCCGTAGAACGGCATCATGGCCGTCGGAATGCCCGGCAACCGAACGATATGAGCTCGCCAGCGTTTCTCAGCCACCCACGTCACTTCAATGACCAAGGGCCGGCCTGCAACAGTTCGTTCAAAGCGATGCCGCACGAAGTCGAGATTCTACGCCTTGCGAGATGCGAAACAAGCGAAGGGAAGCACGAAGGCGGGCCTTGTTTGCTATTGGTCGCCCTTTCACGCGCAATCCTGCGAGAAAAATATTTCGTTGTCCTTCGCTCCACAGGAAATGCACCAGCCATCAACAGGTTTTCCACACTTGACTCGCTTGGTTCGGCCAATTACGCTGAACTCCTTCATGCACCGTCAAAGACACGTGCTGCCAGCGGCGCTGATCTGGATCGCCTGCGC
Source organism: Acidobacteriota bacterium (assembly GCA_031395755.1). GTDB lineage: Bacteria > Acidobacteriota > Vicinamibacteria > Vicinamibacterales > JAMQPK01 > JAMQPK01. The sequence goes on from JANNJO010000337.1 coordinate 6,886, forward strand.
GGCGCCGGCGTTTGCCGAATCGGTGACGCTCTTTCGCGTATTTCTGAACGACGGAACGGCCGTCGTCAGCTACGGTGAATACGCGCGCGTCGGCGATCGGCTCGTGTTCTCGATGCCGCTCGGCGCCATTGATGCCGCCAGGGGGGAGCCGGACCTTCACGTCGTCAACCTGCCCGTATCGGCCGTCAACTGGACCGCGACCGCCAAGTACGCAGACTCTGCGCGCTTCTCGCACTACATGAGCACGAGCGCCGAGTCGGATTACGCCGCGCTCGCGGGTGAGGTCGCCGCGACGTTGAACGCCATCGTCCTGGCGAAGGATCCGAAGGCGAGGCTCAGCATGGCCGTGGACGCGCGCCGACGCCTCGCCTCATGGCCGCGCGACCATTATGGTTACCGCGCAGCAGACGTGGCCGAGATGCTGGGCCTCCTCGACGAAGCGATCGCGGGGTTGCAGGTGGCTGTGGGCTCGACGAGCTTCGTGCTCGACTTGGTCGCCATCGCTCCTGCCGTATCGGAGCCTCGCGAGGATGTGCCGATGCTGCGGGATCCCACAGCCGTTGAAACGATTACGCAGGCCATCTCCATTGCAAGAGCGACCGATATCGCCGTCGATCGAGTTTCCATTCTGCGCGGCGTGTTGGCGGCGCTGGATAAATCCCGAAATGACCTGCCCGCGGGCTGGACGTCACCGACCCGCAAGTGGGTTCTCCATAGCATCAGAGAAGAGGCGCGGGTCGAACAGCAGTATGCCGCGCTGGCGTCGAGCCTCTCGAAGCGGGCGGCAAACGCGGCTGGACGCGGTGACGTGCGCACCGTGGAACGAGTGCTGAACACGGCGGCGCGGCGGGATGGCCAGCTGGGGCGGAGGCGTCCAGAGGAGATCAACGCGCTCCTCGAGCAGGTGCGAGTCCAGCTGGATGCGGCGCGCAGGCTCAGGCTCGCGCGCGACCAGTGGCACGAACGCGCAGGCAGTTATCGCGCCTACACGAAAGCCGTCGCGCCGATCATCGGCGGACTGGTGCGTGCGCAGCGTCACCTGGACGACATCAAGCGGCTGGCTGGATCCGAGGCGGCGGTGCTCGTGGCCCTCGGCGAGCGCCTTGCCACGAACGTGAAAATACTGGGCTTTGTCGCCGTTCCCGACGAGCTGAAGCCGGCGCACGCGCTGCTGATGAGCGCTGTCAACCTTGCCGAAACGGCCGTCAGGACGAGAAGGCGGGCGGCGGTCTCGGGCGAGCTCGCGCTGGCGTGGGATGCGTCTTCCGCAGCGGCAGGATCGATGATGCTTCTGACCCGAGCTCAGGAAGATATGGAAGCGGCGCTTCGCCTTCCCCAGATCCGGTGATCACCCCCCGCCAGACGCGCCTGTTCAGGGCCGTCGATCTCCGCGCGTTCCAACGGACTATTCGACGCCTCGCTGAGCATTCGGACGTGTCGCAGCTGCGGAACTGCGGCGTCATCGTGCCGAGCGCCGCGGCCGGCGATCAGCTGCGCCGCACCATCGAGAACCGCCACCTTCAATCTACGGCGCCGTGGGATCGCGCGGTATGCCTGCCGCAGATTCTCACTCGATCCGGGTGGTACGACGCGATGCACGCCCGGATGCCGTCGCCGCCGCGCCGCTTGAGCGAGCTCGAGCGCGAAGTGCTGATGAACGCCGCGGCGAGGGATGTGGCCGGCTCCGACATCGCCGCGCCGTTCCGCCTGAGAGCGGGGCTGCTCGTGGAGATGCTCGCGCTCTACGACGATCTTCGGCGCCGCGACTCCTCGGTCGATGGGTTCGAACGCGTGATTACGCGGGACCTCGAGCGTGATGCCGATCTCGATCGCGGGGCCGAACGGCTGCTTCGCCAGACGCGTTTCCTGGCCGCGTCGTTTCGTGGCTACGAAGCCCGGCGCGATGCAACCGGAGCGGTCGACGAATACGCGCTTCGTTCGCGGCTGGTCGAGATCGTGCCGGCCCGACCGTTGAAGCAGATCATCGTCACCGTCGGGGAACGGTCCGTCGATCCGGCGGGCCTGTGGCCCGCGGATCTTGATCTACTGACGCGTCTTCCGCGTCTCGAACAGATCGACATCGTGGCCACGCGGGCCACCATCGCTGCCGGTTTGCTGGAACGTCTCGAAAAGTTCATGCCAGGCTTCGAAGAGGCCGAGTTGCCGCCCGATGACCCATCCGATGTCGATCGCTCGGCCAGTCCGGTCCTGATTTGTCCGAGCGAAGGCCGGCTGTTTTCCGTCAACCGCGACAGGGAGGACGAGCTGTCATCGATCGCGGTGGCGTTGAAGACGACCGGAGGCGCCGATCTGGATCGCCGGGCAGTGGTGTTCAAGCGGCCGCTGCCGTACGTCTATCTGGCGCGCGACGTGTTCGCCGATGCGGGCATCCCGTATCAGACGTTTGACGCGCTGCCGCTGGCGGCGGAGCCGTATGCCGCGGCGCTCGATCTGGTCTTCGAGTTCGTCACGTCGAACTTCACGAGAGAGCCGGTTGTGGCGTTGCTGGCCTCGCCGCATTTTTCGTTGCGCGCGGATGGCGCCGAGTTGCGTCGCTCAGACATCTCCGCGTTGAATCGCACCTTGAGCGAAGAAGGCTATTTCGGGGGTCTCGACCGGCTCGGCACCTTTGTGCCGAAGGGATTGAAAGCGGCGCGGGCAGCCGTCGCGGCGGCGGGTGAGCTGCGTGCGCTGTCGCAGACCGAACGGCCTTCCGTTCAGCTTGCCGCGCTCGCCTCCTTTCTCGATGCACACGAACGCCTCCCACCGGTCCGAGATCCCCTGCAGGAGCGCCATCTCCGGGCGCGGAGCGCGGTCCTGTCGGCGATCCACGGATTGCGACGCGCGCACGAGCATCTGGACGACTCGCCGGCCCCGATAGCCGCCGTTGTCGCCATGATTCGTCGCTGGATTGAAGGGCAGACGTTTTCGCCGCGTGCGGGTACGGGCGGCGTCCAGCTGCTCGACGCGCAGGCTGCGCGCTACGGGGAGTTTGACGAGGTGTTTCTTGTCGGCCTGATCGAGGGCGAGTGGCCCCAGCGCTCCTCCAAGAACATCTTCTATCCCCCTTCGCTGCTCAGTCAGCTCGACTGGCCCGACTCGCGAATGGCGCTTGCGGGTGAGCGGGCCGCGTTTCAGGACGTGATGATGCTTGCCCGGCGGCAGGTGCATCTCTCGACCTTCGAGCTCGAGAACGATGCGATCGTCGGACCGAGCGTGTTTCTCGAGGAGGCCGATCGCCTCGGCCTTCGGACGCTGACGCGCGAGCCCACTTCATCGGGCAGGATCTTCGTGCACGAGGCGCTCGCCGGAGACCCTGTCGCGCCGGCCGCGGTCCATGAGGAGGCCGCCGCCTGGCTCGGGTTGCGCACCGGACGATCCGCGGCGACCGCCGGTCAGTTTCATGGCACGGCGGCTTCGTATCGACCGGCCACCTACAGCGTCAGTTCGCTCGAGCGTTATCTCCAGTGTCCGTTCCGATTCTTTTCCGAACGAGTGCTCGACCTTCGCGAGGATCCCGAAGACGAGGCGACCCTGAACCCGAAGGAGCTTGGGATTTTTGTCCACGAAGTGTTTCAGACGTTCTTCGAAGAATGGAACAGGCAGGGGCAGCGCGGCATCACGCCCGAAAACCTGGCGCAGGCGCGCGCGACCTTCCGCGAAGTCATCGAGCCCCTGCTTGCGAAGCTTCCAGAGGACGAAGCCGTCATCCAGCGCACTCGACTGCTCGGCTCGGCGGCCGATGAGGGACTCGCCGAGGCGGTGTTTCAGGTCGAAGCGGAGTGGGAAACGCCGGTCCTCGAGCGCCTGCTCGAACAGACGCTGGAGGGGGAGTTCGACATCACGACCGAGACCGAAACGCGGCGCATTGCGCTGCGCGGCAAGGCCGACCGGATCGACCTGCTGCAGGATGGCACCTTTCGCATCATCGATTACAAGCTGAGCCGCGCGCCCGAGAGGAAGCTGGCGTTGCAGCTTCCCATCTACACCGTCTGCGCGATTCAACATCTGCGGCAAACCACCGGCAGGGACTGGGAGGCGGGGCAGGCCGGGTACATCGCCTTCGGCCAGGATCGCCAGTTCGTCCCCATGCTGGCACGGGGGAAGAGCCAGGACGCGACGCTGCTAGACGCCCAGACGCGGCTGCTGGATGCGGTCCGGAGGATCGAACGGGGCGAGTTTCCGCCCACACCAGCGGATCCGATGATGTGCACGCGCTGCGCGCATGCCGCCGTGTGCCGAAAGGATTACGTTGGCGACATCTAGCTGGCTGCCGTTTGACGACGAGAAAAAGGGGTCTGACGCCCTGCCGGACGCGGCCGCGCGGGCGCGGGCGGTCGATCCCGCACACAACGTCGTGCTCGAGGCGTCGGCGGGCACAGGCAAGACCCACGTGCTCGTCGATCGCTATCTCAATTTGCTGAGCCACGGTGTCGATCCCGCCAACATTCTTGCGATCACCTTCACGCGCAAGGCTGCAGCCGAGATGCGCGGTCGCATCCTCACCGAGCTGCGCCAGCGTGCCGACGCGGCAGGCGACCAGCGGGATTTATGGCGCGAGGTGCGCGACCGGTCGGGCGACATCGCCATCAGCACGATTGATGCCTTCTGCCTGTCACTGCTTCGCGAGTTCCCGCTAGAGGCCAACCTCGATCCGGGCTTCGACATGGCTGACGAAACGCAGGTGCCACGCTTGATGGAAGAAGCGCTGGACCGGGCCCTCGACATCGGCCGCGGCCTGTCGCGGACAGACGACCATGTACGGCTGCTGTTTGCCGAGCTTCGCGAGGCCAGACTGAGAGACGGGCTCGCCACGATGATTGATCGGCGTTTGGTCGTAGACGAGGCGCTCGATCGGGCGCTCGCGAGCGGGCCCCGCGATCTGACCGCCGAGCTCGCCTGCGAGCAGGCGTTTGAGCGCCTGCGCGGCGTCTTTACCGGACTTTCCGGAGGGGTCGAGGGCTTTCTCGCCAACGGACCCGTGACGCACCGGCGCTGGGCGATCTGTTCAAGTGATATGCGGCTGATCGCCGGAGGTGCTGCGCCGCCGCCCGGGCTCGCGCGCGGCATCCTCGATCGGGTCGAAGCGCACTTCCTCAATAAGGAGAAAGAGCCTCGGCAGCGCTTCGACGGCTATTCGGCCAAGGACTGCAAATCGGCGGACGCGTGGAAAGTCCACAGACATGACGTGCTTGGCGTCGGCAGGGAAGTGGCTAACGTGTTGAAAGGCTTCAGGCGGGATCTCAATGCCGTGCTCTCTCGCGGCGTCCGCCGCGTCTATCAGATCGCGCTGCGGGAGTATCGCGAGACGCTGGATTCGCACGGCGTCCTCGACTTTTCAGAAGCGCTCTCGCAGGCGCTCATCCTGCTCGCGCAGATGGAGGAGTTTGCGCGCAGCCGGTATCGGCTCGAGGGGCGATATCACCATGTGCTGCTCGACGAGTTCCAGGACACCAGCAGGGCGCAATGGACGCTCGTGGCACTTCTCATCCGCTCGTGGGGAGAAGGCAGCGGCGTTGCGGACAGCGATCCGCTTAGTCCGTCGATATTTCTGGTCGGGGATCGAAAGCAATCGATCTACGGGTTCCGCGATGCCGACGTGGCCGTGATGGACGAGGCCGGAGCGTTCGTCGACGAACTCCGTCCCGATCACGACGCTCGCCGCGCGATTTCGATGAGCTTCCGCGCGGTGCCCCAGCTGCTGGCCTTCGCCAACGATCTGTTTCAGGACATCGAAAAGGATGAGGCTCGCCGGGATGCGTTCCGGTTCCACGAGCAGGACATGTTTCCTGTCGAGCTGCCCGCAACCCCCGGCGACGCGCTGGGCATCATCGGGGCGCCGACGGTCGCTGCGTGTGCCGACGCGGTAGCGGCCGAGATCCGCAGGCTGCTCGATTCGCAGGAGCTCGTCCGCGATCCATCGACGCGCGATCCCCGGCCCGTCAGCCCTCGTGACATCGGTATCCTGTTCCGCACCAAGGACAGCCACCAGGATTTCGAGAAGGCTCTGGAGCGTCAGCGCGTCCCTTCCTATGTGTACAAAGGTCTTGGCTTCTTCGAAGCGGACGAAATCAAGGACGTTCTGGCGCTGCTCAGGTACCTTGCCGCGCCCGACTCGAATCTTCGGGCGGCGGCCTTCCTGCGCTCCCGGTTTGTGCGGCTGTCCGACCCGGCATTGCAGGCGCTGGCCCCGCAGATTGCCGCAGCGCTCACCGCCACGAGGGAGCCTGGTCTCGACGCGCTCGACGCCGAGGATCGCCTTGTGCTTGCGCGTGCGCGCCTGAGCGTTGCGCGATGGCTGGGCCTCGTCGACCGCCTCCCGCCTGCGGAGGTCCTCGAGATGGTGCTCGACGAAACCGCCTACATGTTCGAAACGCGTGGAGCGCGCGTTCGTCAGGCTCGCGAGAACCTGAAGAAGATCCGCGCGATGATTCGCCGGGTGCAGAACCGCGGCTATGCGACGATGTCGCGGCTGGCCGAGCATCTTGAGAGGCTGACCGCGGGAGACGAATCGAACGCGGTGATTGACGCAGGCGATTCAGTGAACCTCATGACGATCCACGCCGCCAAGGGATTGGAGTTCCCGGTCGTCTTCGTGGTGAATTTGAGCAAGGGCACTGGAGGGCGCCGGGGCGCCATTCGCGTGGTGTCGGACGCCGAACACGGCCAGGCCTGGCTGAGCGTCGGCGATTTTCAGTCAGAAGCCGACGCCGACGCCAAGGCGAAGGACCGCGAGGAGACCAAGCGCCTGCTGTACGTCGCATTGACCCGCGCGCGCGACCGGCTGTACCTCGCATCAGAAGTGAAGGACGGGAAGTGGAGGGCGTTCGGCGGGAGTCTTGGTGATGTTCTGCCGCCGGCAATGCGCGCCCGGTTCGAAGTGGCGAGTACCTCACCTGCGCCTGCGGCGACGGAGTGGATGGCGGCATCAGGGCAGGCGCACACTTTTCGAGTCTGCTCGGGTCCTGAGAAAAAGGGGTCAGATCCCATTCTGACGAAAAGCGAAAAAATGGGGTCTGACCCCCGTCCGGACAACTTCGAGCCGCTGACGGACCCGTTCGCTGTTCCGCGCGTGGCGGTCACGACCGCGCTCGCCGTACCGCAGATCGCACACCGGCGCCGCAATCAGAACGAGATCGGGAGGCGAAGCCTCGCCGGGACGCTCGTTCATCGGTTGTTCGAGCGCTCAGGAATGGCCCTTGCCGGCCGAGACGGGATTCCCGAAGAGCTGGCGCTGCTGCTCAAAGACGACGAGTCAGTGGAAGCCGGTGACACCGAGGCGTTGTTCCGGGAGGCGCGCGACGCGTACCTGGGACTGTGCGCCCAGCCAAGCCTGGCCACTGAGCTCGAGGCTGGCGAGGCGCTCTTCGAAGTGCCGTTCTCCGTGCGCCCTGCCGCCTCGCAGACGATCCTGAGAGGGACCTTCGATTGCCTCGTGAGGCGGCGCGACGGAGGCGTGACCGTGCTCGAACTGAAGACCGGCAAGCGGGCGCCAGAGCACGAACAGCAGCTTGCGGCGTATCTGACTGCCGCGCGTGCCCTCTTTCCCGGTACGTCTGTCGAGGGGAGACTGGTGTATGCGCATCTGGACGATTGGCCACTCCACGCGAAGCGCTGAGGAATTTCTCGCGCTGCTCCACGCGAATGCCATCGCCGGGCTGGCCGACGTGCGCACCATCCCGCGTTCGCGTCGCCATCCGCATTTCGGCCACGAAGCGCTCAACGCACGCCTCCGGGAAGAGGGGATTCAGTACCGCCACTTTCCGGCGCTCGGCGGCCTCCGGAAGCCGCGGGCCGATTCGTCGAACAGCGCGTGGAGAAATCCTTCGTTCCGCGGATACGCGGATCACATGCAGGCGGCGGAGTTCTCGAGCGCCATCGACGAGCTTCTTGTGTTCGGCGACGGCAGGAACGTGGCCGTGATGTGCGCCGAAGCGCTGTGGTGGCGATGCCACCGCATGCTGATCGCCGATGCGCTGTCCGCGCGCGAGGTTGACGTGCAGCACATCATGGGTCAGCGGGGTCAGCGGAGTCGCGGCGGCTCATCGCTTCAGCCGCACCGCCTCACGCCGTTCGCGCGCGTCGACGCTGCTCAGGTTTCCTATCCCGGGCTCATCTGAAACCAAAGCGGGCATCTCCGAGTCTAAACGTATGGAGGACCAATGCCCATCCCAGCTCGTCAACCGCATGCGCCCGTCACGGCGCAGTTCGAGTTCGAGGCGTTCAAATCGCTGCCGTGCGGATGCGTGGCCGTGGTGCACAGAACGCTCGACCCTGGATTGTCTGTCGTCTCGCTCGAGGCG
>JANNJO010000379.1:0-4896 GCA_031395755.1 Acidobacteriota bacterium
GATCGATGAAACCGTTCGAGAAATCATGCGTTTCGTATTTTGTACGCCGTCACCACAAAACGTGATGAAAGTACCGACAATTAGCGAGAACCGACTGATTCTGGCCGAAACCGCGCGATCGATCTGACAAAGTAGTACTAGGCGAGCCGCCGGATATCAACTGGGGCGAGTCCAGCAAGGCCTCATGCCGGATGATTGGAAACCGATGACGACCGTGGGCGCAGGCGTCTACGAAATCCGGATACACACGGGTCTCGAGCACCGCGTCTTTTATATCGCGAAGCACGAAGAGGCCATCTACGTCATCCATGCGTTTGAGAAGCGAACACCACAGACCAGAGATGCCGACATCGCCGTGGCCCGCAAGCGCCTCGCCGATTTCCTCCGTCTCCGCAAACAGAAGAAGGAGACTCGATGACCGTCAGAGTTCGACGCTCCACGGGTAACGTATTCCGCGACCTCGGATTCTCAAAACAAGAGGCCGAGAATCTCAAGATCCGGACCAACTTGATGATTCGGATCAGTAAGCTGATTGAGACTCGGCGACTCACCCAAGCGCAAGCCGCAAGTCTGTTTGGTGTGACCCAGCCCAGAGTCAGCGACCTTGTCCGAGGAAAGATCGACCGATTCAGTATCGATACTTTGGTCGCCATGCTTAGCCACGCTGGTGTCCGAGTTCAGATCGTCATCGGTCGAAGTTCGAAAGTTGCCTAGACGTTACAAATGAGCCGCGCGACTCGGCGACATGATCGCACGGACCGTCAGGAGCGTCGGCTCCATTTGCAGGTTAGCGTGCCCGTGCCTTCTTCAGGCCGTGACAGGCGTGAGTCGGTAGACCCGGCTGGCAAGTCGCGAGGCTCGCTTGATATCTCCCGCCCGCAGCGCCTCTCGCACGTCGTCAAGTTTGTAGGCGTCGTCCAGAGAGAGATAGGGAGCCCAGCCGCCCTCGGCATCCACGAGATTGACCTCGACCTCGGCGGCGAACTCTCCTTCGCGGACCAGCTTCTTGGTAGCTTTGGTACTCATGGTCGCCTCTTCTGCCGCGTCTGGTCCCATTGTGCCGGATCGGGCCTGTAGGCCGTGACAACGACCGCCGGCGACGCTTGCCCCAATGGGATACCCCAGACTACATGAACCGGTTGACCGTTGCTATCTTGTTGCAGCACCAGAACACACGGTCCTTTCGGGTAGTCAGGATAATCTTCGACAACGACTGCCCCCGCGAGACCGTCGATGACCTCGCGAACCAAGAGACGGTCTGCGGCGAGCTCCTCATAACCGTGATCGGACACCCGGACGTCGCCGCGAGCCACCAGCGCGCGTATCTGCTCCAGCGTCTGGCTCAACCTCTTGATCCATTCTTGTTCTTGATCATTCGTTTCGGCGTTCGTCTTGTCCCGCTAACGTTCAAATGAGCCGCGCGCCGCATGATCGCGCAGACGGTCAGGCGCGTCGGCTCCATTTGAATGTTAGCCACCCACAACTCGCATTACTTCTCCAGCTCGCAAGCCTGCCAGCGCCTGTTCGACCCCCGACAAGAGTGGACGCACGTCGTCAACGTCGTTGCTGGCAGCGACCATGACAACAATGCAGATCCTGAGACCGGAAAGATTCTGGTGATACTCGATGCCTTGATCGACCGTCAGGAAAGCGTCAAATTGCCCATCGGCCAGCTTGAGCAATGCCCCGTTCTTGATGCCCGCCCAGCGCATGTCTTGAACCGTTTTGACTTCATGTTCTGGCAGCTCACGTTTGAGCCGCTTCGGGACGCATTCATCGAGAAGAAGGCGCATGTGTCACGAGCTGCTTCATGTGATCAAGCACGCCGATCGCCAGGGTCTTTTCGACAGTCGGAAAGTCGTCCAAGAATTCGCCGAGCGGTCGGCCATGTTCCAAGTAGTCGAGCAGCGCTCGAACGGGTACGCGTGTGCCCACAAAAACAGGCGTTCCCCCGAGGATGTCGGGATCCGAATGGACACCTGGAATCCTGCCCTCCATGGCATTACCTCCTGAATGGCATGTTTCGAGTATACGTCCGTCGTCTCCCGATCGTCGTCTTGGAGTGCCTAACGTTTCAAATGAGCCGCGGGGAGCAACAGCATGATGGCACAGGCGTACAGACGCGTCGGCTCCATTTGAAGGTTAGCCGGCCTGCCATATTCTTCGCTGACGACGATTACTCTGTCCGCCAAGGATATGCACACGGGCAAGTACGATAGGACGTTTTAGGTATTTTTCAATCAGAGGAAATACGGCGCGCTGCTGATCGTTGAGATCGTCCGTGTGACTTTCTGACTCGGCCTTCACTTCAACGAAGAAGCAATCGCCGGGATCTCGTCGATGCTGGACAAGCAGATCGGGATCCCCTCCATGAGCCGTCAACTGTTTCCTTTGCTTGTGTTTCTTAACGCCTTCGAGAAACCGCCGAGTCGAGTGTGGACTTAGAGCCAGCACTCGTTGCGAATTAGTGAACGCCGCGTCTGCGCTCTGGCCAGGGAACATAGCCAGGGCATAGCAAGGCAGCTCCAACTTGCTCAACCCCGACACGTACACGTCGTAGCCTTGACTCAGAAGCAAGTGCCTCACGAGCATCACGGGGAACTCGCCGTCCTGCTTATGCCTACCGCGGCGATACCGCCACTGTTCGAGCGGCCCTTCGCCCTTCAAATACTCGTCCCGCTGTGCCTTAGATGTGACGACGACGACTTCCTTCGCTGGCTTCCACATCGTGATTGACGCGCCTGATGATTCGTCCGGCTAACGCTTCCGGCTCACCAGCGGTGCCGCGCGTCCGCTCAGCCCGTGGTGAACTGCGCCCAGGACCGACAGGTTCTAGTGTGCACCGAAGCCCGAAGTGTACTCGAACGTTGCGAGGACGCACTGACCTTCGACAGACGCGATGACAGGCAGGTCACCGCGGGCTGCACGTCAACAACGCTCGCGCGGCACCGTCTGGTGCAGCCGGATGTTATACCGCCCCTCGAGTGAACCCCGCACCGACTCGAACCCCCGCGAGGGCAATGGCGGGCGACCCACCCCCAAAGCGGAGCGACGCGGTCGATGGCTCGACGAACCACCGACGATGGGGGTCTGGACGCGCGCCCGGCTCCTGGCGACTGCGGTGACCACCGCGCCGACAACGCGCCGCTGAACGCGAGGGCCAAGGGCTTGAAGCGAAGGCCGACATGATCCAACTGACCCCGATGCCCAAAGAAGCCCGACGCGATTTTCTTCTTCGCCGGTTGCCACGCCCGAGATCGAAACGCCGACGCATGCCCCAGGAGCCGCGAACGCAAAAAGCGTGTCGAAGGAGCGAGGCGGTGCTCAAACAACCAAGAGCTGCAACAACCCGAATGAAAAATGACCGAAAGTTCTTTCGGTCTTGTCGGTATAACGCCTCGGCTTCAGCCGCCGCGGCTCATGATCCCGCCTGCCGCGGTCGGCTGCAAGCCGTTGATCCTCATACAGCCCTCCCCCTGCTCCTACTCATTGTGAGTAGGCTGACCGCAGGGCTAATGCGCATTCGCGCAGGAGGAGGACCGATGCGATTCTACAACCGACCGCACCAGTACTACTGCGGGATCGATCTCCACGTGAAGACCATGTACGTCTGTCTTCTCGACGGCGCCGGCCAGGTGCTGGTGCACCGCAATGTGGCGTCGACCCCGGCGGCGTTCCTCGAAATCGTCGTGCCGTACCGCACGGAGCTCGTTGTAGCGGCCGAGTGCATGTTCACCTGGTACTGGCTGGCCGACGTCTGCGCAGCCGAAGGCATCACGTTCGTGCTCGGCCACGCGCTCGCCATGAAGGCCATCCACGGCGGGAAGGCGAAGAACGACCGGATTGATTCGCACAAGATTGCCGTCCTGCTACGGGGAGGCATGCTCCCGCAGGCCTATGTCTACCCCTCGGACATGCGATCCACGCGCGATCTGATCCGTCGGCGATTGCATCTCGTGCGCAAGCGCGGCCAGCTCCTGGCCCACATCCAGAACACGCGCGCCCAATACAACCTGCCCATCTTCGGTCGAAAGCTCGCCTATCGCGCCAATCGCGACGGGGTGGTGGAGCACTTTCCCGATCTCAGTGTGCAAAAGAGCATCGCGGTCGACCTCGCGCTGATCGACCAGTACGATGCGCTCATCATCGACATCGAGCTGACCATCGTCCGCGAGGCGAAACGGCACAACGCCGACGCGTTTCATCGGCTCCGCTCAGTGCCGGGCATCGGCAAGGTCCTCGCGTTGACGATCCTGTACGAGATCCACGACATCACGCGCTTTGATCGCGTGCAGGAGTTCGCCTCGTACGCTCGGCTGGTCAAGTGCAAGAAACAATCGGGCGGGAAGACGCTCGGCACCGGCGGCGCGAAGATGGGGAACGTCCATTTGAAGTGGGCATTCTCCGAAGCGGCCGTGCTGTTCTTACGCCATACCGAGGGGAAGAAGCTGATCGCGAGGATTGAGAAACAGCACGGCAAAGGAAAGGCGCTCTCGATCTTGGCGCACAAGATCGGACGAGCCGTGTTCTACATGCTGTCGCGAGGGACGGTCTTCTCCATGGAGAAATTCCTCGCGGCGTAGCGGGGAAGGGAGCGGGCGAGCCAGACGCCTAACTCGAGCCACCGGGACCGAGCTCGTCACCGATCGTGACCGACGCGTGCGCCGTCGAGCGCCACGAGCCAACGATCAGGAGCCAGTGGTCCGGCAGCGAGCGCGTTTGATGGGACGCCCGCTCTCTCCCCCGCCACGCCCACGCGTTCCCGGGATGGGCTGCTCCTCCCCCGAGCCTGGCGACAACGACGCGCGCAAGCGACGTCGCTCGTCATGAGGAGGCCGGTATGAGGGACCGAATGAGTTTCTAGGCCGCGAGCGTCTCACGACCCTCGCGCTTCGC
>JANNJO010000399.1:0-3586 GCA_031395755.1 Acidobacteriota bacterium
GACCCGCCGTACATCGCGCCGTAGTAGATGCCGGCGAACATGATGAACGCGCTCGTGGGTTCGAGTGTGAATGTCGCCGGAAGCAGCAGCGCGACGGTCAGGGCGGGGCCAATGCCCGGGAGCACGCCGACCGCAGTGCCAAGCGTGACGCCGGCCAGCGCCCACGCAAGGTGTGGCAGTGTGAGCGCGCTGCCAAACCCCTGGCTGAGCGCATGCAGTGTGTCCATGGAGCTTCGGTCGCGCTGGCGCTCAGAACCAGCGCGCGATGACGCCTGCAGGCAGCGTCACGTTCAGCACGCGAACAAACAGAAGATACGCGCCCGTCGAGACCGCGAGCGCGAATAGCGCATCGCGTCCAGGGTGCTGGCGGTCGAAAGCCCGTGCCGTCAGCCAGAAGAGCGCTGTAGACGCCAGCACGAATCCGGCCTGCTCCATCAGCGCCAGGTCGAGGGCCATCCCTGCGGCAATGAACGCGACCGGTCGCCATCGCCCATCGTCCATTGTCCATCGTCGATCGTCGCTGCTCCTTGGCGATGCTGCGCGGGCTCGAACGGTCTCCAGCACCGCTGCGCCGACCCAGAACACGAGACCGGCGAGCACCAGCAGGGGATACACACCGGCGGTACGTGGTGTCGTTTCACCCGGTCCCAACCCGAGCTTGGTCAGGATCGCGTGCACGCGCTGGTCTTCGGCTTGAGCGAATCGGGTGAACTCGTCGCCAGCCAAATAGCGATCGATCCAGCGATAGCGCTCGAGCTCCTGACGCCAAACGGCCGACCGCACCATGGTCTCGACGGCCCTCTCGAGACGCTCCCGATCGACAGGCCTGATGCCGGGCGGCGCAACAAGCGAGCGCCAGTTCTCGAGCTCAACGTCCACACCCTGCTCACGAAGCGTCGGAGCCGGGACGCCGGGCAACCGCTCGGCGCTCGAGATACCGAGCACGCGCACCGTGCCTGCGTCGATCTGCGGAGCGAACTCCGCCAGGCCGTTGATGCCCGCCGACACCTGTCCGCCGAGAATCGCAGACATCGATTCGCCCCCGCCGGAGAACGCGATGTAGTTCACACGCCGTGGCGACACGCCGACGGCATCGGCCACGAGTCCGGCCAGCATCTGATCGGTCCCGCCCGCCGATCCTCCTCCCCACGAAATCGACTCGGGCCGTTCCCGGAATGCTCGAACGAGATCGTGCAGCGATCGGAACGGTGATGCCGCAGGGACCACGATGACTTCGTATTCACCTGTGAGCCGCGCAATGGGCGTGACCTCCCGGAGCGTCACCGGCGATGCGTGCGTGACGATGGCGCCGAGCATGATCAGACCTGAGACCATCACGACGTCGCCGCTCCCACGCTCGGCGCCGATGAACCGCGCGAGGCCGATCGTGCCTGCCGCGCCGGGAATGTTTTCAACCGATGAGGTGTGAACGATGCCGGCGCGCTGCAGCACTTGCTGCATGACGCGGGCGGTCTGATCCCATCCTCCGCCCGGGGCCGCGGGCGCGATGATCCGGAGGTGCTGGTAGGCGGGCTGTCCAGCAACGGGCGCCGCAACAGTGCTGACGATCAGTGCGACACTCAAGATCTGCGGAGCGACGATTCGAAGCATGGCTCTTTCTCGGACGCTCATTGTCCCACTTCTGTTGACTCCGAAACCATCTCACTTCCTGTCTTCCCAACCAGCTGACATTCAAAACATAGCGGCCACGCTCATGGCCCCTGCCAATGTCATCGGTGCGCCGCAGACAGCCCCGCCGGAGGTTCAACGGCCGCCGGCCACGCCCGTCATGACCGCGGCGGCCGAAGCGACGGCGCCGCTGGACGTAGCCTGCCGCTGCTACAGCCGTAGGCCCCAACCTGAATCGGCTATAGTGGGCGCTTCCTGAGGAGGTCTCGTGCGCGTGCTCTCACTGTGTGCCTTGGCAGCGCTCTTCATCTCGAGCTCAGATGCCGCAGCGCAGACCGATCCCGGTCGATCGCGTGTCCTCCGCGCGGCATTTATTGCGGCGAATCCCGCGATGACTGTGAAGGATCCGGTCACAGGCGAGGTTGGCGGGCCGGCAGTCGACCTCGCCCGAGAGCTGGCCCGCCGGCGCGGGATGGACGTGAACCTTCTCGGCGTCCAGACACCCCAACACGTCATTGATGCGGTCCGGAATGGCGACGCCGACATCGGATTCGTCGACTACAACCCGGAGCGCGAAGGGCCTATCTCGTTTTCTCAGCCGTTCATGCTGGTGCTGCAGACGTTCGTCGTCCGCGAGGATTCGCCACTTCAGTCCGTCAAGGATATCGACCGGCCGAATCAGAAGATTGGCGCACGAACTGGGGACTCGATGGCCCTTTATCTGGCTCGCACGCTGAAGCAGGCCCAGCTCGTCGAAATTACCGAGCCCACAGGAACCGAGGGCACCCAAGGTGTGCTGAGCCGGCAGTGGGACGCCTTCGGCACAAACCGCCAGCGACTGACCGACGCCCTGCGAAACGCGCCAGGACTGCGTCTGCTGAAGGACGACCTGTACGGCGTCGAGCAGACCCTCATCGTGCCGAAGGAGGATCAGGAAAACCTCAAAGCCGTCAATCAATTCATCGATGACATCCGGACTTCGGGATTCCTGCGCGCAACGATCGATCGGAGCGGCATCATCGGAATCGCGGTCGCGCCGGCAGCCGTCAAGTAACTGCAGGTTCGTTGCTCGTCGGCCGCCGCGCGATATGGTCGGAGGGGACCGTCGAGCAGAAGAAGTGGACGGCGTGAAATTTGGAACCGCTCCAAAGCCTTCAAGCCCTGAGGGAAATCGGTGACGCAACAGCAGGCATGGCCTCCCCAATGCCCGCCAGTTGGAGCCACGTCGTTGAATGGCTCGGGTTGTTGGAGGGCCTTCGGCAGGCTTCCCGTTGACGAAGGTCTAATAGGGGTAACCTTTAAGCCTTGGCGTCCTGGGCTTCCACTCAGGCAGGGCAGCGTATTTATCGCCGAGTGGCATTTTCACCTTCGGCAGACTCTGGGCGTCGAGTGTCTGGTCCTCCGGGATGACGTCGTTGATATAGAGCAGAAAAGCCGTCAACGCGTACACCTCATCGGGCGTTAGCGTCCCCTCACGATTAAGAGGCATGGCGCGGTTGATGTAATCCCAAACCGTCGTCGCGAACGGCGAGCGAATCGGCAGAATTCGCCCCCGCGCCCAGACGTTAGGATTCGCGCCATCTTTGCTTTTCAAAATGGGCGACGAGCCTCCGATTCCCGTCGCCCCGTGGCATCCCGCGCACTTCGCGCGATAGACCTGTGCGCCCTCCTTGGAAGTTCCGCGCCCCGGCGGGAGCTCCTCTCCGGTTGGACCGATGGAGATATCCCACGCGCGGATTTCCTCCGCGGTCGGCGTGCGTCCCACTCCATACGTAGGCCCCTGCGCCAGCGCAGAAACGCCCATGAGCAAAGCGAACGCGATCGGGAGAACCCTACGCGTACCCATTGGTCACGCTCCCGTCCGTGGCGATCCTCCAGGGTTGAATGCTGTTGTCCAGCCCCGGCACGCTGAATGTGGCATCGAAAGGCTTGTTCCAGTATTTGGCGATCTGTTCGC
>JANNJO010000418.1:0-29699 GCA_031395755.1 Acidobacteriota bacterium
GCAGTCACCAGCCACGGTCCGATGGGCCCGAACGAATCGGCACTCTTCCCCTTCACCCACTGGCCGGTGCCTTCGAGCTGAAACGCCCGCTCGGAGAGATCGTTCACGACACAATAACCAGCGACGTGCGCCAGCGCGTTCGCCTCTGAGACGTACTTGGCGGGTTTGCCGATGACGACCCCGAGCTCGACCTCCCAATCGGTTTTCTCGGAGCCGCGCGGGATCACGATGTCGTCGTTCGGGCCGCAAATCGCCGATGTGGCCTTCATGAAGAGGATCGGCTCGGCGGGGACCGCCATGCCCGACTCAGCGGCGTGGTCCGAGTAGTTGAGGCCGATGCAGAGGAATTTGCCGACGCGGCCGACGCAGGGGCCCAGCCGGGCGTCGTTATCCACCTCGTGCAACCCGCCGATCCGGCCAAAGCCGGACACCACGTGCTGCCGGACCAGCTCCAGCGATTCGGGTAGAAGGGCGTCGCCGGACAGATCGGGAATGATGGCCGAGAGATCGCGGATGTGGCCGTCCGCATCGAGGATGCCGGGCCTTTCGCGGCCCGGCGCGCCATACCTCAGCAGCTTCATTTCTTGATCCGGGGACCCCTGCCCCCCGGTAGACGCGGGGTGGCGTCGCCGGGGGTGAGCCCCATCGCCCATTTGATCGCTTCGAGATACATCTTCTGGATGTCCGGATCGTCCCACGTATCGGCGGCATGGCCGAAGTTCGACCAGAACGTCCGGCCCCGGCCGTACGTCCGCGCAAGCGCCACGGGAAGATCCGCATCCTTCCGGTGATAGTCCGGGTGCTTCAAGTCGATGTTCGCCGTATCGAGGTGCGCGAGCACCCGCACCGTGTCGCGCGAGTAGGGGCTTTCTCTGAGCGCGTAGAACTCTTCGCGTCTCGTGAACGACGGCGGAAAGTGGCGCATCGCGGGAAAGTCCGGGGCGTCGACGACTACGCGTCCGTCGAAAATCCCCCAGGGATGGTTATCGAAATAGCCGCCCATCATCTCGCCGAACTCGGGCCACTCATAGAACGCGGCATTGCCGGTGTGCGCGCCTACCACCCCCTTACCGTCTTCCTTGACGAAGGACACGAAGTCTTTCTTCTGCTGCGCGGTCCAGCTGCCTTCGCCGGAGATGAACAGGAACACCGCATCGACATCGTTGAGGTTTTTCGCATTCCGCGCGGGGGCCGGAACCAGCTGTTTGGTGATCCACTGCGAGTCGGTGCGGATGTAGGTGTCGTAGAGCCCGGACTGGCGGCCGAGATGATCGATGACGGCGAGCGCATGGCCGATGGAATCGTGCGTGTAGCCCGTGTGGGTGTCGCCGAGCGCAAGGAGGCGCTTCCTCGGCGGCGCCTGCGCGTGCGTCATCACGAACGCGAGGAGTAAAAATACAGTGAGAATCAGCCTACGCACTGACATGACGTCCTGAGGACTCCCGCACGACAAGCCTCGGCGGGATAATGATACGGCGAGGCGCGACCTTTTCTTCGTTGTCGAGTCCGTTCAGCAGCAGCTCCGCCGCGTGTAGTCCCTGATCCTTGCGCGACCAGCCGACCGTGGTGAGCGGCACCCTGAAGAGATCGCTCATGGCGATGTCGCCCACCCCCACCACGGCGATGTCGTCGGGAACGCGGAGTCCGGCTTCCCAGATCGCTTTCATGGCGCCGATGGCGGTGGGATCGTTGACGGCAAACACCGCGTCGATGGGGGGTCGCACGGACAGCAGCCGCTTCATCCCGCGATAGCCGTCGCTGTCCATGAACCCTGCCTGCACATACCAGTCAGCAGGTGGCGTGATCCCTCTTGCCTTCAGCGTGTCGCGCCAGCCCTGCTCGCGGCGCTTCGCGTGCGCGATGTCGAGTCCGCCGATGTGCGCGATCGCCTTGCGGCCGAGGTCCACGAGGTGCGAGGTTGCCAGCACCCCGACGCGCACGTCGTCGGTGAGGACGCGGTGGCAATCAACCTTCGGGTGATCGTCCCGATCGATCATCACGAGTCCGGTGCCCAGCCCTGTGAGCCCTCTCAGGAGATCGTCGTTCTCCGACCCGGGCGCCGAGGCCAGGACGATGCCATCGACCTGGCGGCTGCGCAGCATCTCGAGCTCGGCGCGTTCCTTCACGGGATCCTCGCCGGAGCAGCACAGCAGCAGGCCGTAGCCGCGCACGCTGGCGACCGGCTCGATGCCGCCGATGATCTCGACGAAGAAGGAGTGCATCAGATCGGGGATAACGATGCCGATGGTGTGGCTGCGGCGAAGCGTCAGGCTGCGCGCGACGGCGTTGCGCTGATAGCCGAGCTCTTCGATCTTGGCGAGCACGCGGTTGCGCGTCGCCTCGCTGATATCGCCGTGATTATTCAAGACTTTGGAGACGGTCATGACGGAGACGCCGAGCTCGCCGGCGATCCGCCGCATTGTGGGTCGCGCCATGGGTGACTTTACCGGTAAAGCATAGCTTGATACGCGCCGATTCTACAATGCGCCGAGCTGGAAATGGGCGACGGGTTGGATCGCCGTCTGCGTGACCTCGACGAGCACGATCTCCGACAGAAATCCACGAATGCTTCGGGTGGTGGCGTTGATCTCGGCCGCGAGCGCGTCCAGCGGAACGATCGTGGTCCGCGTCGCAATGGTCATATGCGGCCTGAACGGGATGTCCTTCCGAAGGTGAGGGTGCAAGGCGCCTTCGTAGAGGCGGTCGTGCAGCTGCGTAATCTGGTCGCGGCCCTCCTCGGGCATCAGAAACACATGGCCGCCGCCTCCGATCGCATCGGGCACGACGCCGGCGCGGCGCAGCACGACCCGGACCGGCTCGGTCGCGCCCGCCACTCGTGCGGCCTGGGCCTCCATGCTGCGCCTCGACAGCACCGTGGGAAACACGAGGCTGAAGTGTGCGGCAATCCGGCGAGCCTGTGGATCGTGCTTCGCCCGTATCGACTCGATCCACTGCCGGTCGCTGGCCTCCAGCGACGGGAAAGCCACGATGGCGAACACGGCGCTGTCAGCATCCATCGCGATCGTGCCAGGCTTCGCCGTCCGGGAAGCGATAGGTCTTCCGCGACTCCGGCTTGATCGTGATGCTGTACCCGGGCCGTGAGGGTGCCATGTAGCGCCCGCGCCGAATCTCCACAGGCTCCTCGAAATGCTCGTGAAGATGATCGACGAATTCGATGACGCGCCCGTCCATCGTCCCGGAGATCGCGATGAAATCGAACATCGAGAGATGCTGCACGTACTCGCACAGGCCGACGCCGCCGGCGTGGGGGCAGACCGGGACCCCGAACTTTGCCGCCATCAGCATGACGGCGAGATTCTCGTTGACGCCGCCGAGACGGCAGCTGTCGATCTGGCAGAAGCTGATGGCGCCGGCCTGAAGCAGCTGCTTGAAGATGACGCGGTTCGCCGCGTGCTCACCGGTGGCGACGCCCACCGGCGCGATCGCCTTCGCAATGCGCGCGTGCCCCAGCACGTCGTCGGGGTGCGTCGGCTCTTCGGCCCACCACAACCCGCACCCTGAGAGCTCCCTGATGCGCACGATCGCTTCCTCGACGTCCCAGCGCTGGTTGCTGTCGATCATGAGCTTGTGGTCGGGGCCGATCGCGGCGCGCACGGCCGAGAGCCGCCGGAGATCGTCTTCGGGCCGCCCACCCACTTTGACCTTGAAATGCGTCCAGCCTTCGGCGAGCGCGGTGCGGCAGAGATCGCCGATCTTCTGATCCGAGTATCCCAGCCAGCCGACCGACGTCGTATAAGCGGGGTAGCCGCGGCGCAGCAGCTCGGCCTCGCGCAGCGCCTTGGTCGGCGCCTGCCGCTCGAGCATCGACAACGCCTCATCGCGCGTCATCGCGTCGGTGATATGGTGAAAGTCCACGCACGACACCAGCTGCGCGGGGGTCATGTCCGCCAGCAGCTTCCAGACCGGTTTCCCCTCCGACTTCGCATACAGATCCCACAGGGCATTCACAATCGCGGCGAGGGCAAGATGCACGACGCCTTTTTCCGGTCCTAACCATCGCAGCTGCGACTCGCCCGCCAGGCTGTGCCAGAACGCGCCGAAGTCCGACGTGATATCGGCCAGCGTCTTCCCGACGACGAGATGCCTGAAGGCCTCGATGGCCGCCGCACAGACTTCGTTGCCGCGCCCGATCGTAAACGTCAGGCCATGGCCTTCGAGGCCTCCATCGGTTTTCAGAATCACGTACGCCGCGGAGTAGTCGGGATCGGTATGCACGGCATCGGATCCGACCTGGTCGCGCGAAGTCGGGAAGCGGAGATCGAGCACGGAGAGATCGGTAATCTTCATCGCACGCTTTTTCGCTTGTTCGCAACTCGCCCTGCAGAGTATATTTCGCTTCTTCCCTTTCTCTTCCGGAGACAGTCCATAAAGTGCGTGGCGTATGGTTGGGCCTCATCTGCGTCATAGCTGTCGGCTGCGGTGGCTCATCGCCGACGACGCCGACACCCCTCACCGGAACGACGACGCCTGCTCCGCCGACCCCGACGGCGCCTCTCGCTCCCACTGCCCTGACACTTATTTCACAGAACGCCGACATCGGCGAAAACGAGTTCGAGATCGCGTGGTCGGGAAGCGGCGATCAATACGAATTATCCATCGGCACCGCGACCGGGTTATCAGATGTGCTCGCGACTGACGTGCCGACGCCGCGCTACTCATGGACGGCGCGCGCGTCCGGCCAGCGTACATATTTCGCGCGGGTCACGGCGAAAAACAACGTCGGGGCCAGCCCGCCCTCCTCCGAGCTCAGGCTTGTGTTCGTTGATTTGCGCGATGTCATCGATGCCTTACTCTTCACGTCTGGTCCGATGTCAGAGACGAAGCGAGCTGGAGTACCCACGATCCAGTGGACGCCCTGGCCCGACCGTTCAAACGTCCGCATCCTCATGTCAGTAGAGCTGGCGGACATCACGCGCCAGCGGGCTCAGCGCTTCATCGATCATTGGGCGTCGCTGACGGGCAACGGGGTCGCCGGAGTCGTCACCATCACCGACGACAGGATGCGTGATCTGACCTATCAGCAAGTACCGGTCAACACGGTCGCCGTGCGGATGGTGCCGGACAATCACTGCACCTGCAACACGGGCGGTCCACCCTCGACATACGGAGGCCGAACGAATCCAGGGAAGTCCATCACGACGCTGAATACTCCAGATTCATCGGGCATCACGCACGAGCTCGGCCATGCTTACGGAATGTGGCACGTGTATCTTCCCGGGGGAACGAAGCTGACGCGCCCTGTCATGGGCCCGGCCGGTGCGGGAGAGCACCTGGAATTCTCCGATCTGGAGCTGCGGGCCATCACACGGATGCGGTCTGCCGGAATGCGGAATGGCAGCACACGGGCTACGGCGCTTGCGCGAGGGCTCGTGAATCCGTAGGTATCGCGGAAATCGCGCAGGTCAGAGCCGGCTCGCAGACCGCAAACGGTCGAGCGCAACCGCGAACACAATAATCGTCCCGGTGACGATTTCCTGTACCCAGTTCGGCAGGCCGTGCTGCGAGCAGCCGATCTGGATGATGGTCATGATGGCCGCGCCGGCGAGCGTTCCGATGACGGTGCCTTTGCCTCCCGACAGGCTCCCTCCGCCGATGATGACCGCCGCAATCACGCCAAGCTCGGCCCCCACCGCCACGGTCGGATCTCCGACCGACAGGCGCGAAAACTCCATGACGCCAGCCAGCCCGGCGAGCGCTCCGGCGAGCGTGTACACCGCGACCTTGCATCGCTCCACACGCACGCCGCAGAGCCGGGCGGTACGCTCGTTCGATCCAATCGCAAACAGGTGGCGCCCATAGCGCGTGTATTGCAGCGTAACCGCGACGATGACCGCCAGCACCGCCACAATCCAGATGCCCCACGGCACCAGCAGCCCGCTGCCGTCGCGCACCGTCCGCAACAGGCTGTTCAGCCAGGTAAGGGGCGCCTCGAGCCGCCGCTCGTCTGCCAGCCCCTTCGCCGCGCCGCGCACCAGCAGCATCGTGCCAAGCGTCACGATGAAGGGAACCACCCGAAGGCTGGTGATGAGCATGCCGTTAATCAGGCCGCACGCGGCGCCTGCGGCAACCGCCGCGGCGGCCGCGACCACCGGCCAGGCCCCCTCGCGAAGAAAGAGCGCGATGACGACGGTACTCAGCGCGATAACGGAACCGACCGAGAGATCGATCCCGCCCGACACGATCACCATCGTCATGCCGAGCGCCGCAACGCCGACGATGGCCGTCTGTCTGGCCATCAGCTCGAGGTTCGCCGCGCTGAAAAACCGGGGCCCGATCAGAAACGCGAACAGCAGCGACACGAGCAGGAGGCCCGCGAGAACGCCGGTTTCCTCGAGGACGTGCCATTCCTGGGCGCCGAAGCGCGAGGCGCGAAGGCGGCTCATCGGGACCGCGCTCCGGACGAAGCCATCACCAACGCATGTTCGGTCCATTCCCCGGCGGGACGTGGCGCCCCCAACCGGCCGCGCGACATCACCGCGATGCGATCGCAAAGCGCCAGCAGCTCCGGAAAATAGCTGCTGACGATCAGAATCGCCTTCCGCTCGGACGCGAGCTCGTCGAGCAGCTTGTAGATCTGCGCCTTGCTGCCGACGTCGATACCGCGCGTCGGCTCGTCGAGCACCAGCACGTCGACATCGTGGTGCAGCAGCCGCGCGAGGGCGACTTTCTGCTGATTGCCGCCCGACAGGCTGGCCACGCGCTGCGAGGGCCCGGTCGTTTTGATGTCGAGCCGATCGATCCATTTGCGCGCGGCCGTCCGCTGGCGCGCTGGCGACACGAAGAACCCGGGGCCAAGTCCATCAAGATGCGTCAGCGTCAGGTTATCCGCGACGCTCCGCTCGGTGGCGAGGCCTTCACCGGTCCTGTCTTCGCTGAGCATGCCCATCCCGTGGTCCCACCAGTCTGCGGGCGCCGAAGGGCCGGCATGAACGCCGAGCTTGACCGTACCGCTCTTGACGGCGTCAAGGGCGAAGAGCCCGCGAAGAAGGCGCGTGCGGCCGGAGCCCAGCAACCCGGCCACACCAAAAATCTCGCCGCGATGCAGTGTGAACGTTGCCGGCTCGAGCCTATCCGGTGCAAGGCTGTCGACGACCAGAAGCGGCGCGCCGAGCTCCCGCGAGCGGCGCGGATAGAGCTCCTCAAGCGTGCGGCCCACCATCAGCTTGACGATGAGATCGCTCTGAGTCTCCGAGGTGATGCCGCCGCCGGCATTTCGGCCGTCGCGCAGCACGGCGAAGCGGTCGGACACGCGCATCATTTCCTCGATGAAATGCGAGATGTAGACAATCGCCAGCCCCCGCTGCTTGAGCCGCGCGATCAGGTCGAACAGCCGCCGCACGTCATCCTGCGCGAGGCTGCTGGTCGGCTCATCGAACACGAGCACGCAGCAGCCGGTTGCGAGCGCGCGTGCAATTTCCACCAGCTGCTGCGCTGCGGGCGACAGATCGGCGACACGGGCCTCGACAGGGATCTCCGCATGCTCGAGCTGATCGAGGGCCGCGCGAGCGGTCCGCCTGACGGCCTTACGGTCGATGATGCCGAGCGCGCCAAGCGTTCCGCTGCGAGCGGGCTCGAGGCCGAGCGCGATGTTGTCCATCACGCTGAGATGGGGCGCGAGCGAAAGCTCCTGGTAAATCATCGCGACGCCTGCCCGCCTCGCGTCACGCGGGCTTTTCGGCGCGTACGGCGCACCGTTGAGCGTCATGATTCCCGCGTCGGGGGCAGCCGCGCCCGCAAGAATCGCCATCAGCGTGCTCTTGCCTGCCCCGTTCTGCCCCACGAGCGCGCACACTTCACCGCCGCGCACGGCGAGGTCGACGCCGTCGAGTGCGACGGTACCGCCAAACGCCTTGCGCACGCCGCGCATGTCGAATTGTGCGTTCAGGGCTTCAGCCATCGCGACAGGTCGGGCTGCAACAGTTCCTTGACTGCGGGATCGTGCATGCTGTCGCGGGTCACGAGCTGCACACCGGTGTCGATCCGCTTCTCGACCGGGCGGCCCCTCAGATGGTCGACCATCGTTTTCACCCCGAGATACCCCATCTTGACCGGATCCTGGATGATCAGGCCGTCGATGTGGCCATCCGTCATCCCTTTGACCAGCGAGTCGGAGGCGTCGAAGCCGATGAACCTGGTCTTGCCCGCCCACCCGCTGTCCTGCAGTACTCGCAGCATGGCGAGAGTGACCGATTCGTTCGAGGTGAAAATACCGTCGACGCCAAGGGAGGCGTCGGGCTTGCGGAAGCGGTGCAGTATGGCTTCGGCTTTCTTGTACGCACCCTCGACATCGGCGCCGCCGTACTGATTCGCGCTGACGACCTCGACGTTCTTGTGTTTGGCGATCTCTTCGAGGAAGCCTTCCTCGCGATCCGTCGTGCTCGCCGAGCCCTCGCCGTAACGCAGCATGACGGCCTTGCCGCCGTTCGGCAGCAGCTTCGCGAGTGCATCCGCCGCCATGCGCCCACCCTGACGGTTGTCAGTGGCAACGAAGCTGATGTAATCGTTGCCTTTCAGCCCCGAGTCGATGACGACGACCGGAATTTTGGCGCGCACCGCATCGCTCACCGGAGCGACGAGGGCCGCTTCGTCGAGCGGCGCCAGGACGATGCCCGCGACGCCCCTGGTGATGAACCCTTCGACTTCCGCGACCTGCGACGCACGGTCATCTTCGCGCAGCGGCCCGCGCCAGATGATGTCGACGTCGAACTCCTGCGCCGCCTTCGCGGCGCCGGCATGAATGCTCTGCCAGAAGACGTGCGACGTGCCTTTCGGAATGACGGCAATCGTCGTCCTGCCGGGATCCGCGGACCGGCTGCACGCCCCGAGCATTCCGCCAAGCACGAGGAAGACGGCCACCGTTCTTTTCATACCAGCTCTCCTGCCTTGAGATTCCAGATTCGGGCGGCGTTGCCGCCCATGACTGCCTCGCGTTCGCCGGCGGGACGGCCGGCCAGATAGTCGTCAATCACCGAGATGGTCCTCACGTAATCGGCGGCGACCGTGCACACCGGCCAGTCCGAGCCGACGAGCAGACGATGCGCGCCGAAGCAATCGAACGCGACGTCGAGGTACGGCCGGATCTGAGCGGGCGTCCACCTGGTCCAGTCTGCCTCGGTCACCAGCCCCGAAAGCTTGCAGACCACGTGGGGACACTCCGCCAGGCGCCGCAAATCTCTTTCCCATGCGCGGATTTCTGCCGCGCGGATCTCCGGTTTCGCGAGGTGATCGAGCACGAAGCGCTGGCGCCGGAATCGCGCCGCCAGCTCCGCGGCAAGGGGAAGCTGGCCGGGATAAATAAGGATGTCGTAGGTGAGGTTCAGATCCTCGAGCAGCGAAATACCTCGGCAGAAGGCGGGGCGCAGCATGAATCGATCGTCCGGCTCGCTCTGCACGATATGCCGGACCCCGACGAGCTTGGGATGACCGGCAAACGGCTCGAGCTGGGCGGCGACATCGTCGGCCTGCAGGTCGATCCATCCGACCACGCCGGCGATGAACGGATGCGCGTCGGCCAGATCCAGCAGCCAGCGTGTCTCCTCGAGCGTCTGACGCGCCTGCACCGCGATGCATGCGTCGATGCCGGCGCGATCCATGTGCCGTCGAGCATCGGCCGGCAGGAAATCGCGCCGAAGCACTGCGAGCGAGTCGTCTATCCAGCCGTATTCGGCGGCGTTGTAGCGCCAGAAATGCTGATGGGCGTCTATGCGCATGATGGTCGATGGTCAATGGTCAGATAGAAGGGATGGGCGTGCCACCTGCGGCGCTCGACTGGTAACACGCTTCGACCAGCGCCATGGTCTTGATCGCATCATCCACAGGTGACACGAGAGCCGGATCTTCGCCGGCCACGAAGCGCTGCAGATTCGACATCGGGCCCTCGAACGCCTCGATGAACCACGAGCCTCTGAGCGCCACCGGCCTCCAGCCCCCGCCGTCGAGCGAGACCTGCAGCGTGTCTGGAGGTCCGTTTGGGTAGTCGATGTTAACGCCCATGGTCAACTGCGCGGCGCCGCGCGTGCCTTCAATCTTGAGCAGCGACGCGCAGTGCGTTGAATCCTGCTGGTGCACGTGATTCAGCAGCAGGGAGCATCGCACCGCGTCGCCATAATCGAGGATGATGGAGCTGCGCGTGTCGCGGAACTCCGGCGTCGCGGGATGCGCGACCGCCCTGCAGTAAACGCCGCGCGGCTCCCCTGCGAGCGCGCGTATCGTGTCCAGGTAATGAATCGAATGGTAAAGAATCTCGAGGCGCGGCGCCCCCTCGAGAAACGTCCACAGATGCCAAGGCTGCTTCACCACCAGGCGCACTTCGATGTCGACGATGTCGCCGAGCCGGCCGCCGGCGACGAGATCGCTCAGCGCGAGCACGTTCGGGCTGAACCGGAGCTGAAAGTTCATCGCCGCGACGAGGCCGAGATCGTGGCAGATCTCCACGATCGCCTTCGCCCCCGCCAGATCCTCGCCCATCGGCTTCTGGATCAGCACCGCCGATCCGCGGGGCAGCTCCCGGAGAACACCGGCGATCTGATCGCCGGGAACCGCGACATCAAAGATCGCGTCCGGCGCGGTCGTGGCTTCGGCCAGGGAAGAGAAAATGGTCGATACGCCAAACCGCCGCGCGGTCTCGCGCGAGGCGTCAGGCTTGAGATCGTAGAGACCCGCCACCGGAAATTTCAGGCGCTGATACACGGGCAGATGCGCCGTGCGGACGACACCGCCCGCGCCGATGAGGACGATCGGACGCGGACGCGACGGCACGCTCCACGACTGCCGCAGATCGGTCATCGCGCCGGGGTCAGCAGATGCGAGCCGGTTCGGCGAGGCGGGCAATGTCCGGCTCCTGGTTATCCATGTGAAACACCGGCTCCATGAAGGCCCACCATTCGCCTGCTCGCGCCTCGGCAAGTGGCTCCTGGAGCGTCTTCATCAAACACTCCCACTCCGCGACGCGCGGGCTCGATGACGCATGGGCGCTGAAGGCCGCGCGAAGATCCAGGCCGTCGGTCGTCTCGACGATCATCACGGCGCGCCGGCCGAGGAGATGGATGTCCATACGCTCCACGCCAACGTCCCGAAGGCTGCGAAAACACGTGTCGGGTCATTGGTTCAGCACTCCGCCGTCGAGTGGGTACGCCTGACCGGTGACGAACGACGCCTCATCAGAGCAGAGATACAACGCCAGGCTTGCCACTTCGTCCGGCGTGCCCATCCGCCCCATGGGTTGATACGCCGACAGTTCCCGCAGTATCTCCTCTTCGCGTCCGGGGTACGTTTTCGAGACGTATCCGTCGATGAACGGCGTATGGATGCGAGCCGGACAGATGCAATTGCACCGCACGTTCTGCTTCATGTAATCGATGGCCACCGACTTGGTCATCGTAAGCACGGCGCCTTTGGACATCGAATACGCAAACCGCTCGGCCACGCCGATGAGCGAGGTGATGGACGCCATGTTCAGGATCACGCCGCCGCCCTGCCGAACCATCACCGGCACCGCCGCCTGGCTGCAGAGGTACACGCCTTTGATGTTCACGCGATACAGCCGGTCGAGGTCCTCTTCGGGCGTCTGCTCGATGTTGCCCACGTGCGCGATGCCAGCATTATTGACCAGAATGTCGAGACGCCCATGGTCGCGAACAATGGCGTTGAATGCCGCCCGGACGTTCGCGGCGTCCGCGACATCGCAGACGTTCGCGTACGCGCGGCCGCCGGCGGAGGTAATCGCCTCTGCCGTTTCGCGCGCGGCGCGCTCGTCGACGTCGAGCACCACGGCGGACGCACCCTGGCGCGCGAAGGTCGACGCGATGGCTTGCCCAATGCCCGAGCCGCCGCCGGTGATGACGGCAACCTTGCCGCCGAGGTTGAACATAAAGTTGTCTAGGCGGACAGGCGCTCGTGCCTATCGACGGTATCGTCGCTGAGCTGCTCGCGCAGCCAGATCCGCTCGATTGCCGGGTAGATGGCGGCGATGGGCAGCGCGAGGAGCGCGCCCATGACGCCGGCGAGCTGGGCGCCGACGGCCACGGCGATCAGCACCGCGAGCTTCGACATCTTGAGCCCGTGGCCGTAGACCCTGGGGTTGATGAAGTAGCTTTCGACCGCATTGAACAGGACGTAGAAGACGACCACGCCGATGAGCGCCGTCATCGAGACGGTGGCCGCGAGCAGCGCGGACACCGCCAGCGACATGAGGAATCCGACAATCGGCACCAGGTCGAAGACCCCGGCGATGATCGCGAGCACGAGCGCGGCCGGCACCTTCAACGCGACGAGCGCGCTGAAAGTGGCCGCCGCCGTCATGACCGACGTGATGACGTTGCCCACCACGTACTGAAACACCGTCACGCGGGACTCCGCGAGCGTGCGGCGGACCTTCTGCCGATGCTGCGGGGGTACGAACGCCATCAACCACTCGAGGGTCGGCTGCCATTCGATCAGCAGGTACACGGTCATCACGACCGCAAGGACGAACATCGCGATGGCATGGGCGGTCGATCGCCCCAGCGTGATCGCGTACTGTCCGATCCCGCTGCTGCCCTCCTGAGCTGATGAGGTCAGCCGGTCGATGGCCGGAATCGACGCTCGCACCTGCTGATGGAAATCGCGGAGGTTCTGGGCGATCAGTTCGGCCTGTTCGCTGATGGACACCCAGCTCGCGGCGATGATGCCCGCCAGCACCGCGGCAAGCAGCAGAACAAATCCGACCGCTCCGGCCCAGCGTGGGACGCCGCGCGCTTCGAGCGTGCGCACCGCCGGATCGAGCGCGACCGCCATGACGATCGCGATGGCGATCACCATCACGAACTGCCAGAGCTGCAGCCACGCCCACACGAGTGCCGCCGCGACGAGAATTTTCGCGAGGGCTCTCCAGGACACGTCGAACGTGCGGGAATTCATGTGGAGGTAATGGTGAGTGGGTGAGAGGCGATGGGGTGATGGACGGGGCGAGTGAGTGGGTAATCCACTACCCATATTGTGCACGGAATGGCGGCGCTATTTGCGCCTGCCATTCCTGCACGGCTACTGGAGCAGCGCAGCCGCCCCTAATAGAACTGTCGCGGTCATCACGCTCACGCCGACAGACAACCCGACGACGGCGGAGACCAGCTTCAAGAAACTCGTTTTGACTTCCATTGTCGTATAACCTCTAGCCCTCCCAAATGCACCTACCGTGCCAGAAAGCTGAGGGGCTCAGAGGCGTTCCATCTCAGAAAAACTAGGCAGTGTGTCTGGTAATCGATACATCATTCCTAAAATGCAACACAAGAAGCTTATTTTCTCGCTGTGGATAGGCTTGTTGTCGACGGCGCTCTACTTTTACTTGTTCCACCGCGACGAGGTCGCGCAGGCGCTCGGCAGATTGGCCGATTCACCGCCGGTTTGGGCGTATGTGGTCTACCTGGCGCTCGGTTGTATTCGAGGGTTCACGCTGGTGCCGGCCACCTACCTCGTGGTCGCCGGCATGCTGATACTGCCCCCGATTCCTCTTTTTATGCTCACCCTCGCAGGGATAGTCGTGTCGTCGGCGGCTGTCTACTACTTCGCCGAAGCCATGGACTTCGACCGCCTTTTCGAGCGGCGCTATCCTGCGCAGGTCGCCCGGGTTCGGTGGCTTCTGACCAGGAGAGAGCTGCCCATCGTGATCATCTGGAGCTTTTTCCCGGTGGCGCCGACCGACCTGGTCTGTTATGTGTGCGGCGCCCTGAAGGTCGACCTGAAGAAATGCCTCCTGGGTGTGGCCGTGGGCGAGGGGGCTATCTGCGCCATCTATATTTTTCTTGGCGGGCAGGCGCTGGCCTGGCTGCGCTAACCTTGGATCGGGCGGGACGTAATAAGGGGTAATGCCTACGGACAGGGATCGACCCACCAGGAGATCGCGGGCCTCGCGTTGGCGTCCGACTTCAGCCGGACATGTAATCCCGCCCTGACTCCAAACGCGTTATGAAGGGCGGTGGGTCGATGTCGCGCCTTCCCCGGCTGTTGCTCCTCTGTGTCCTGGCGGCCATGGTGCCGCTCTCTGGTCAATCGCCCGCCTCCGGCAAACCGACGACCGCCAACGGCGAGTGGCCGGACTACTCCGGCGATTTGCGCGGCTCCAAGTATTCCCCTCTCGATCAAATCAACGCCTCGAACTTCAACCAGCTGCAAGTGGCGTGGCGATTCAAGACCGACAATCTCGGCCCGCGCCCCGAGTACAAGCTCGAGGGCACGCCGGTGATGGTGAAGGGCATGCTGTACACGACCGGCGGCACGCGCCGGTCGGTCGTCTCCCTCGACGGCCGGACAGGCGAAGTGAACTGGGCGCACAGCCTGCGGGAAGGGCGGCGCGCCGCGGTGTCGCCTCGCCAACTGTCCGGGCGCGGCGTCTCGTACTGGACCGACGGCAAGGGCGACGAGCGCGTGATTTACGTGACGACCGGCTACCGCCTGGTTGAGCTCGACGCCAGGACGGGCGCGCTGATCACGTCCTTCGCCAACGGCGGCGTGCTCGATCTGAAAGTCGGAGTCGTCCAAGGCGTCAAGGAGCAAATCGATCTCGAAACCGGTGAGATCGGCGTGCACTCGACGCCGGCGGTCGTAGGGGACGTGGTGATCGTGGGCTCCTCGTTCAGAGAAGGCGCCACGGTTTCGACGCACAACAACACGAAAGGGCTGGTGCGAGCCTACGATGTGCGCACAGGCAAGCAGCTCTGGCGCTTCAACACGATTCCGACACCGGGCGAATTCGGCAACGAGACCTGGGATAAGGACTCGTGGGCCGTCAACGGCAACGTCGGCGTGTGGACGCAGATCAGCGTCGACGAAGAGCTCGGGCTCGTCTACCTCCCCGTCGAGACGCCGACGTCGGATCACTATGGCGGCCATCGGCCAGGAAACAATCTGTTCGCGGAGAGCCTCGTCTGCGTCGATCTCAAAACCGGCAAGCGCAAGTGGCACTTCCAGCTCGTGCACCACCCGCTGTGGAACCTCGACATCTCGTCCACTCCTCTGCTGGTGGACATCAACGTCGGCGGCCGGGCCATCAAGGCGGTCGCGGTCCCGAGCAAGCAGAACCTTCTTTACGTCTTCGACCGCGTGACGGGCGAGCCGGTGTGGCCGATTGAGGAACGGCCCGTGCCGCGCGGCGACGTTCCAGGCGAGACGTATTCGCCGACTCAACCGATTCCCACGAAGCCGCCGGCCTACGCGCGCAACTTCGTGAACATTCCCGACGACATCATTGATTACACGCCCGAGCTGCGCGCGCAGGGACTGAAACAACTCGAACGCTACAAACCTGGTCCACTGTTCGCGCCGCCGATTCTCGGGAACGTGAATGGATTGCTCGGCACGCTGAACGTCGGCAACCTCGGCGGGGGCACGAACTGGCCAGGCGGCGGCTACGATCCGGAGACCCACATCGTCTATGCGCCTGCGTCGAACTCGGGGATCGGATCGCATTCGCTGGTGACGCCTCCGGCGGGATTCTCGGACATTCGCTATGTGAGAGGTGTGAGCGGACAGCCGTTCGTCGAGGTGTTCGGGCCGGGCGATTGCTGCGCCGCCGACTCGCCGCGAGCGATCGCGCAGGCCGCCGCCGCCGCCAAGGCTGCGGCCAAGGCTGCGGCCAGTCCGGCGCCAGCAGACGCGCCGGCGCCTGCCGCCCCTGCCGCAGCCGGAAACGCCGGCGGCCTCACGGTCCAGGGATTGCCGATGCTGAAGCCGCCCTACGGCGTGCTTTCGGCGATCCATCTCGATCGCGGTGAGCTTCTCTGGCAGGTACCGCACGGCGATACGCCGGACTTCATCAGGGCGCACCCCGCATTGAAGGGACTGAACATTCCGAAGACCGGTCAGAACGGCGCTGTCGGGCTGCTGATTACCAAGACGCTGGTCATCATGGGCGATCCACAGGCGACGATGACGCCACGCGGCCGCGGCGCGATGCTGCGGGCGTACGACAAGCAGACCGGCGCGCAGGTTGGCGCCATTTTCATCCCGGCGCCGCAGAGCGGCTCGCCGATGACCTACAGCATAGACGGCCGCCAGTACATTGTTGTTGCGGTGAGCGGCGGAAACTATTCCGGCGAGTACATCGCGTTCAGGTTGCCGAATTTACCTACACAGTAATTGTGAGGACGGAATTCGTAAATTGCGCGGGGAACGTCTGGAGCGCGCGCGTCGCCGGTCCTGCCTGCACGGCGCCGCTCGTGCTGTACTGCGAACCGTGACACGGGCACACGAACCTGCCGGACGAAAACCCGGTGACGTCGCACTGCTCGTGGGTACAAGTCGCCGTCATGGCGTTGAAGGTGTTTTCACCCGTGCGCGCCACCAGAAGCTTCGTGGATCCGCCTACCACAAACGCGGCGCTGCCGGTTGAAGCAAGCGGTGACGCGGCGTTAATCGGCACGGTCACGGTGCGGCCAGACACGCTCGCGTTGATGACCGCCAAGGTCTGAGTATTGCTGCCTCCCCCTGGGGCTGGGGCCGTCGGGCTGCCTTTGCTGCCGCACCCTTCAATCAAAGACGTCACTGTGACGAGCGAAATCGCGTGAGCGCAAAACTGCCGGCGTGAGGTTCTTGGAGTATCCATGGGGCTGCGCCCTGCAATCGATGTGCCCGGAAGTGGTATCGTCAGGGACTGATGATTTCCGCCCGATTATGCTTGATTTCCGCGCTCGCCGCTGTCGTCCAGATTCTCTCAGCGGACTTCGTCATCGCCCGCGCGCAAGGACAACGACCTCTCCAGCTGTCAATCTCTCCGCCGTCGATCGGTCCCGGCGATGTGGTGCGCATCGACGTGGACGGCGCTGCCGGCGAGCGGATCGCCGCAACGGTCTTCGGGCAGAAGCTGACGTTCGCGTTCGACGCCACGCGCGGCGCGTGGCGAGCGCTGGCCGGCGTGGATCTGGAGACGAAGCCCGGCACGTACCACCTGCGGATCCAGCGCGACGGCACGCAGATGAGCGCGCGCGAGATCCGGATCATGACGAAGCTTTTCACAGTGCGGCGGCTTCGCGTGCCGGCCGGCTTCGTCACCCCGCCGCGCGAAGCGCTGGAACAGATCGCGCGCGACAGCAAGATGCTCGCCGCCGCGTACGCGCAGGACACGCCGCAGCGCTGGTCCGATGCGTTCATCATGCCCGTCAACGGAGCGCCGACGAGCAATTTCGGCACGCGCAGCTATTACAACGGCGTCCGCCGGGCGCCCCATTCTGGAGTGGATTTCATGAGCGAGACGGGCACACCAGTCCGGGCATCGAATCACGGCAGCATCGCCATGGCGGCGCCGCTCTACTTCACCGGAAACACCGTGATCGTGGATCATGGCGCGCGGCTGTTCTCGGTGTTCGCGCACCTCTCGGCGTTGCAGGTGAAGGCCGGGGACGTCGTGACGCCGGAAACGATTGTGGGCCTCGTCGGCGCCACGGGCCGCGTCACCGGCCCGCATCTTCACTGGAGCGTGCGCCTGAATGGTGCGCGCGTCGATCCGTTGTCGCTTGCAGCCGCGACACAAAGATAGGTGCGGTAGGTGCGGTATGTATTTAGTGCAGCTCTTGATTCCACTGTTCGATAACGACGGGCACGAGTTCGAGGCGAGCGAGTATGTGCGTCTCCGATCGGAGCTCGCCGATCGATTTGGCGGCGTCACGGCCTATACCCGCGCGCCCGCGCGCGGCGTCTGGAAAGGCGACTCCGGAGAAACGACTCGAGACGATATCGTGATTTTCGAGGTGATGACCGCCGATCTCGATCAGGCGTGGTGGACCGAGTTCAGGAAGCACCTTGAGTCGCGCTTCCGCCAGGACACGCTCATCGTTCGCGCGCTGACCAGCACCCTGCTCTAGCGTTCAAGCCTGAACGCTTCTTCAAAATCCTGGATCGCGAGCTCGAAGAGCTTCAGATCGGCGTACGCAATTCCTCGATTTCTGAACGCATTCGCGTACGCAGGATCGCGGCGAATCGCCTGGCCGAAATCGTCGACGGCGTGCAGGGGGTCGTCAAGCTCGAGGAAGACCACGCCGCGGTTGTTGTACGCGTGGGCGTGCGACGGATCAATCCGGATGGCTTCGCCGTAGTCCCGGAGCGCGCGATCGAACTCTCCGATGCTCTGATACGTGTTGCCCCTGTTGTTGAACGCATCCGCGGCGCGCGGGTTGAGCCGAATCGCCTCGGTGTAGTCGCCAATCGCGCGCTCGATGTCGCCCATGCGGCGGTAGGCAATGCCCCGGTTCACGAACGCACCATCTTTATGAGAATCCAAAAGAATGATTGCCGTGCAGGCATCGATGGCAGCGCCCGAGCTGTCAGAGAGACACTGACGCCACGTATTCGTCTGCGCGCCAGTGTCGGCAACGGCGGACAGGCACGCCAGAGCAAGGATGAGCAGGCGGGAACGCACTCTGCCGTTGGATACGACAGACGGGAACGAATCGTTTCGGACAGCTGCTGCAGGTCCGCGTGCGGATTCTGAATGAGCTCCCAGGTTTTGCGCGCGCCGCAAAAAGAGGTGGGCCGGGAGGCGATGCCTCCCGTCACATTGGGTAAGTTGTTTTCGTCTCGCAGAGTGCGAAACGAGGAAGTTAGTGTCAACCACCTCTAGAGCAACAGCGATGCCAAGTGTTCGAAATCAGATAGGTACTGGCCCTCCCCTTGCAATTCATTGAAAACAGGAATCAACAATGCGGAAAGTAAAACAGATCGCTCCGTATTTCGCCTGGTCAGTCGTGGCGGCGACCGTGATGCTCTGTCTCGGATCGCTGCATGGCTTCGCCAGCGGGCTTGATCTGATCACCCGGGATCTTCAACTCGACAGCGCGCCGGAAGCCTCCCTGGTCTTCGACCGCGACAACAACGTAATTTTTTCATTCGCGAGCGAGGACCGCACCAACGTTCCTCTTGATCAGGTGTCGGACTCGATGATTCTGGCCGTGCTTGCCGCCGAGGATCGCTACTTCTACAAGCACGCCGGCATGGACATCGTCGGCCTCGCCCGGGCGGCGTGGGTGGATTTGAAGGCGCAAGCCGTCAAGCAGGGCGGCAGCACGATTACGCAACAGCTCGTCAGGCAGGTTGCCCTGACGCCGGACCGCAACTTCCAACGCAAACTGAAGGAAGCGCTGCTCGCGCTTCGCGTCGAGCGCCGGTTCGGGAAGGAGAAGATCCTCGAGGCGTATCTCAACCGGATTTATCTCGGCAACGGCCATTACGGGGTGCAGGCCGCCTCGCGCGGCTATTTCGGGAAGCCGGCATCGGACCTCAATATCGCCGAAAGTGCGCTGCTCGCCGGGCTCATTCCATGCCCATCGATTTGCTCCCCCCGCACCGCTCCCGCCATCTCAAAGACGCGCCGCGATCACGTGTTGAAGGCGATGCTCGCGAACCGCGCGATCAGCCAGGATGCGTACGCAGATGCCGTTGCATCCACGGTTTCGCTCGCGGCGTCGCGGCATGACTCCTACGCCTCCTCACACCATGATGCCTCGGCGCACGCGGACGGTCGTGGAGCTGTCTGCGGATTGCACTTCATGGAAGCCGTGCGCCGCCAGGTCACGCAGCAGTTCGGTTCCGAAGACGTCCTGAAGGGTGGGCTGCGGATCTATACGACCGTCGACCTGAAGCTTCAAAAATACGCCGAAGAAGCGATCGCCAGACGCCTGACGCACATTGATAAGACCGGCCGCCTCGAGGGTGCCCTGGTCGCGCTCGACCCGCACACCGGTGAAGTGCTGGCGCTCGTTGGCGGCCGCGATTTCCACACCAGTTCGTTCAATCGCGCGACCCAGGCGAAGCGCCAGCCCGGCTCTGCGTTCAAGCCGCTGCTGTTCGCGGCCGCCATCGAGCAGGGCTACATGCCAAGCTCGCCGGTCACCGGGATGGACACGCCGATTCAGACGGCGCAGGGCGCATGGCTGCCGTCGGGCGAACATGAGGCGTCGAGCTATACCCTGCGGCAGGCGCTCACCGTCTCGAGCAATCGCGCCGCGGTGCGGGTGATGCAGCTCGTTGGAATCACGACGACGCAGACCTACGCGCGCAGGCTGGGCATCACCTCGCCTCTGCCCGCGGTGCCGTCCTTGGCGCTGGGCACCGGCGAAGTGACGCTGCTCGATCTCACCTCGGCCTACAGCGCCTTCGCAAACAACGGCATGATGGCGCCCCGTACGCTTATCAGGCGCATTGATGATCGCCACGGCAACCTCATCTGGCAAAGCTCTCTCGAGCGCCAGGCGTACCGCGCCGTGCGGCCGGGCACCGCCTACCTGATGTCCAGCATGATGGCGGACGTGATGAACCGCGGCACGGGCAGCCGCGCGCGCACGGAGGGCTTCAAGCTGCCGGCGGCGGGCAAGACGGGCACGACCGACGATTACGGCGACGCGTGGTTCGTGGGATATACGCCGACGCTCGTCGCGGGCGTGTGGTTCGGGCACGATGAAAAGAAGACGATCATGAACCGCGGGTTCGCCGGCACCGTGGCCGTCCCGGCGTGGGCGCAGTTTATGAAACAGGCGACGGAAGGGCAGAAGCCGGAGTGGTTTTCCCTTCCGTCAGACGTGGAGCGGATCAGCGTGTGCCGTAAGAGCACGATGCGGGCAACCCCCGCTTGCCGGATCGTCCATCCCGAGGATGGCCGGTCCAACGTCTATGACGATTACTTCCTCAACGGCACGGGACCATATGAGACCTGCGGCGGCGTCCACACGGACCCGTCGCTCGAGCTCATGACGGGTCTTTCTGCCGTGTTTTGACGATCGCCCCCATTACGCCCAGTCCAATCCCGATCAGCGCAATAACGGCAATCCACGTGGAGCTGAGGCCCAGCAGGCTCGCCCCGTACGCCAGGGCTCCTACGACGAGAACGACGCCGATCATGTACACAAAGAAATTAGTCATGCCGGACCCCCATGCAGCAGCCGTGCCACGCCTCCGCGCTCAGCCCTTCGGCGCGGCAGGCCGCAATTATTTCAGTGGAAGATTTTCTTCTGTGTCGACGGTGAACCTCCGGTAGTTGCTGTAGATCGCTTCGCCTGAGGACACGGTCACCAGGTTCCGGTTGGTGTACTTCTCCAGCATTTTTGCTGGCACGGCGAACCCCAATCGCCCGTCATGCTCGAACGTCACGTCGAGGGTGCCGAGGAAGTTGCCCGCGCCAAACCCGGGTTGGACGGTCGCTTCCACACGGTGAATGGTCCCCGTCACGGGGTCGATCCACGCTCGGCCCTGCGCCGGCTGATCCTTGCGATCGCGCGTCCGGATGATCGTCGGGCGGCCGGTTTCCTGAAATTTGACGATCCAGAAAGGGCGTCCATCGATCGTCGTCTCGCCGTTCTTCGAGAAACGCATGCGGTGGCTGTTGCGCGCGTCGAGCAGCTCCAGGACGAACGCCGGGTCGTTAATGGTGCGGAAAATCGGCCCGATGTTGTAGCGCGCGCTTTCCTCTGCGATTCGCCGCGCCTGCTGGATCGCCAGTGAAGAGGGCCTGGCGAAGAGCTGCGCGAGCCGATGCGCCGAATCTGGGACCGGCTTGCCGTCGACCGCAAGCACCTCGCGAAATCCGATCCATTCCAGATCTCCCGGCACCTGGATGAAGCCGTAATCGGACTCGAGCTGGCGCCGCAGAGCGCGGACACCGGAGCCGGCGCGCTGGTGATACTGTTCCGTCGCAATGACCGCGGGCAGATGACGCACGTACTCAGTGAGGTAGGCGCGCATTCGAGCGAGCACCTCATCCAGGCTTGCCGGCGTGGGCGGCGCCTGCGCGTGCAGCGCTCCGGCGAGCGCCACAACGAGAGTTGCCCCTCCTAATCCCCACTCCCGAATCCCTAATCCCGCTCTCATTTCACTCTGAACGCGACGGTGCGCAGCGCGGACACCGGTTCCGGTTTCGCGGACCATGCCTCGATGGTCGCGACATACGATCCCGCGCCCAGCTCCTTCAGGGGAATGCGCGCGAGATGTCCGAACTGCACGGGCGCAGGCTCGAAGGGCGTCTCGTAGACGAGCGTTCCTTCCGCTGATTTCACGATCACGCTGGCTGCCACGTCTCCTGCATCGGGCCTGTGATCGTAAATTTCGCCATAGATCCAGAGATCGCTGTCGAGGGAGAAGTCCCGATGCGCGACAGGCGGCGCTCCAAGCACGTCGTCCAGCAGCTCGTCAGTGCGCGCGGTGAACATCCGGCCGGCAACGCTGGTGGTCACGGCGATTCCGCTCAGCGCCAGCGGATGCCGATCGAAATCGGGGACGTCGATCTCGGTCATCACACTGCCGCGCAGGCCGCTCGGGGTCTGCACCGCGCCGACCCACAGCCGATAGGTGCCGGGCCGCACGCGAACCCGGGAGACGATACGCACGCCCTGCGCAGTGATCTTTTGCCCTGCCGGCGACGGCAGGTTCAGCTCGATCTTCGGCTCGTCACTACCGACCGACATGCCGTCGCGATCGGAAAGTACAATCGCGAGGCCGACGTCCAGGCGATAGCGGCCGTCCTCATCAGTCGGCCTCAGGCCCTCAGGGGGCATCTCCACGACGACGGCAACGCGGGAGGTGCCGCCGGCGGACAAAAACGGCGCGGCCGCCACGCGAAGCGCCATTGCGCTGACGGGGAGCCCAAGTCCGCTCGCCGCAAGCCGACGCAGCTGCTCGTCGACGCTCGCGACAGCGGGTTGCTCTGCGGGCGTCGGAGTGCGGGGTGCGACGTATCCCGCGCGATGGACGACCTGCATGCCTCGCCGCGCAAGCGTCACGTCGTTCCTGCGCGTCCTGCCGTCCGCGTTTGGATTTGTCGAGTAGTACCCGAGCAGGTAGTACGAGCTGTTCTCACGAACGATACGCTCGAACCCGCCTGACAGGTTGTTGGTGTTCGCGATGGCGAAGCCGCCGCTCGCCTCGGCAAGATATCGCGCCCCGTCGATCGGGCCGCCGGTGAGATCCATCGAAAATTCCGCCGGACGCTCGGCGGTCTCCGCCGGAGCCCCGTCGGTCGCCACGAGCCCTCGAGGATCGACCGCATAGATGCTGACGTCCGATTGCACCGCCATGCGCAGCGCGTGCCTGAGCCCTTCGTGGCACTCCGGATTGCTCAGCCCGCAAATCTGACCTGCCGTCACCAGCACGAGAGCCTTGCGTCTGCCCTTTATGGACCCCATCCATTCTGCCGTGTTGGCGATGACGTTCAGCACGCCATGGACGCCGCTCTCCGGTTGCGGGTCGGAGACGAAGCGGTCGACCGCTTCATGCAGCAACCGGCGGTTTCGCGTAAAGGTCTGCCCGCGGCCCGCGCCGGTCATCGTGACCGCGGCGAGGTCGTTGGCGCTCAGTCGATCGCTGATGAAGCCGCGAACGACCTGCCTCAGCTTGAGCGTGGCTGACTCCGAGCCGAGCCGATTGTCGAGCACGAAGAGATACACGCGCCCGTCGACCTGCGTCGCCTCGTTCGACGCGACAGGATCGACGGCAGCGAGAGGAAGATTGGGAGCGGTCGAGTCGTTGAGGATAATCGGGATATTGACGGCGCTGAAGGCCGTAATCGTCTGCGGCTTGCCGTCTTCGCTTAACCGGAAATCAGATTGGGTCAGGCCGCTGACGAACTCCCCGCGCGCGTCGAGGACCCGCACGGGCAGCTGCACGTAGTTGGCTTCGGATCGGAACGTCGGGGTGGGCTGCTGCCCGTCCTGCGCGCGCACGGCCACGCTGATTGCCACCAGCCAGGCCAGCGCCACCACGCATCGCCGCACCCATCGCACCTTTCGCACCTAACGCACTCGACGCACCTACTGAGACTTCCCTCTGGCCGTGACCGGCCACACGACCTCGACACGATCGTTGCGGACGCCGTAGAACAGGTCGTACTCGTTCACGACGGGATCGCAGTGCGGCACGATGAGCTCGAGTTTGTCTCCCACTTTGTACGTCTTGTTGGCGGTCTCGTATTGGATGCTGCCGAATTCGTCCGACCCTGCCGTATAGCGGAATCCGGGCTCTCCGATGACGATGGGATCGGGCTTGTTCAGGGTGAGCGCCTTCGTGCCCGCATCGGTCGTCATCCGGTTCGGAAAATACGTATTCACGACGGTCGTCATTACCGTCAGCGACGGCGCGAAGTCGGTGAAGATGTCGCCGCGCTCGTTGCCGATCTCGAGATACTGCGCGTCCATGAACACGTAGCTGCCCACCTGGACGTCGGTGTAGCCAGGCACCTTGGTCATAATGTTGTAGGTGCCGGTGCCGCCCCCGCTGAAGATCTCGGTGTTCAGCCCGGATGCCTTCATCCGCTCGAACGTTTTGAGGGCGTCCTCCGAGCGCGCAAGCGATTGATCG
Organism: Acidobacteriota bacterium; assembly: GCA_031395755.1. Lineage (GTDB taxonomy): Bacteria > Acidobacteriota > Vicinamibacteria > Vicinamibacterales > JAMQPK01 > JAMQPK01. The sequence continues at coordinate 24,328 of JANNJO010000418.1, forward strand.
TGGCGCGCCTTGTAGCCTTTGATGTGCTGGGCGCCGCCGTCATAGGCAAGCATCCCTCGGAGCTTCAGGTTCGGGAGCGTGTCGATGAGCTGAGCGAGCGCCACCGCCAGATCCCCGGCCGGCACGCCGCTGCGCGTGCCGACGGCCACGTCCACGACCACGTCCGCGGTGATGCCGGCGGCCTTCGCTGCGTCCGAGAGATCCCGCGCGTTCTGCGGATAATCCACAGCCTGGATGAACTCGCGATTCTTCTTGCGGATGTTCATCGCGCGCTGAATCTTCGACCGCGAAATATTCGCCGTCGTCATGAGAATTTTCTGCACGCCATCGGCGTATAGCGCCTCGGCTTCGCTGAGCTTCGCCGCGCATACGCCAACCGCCCCGGCCGCAAGCTGCAGCCTCGCAATGTCGCCGCTCTTGTGGGTCTTCGCGTGAGGCCGTATCGCCACGCCCGTCCCCGCCAGGCTCGTGCGCATCTTCGCGATGTTCTGTTCGAGCTTGTCGAGATCCAGCACGAGCGCCGGGGTGTCGAGATCCCACTTCGAAACACCCTTGCTCACTTTGGTGTCCAACCCGTAAACCTTTTTGGGAATCCAGAACGTGGCGGCAGTCGTACCGGCGGCGCTCGTCAGAAAAACACGGCGGGAAGGCTTTTTCATAAGGGAATTATAGATACAGAGTGGCAGATTGCGAGATGGAAGATTGAAAGATTGTTGGAGGATTCCAGAGTCCCGATCGCGGATTTATTGGAGATTTGGCCGGTTCACGCCGGCATGGGTCGTGCTCATGACGATGTTGGAATCGGCCTGCGATGGTCGGAAGGCGAGAAGGCGAACCGCTGGCCGGTATTCAGGTCACAGTGCTCGTCGCCGTGATCGGCGCCCTGGTCACCCCGCACCCCTGACTACCGTCCTCCATAAAAGGACGGGATCGGCAGGTCTTTCATCGTCTGCAGGCCGGGGCGGGCCGACAGCACCTTTGGAATGGAGTTCACGACGATGGACGCCGTCGCGATGTCACCGGGCACGCCGCCGGGAATGCGCAGCTTCAGATTCGGCACACCGACGAGGCGGACTTCGTCGTACGACTCCGGCGCGCCGAGGTACGCCTCCATGTGCATCGTGATCACGGGCGTGCCGTGCCGGTATCCGAGGCCGTCCTGGATGATGCCGCTGACGTAGCCGGGATCGACGGCGAGGAACTCGCTCGAGACGGTGGCGTCGGCGATCTTCGGCTTCACCTCGTCGGTGATGCGATCAAGCTGCCAGCCGAGTGCATCGGCAATCATCGAGATCGACTCGGCGAGCCCCACATGCCGGATCGAGCCTCGCTCGACCTCGCGTTGAAACTGCTCGCGGGAAAGCCCCGCGCCGATCTTCTGCTGGAACGGGAGACGCCGCGTGCGCGCGTCCTGGATGCGATGAACGGTGACCGACTCGATGCGCTCGCACGCCACGGTAAGCGTGATAGGCAGCACGTCCATCACGAACCCAGGATTGACGCCGGTCGAGAGCACCGCCACTTTCGCCTTCTTCGCCATCGCGTCGATCTTCCTCGCCAGCGACGCGTTGCGCCTGACGGGGTAGCTCAGCTCCTCGGTGGTCGTGACGATGGGCACCCTCGCCTTGAGCACGTCTTCTATCTGCGGCATCACAGCGCGGACCGAAGATGAGGTGCAGAGCACGACGACATCAGGCTTGGTCTGCTTGATGGTCTTGCGCGCGTCCGGGTTGACTTTCACACGAAGCGGCCGCGGCAACCCGGCAATGTCGCCGGCGTCTCGACCGACCTTTGCGGGATCCACGTCGACGGCTCCCACGATGCGAAAACCGTCGCGCGCCGCGAGCTGGCGTCCGACCATCACGCCGATTGGACCCAGGCCGTACAGCAGCACACGAATCATATTTAGCAGTATACGATGGTAGGATTCTGCAGTGATTCTGCGCCGGAACTTGACGCTCAGCGTCCCTGCGCTGCTGTTGATGCTCGCGCCGGTCGCGGCGCAGGGGCTCTCACCTCGAAACGCCAGCTACACGATCGACGTTCGCCTCGACGCCCAGGCTCGGACGCTGACTGCTCGAGAGACTCTCGTGTGGACGAATATCACGAGCGCCTCCACCACCGAGCTGCAATTCCACCTTTACTACAACGCGTGGCGCAACGCCGACTCGACCTGGCTTCGCGAGCACAGCCTTACCACGTGGTGGGGAGAGGTCGCTGCACGGCGGACGGAAGACTTCGCCGCGATCGATGTGTCGAGCATCCGGCTGACCGGAGGCGCCATCGCGGCTGTCGATCTCACCAAGGACATGCGGTTCATCGCACCCGACGACCGCAATGCCGACGACCGGACGGTGATGACCGTCGCGCTGCCGGCCCCTGTCGGGCCCGGTCAGACCATTACGCTCGATATCGCCTGGACGGCGAGGATCCCGCGCCCCTTCGCGCGCACCGGCGCCATCGGCAACTATTTCTTCATCGCTCAATGGTTTCCAAAAATCGGCGTCCTCGAGGCGACGGGCCAATGGAACTGCCACCAGTTTCATGTCGGGACGGAATTCTTCTCTGATTACGGCGTCTACGACGTCCGCATGACCGTGCCGCGCGGCTGGCCGCTGGCCGCAACGGGCCGCGAGCGCGGGCGCACGGACAATGCCGACGGCACCACAACGCATCGCTACTATCAGGAAGACGTCCACGATTTCGCGTGGACGACGAGCCCAGACTTCATCGAGCGCCGCGACCGCTTCGAGCAGGCGGGTCTGCCTGCGGTGGACATGCGCCTGATGCTGCAGCCCGAGCACGCCTCGCAGGCGGCCCGCCATTTCGATGGGACGCGCGCGGCGCTCCGGCTTTACGGCGAATGGTTCGGACCCTACCCGTACGGCCACATCACCATCGTCGACCCCATCTGGCAAGGCGGCACTGACGGCATGGAATATCCGACGCTGTTCACCGTGGGCACCTGGTGGCTGATGCCGCGCGCGAACACCTACCTCGAGGATACGTTGATCCATGAGGCCGGCCACCAATGGTGGTACGCCATGGTCGGCACGAATGAGTTCGAGGACGCGTGGATGGATGAGGGCATCAATCAATACGCCAACGCCCGCGCGATGGCCGAGGCGGCGCCTGAAGGACGCGAAGTGCGGCGATTCTTCGGCGGCTTCGTGCCGTGGGTCATCGAGGACGTGCGATGGGATCGCGTGATGTTCGGCGATCTCCTCGCCGGTTATCGCAGCGGCGTGACCGCCGAGGTGCCATCGACCCCGTCATTTCAGTACTGGCCCCGTACGTGGACGCCGACCACGTACGCCAAGCCGTCGCTGTGGCTGCATACGCTCGAGCGCGCGCTCGGCTGGACGACCGTGCGGCAGATTCTGGCGACGTTCTTCGAACGGTGGAAGTTCAAGCATCCGAAACCGGGCGATCTGTTCCAGATCGCGAACGAAATCAGCCGCCGGGATCTCACGCCTTTTTTCGATCAGGTCTATCGCGGGTCGGCGGTCTTCGATTACGGCGTGGAGAGCGTGTCGAGCGCGGAGGAGGATGACGAGATCGTTCGCAGCGATGTCATCGTCCGGCGCCACGGCGACGGCATCTTCCCGGTCACGATCCTGGTCACGCTGGCCAACGGAGAGCAGCGACGGTCGGCGTGGGACGGCGGCGGCCGATGGCATCGCGTCACGATCGAGCACGCGAGCCGCGCCGTCTCCGCGCAGATCGATCCCGATCAGACGCTGCTGCTCGACACAAACTTTACCAACAACAGCTTCACGACGGAGCCGCAGAGCGACCGCGCGGCGACAAAATGGGCCGCCACGTGGATGGTGTGGCTGCAGGATCAGCTGCTGACGTGGGCGTTCTTCATCTGACGCATGGCAGAGCAGAGGGCAGAGGGCGGAGGGCGGAACATGCGGAGCTCTGACGCGCTCATCGACGGTATCCGGCGGGTGAACCGCGCGCCCGTCATTCTCGCGTGTGTGTTCGCCTTGACCCTGCTGACCGCGCTTCCCTTCTCGATGATCATGCGCGACTCGCTGGCGGCACATCTCGGCAGCAGCATGGTCGCCGATCACGCGGCGCGCGGGGTGCACTACGCGTGGTGGACAGAGTTCACGGCGCAAGCCGGTCCGCTTGGCCAGACGTTCGCGACCACGATCATCGGTTTCGCGGCGGTGCTCGACAACCTGAGCACGCTGCTCGACGCGGAATCGCGCACGCCCGCCATCGCGTGGCTGGGAGCGGGCTATCTTCTGTTGTGGCTGTTTCTGTCCGGCGGCATTCTCGATCGGTACGCGCGCGCGCGGCCCACGCGAACCCACGAGTTCTTTACCGCGTGCGGGATCTACTTCGTCAGATTTCTGCGCCTGGCTCCGTTCATTGCCCTGACGTACTACGCATTGTTCGCCTACCTGCACCCCGTCATGCTCGGCAATCTCTACGATGAGGTGACGCGCGACGTGACGGTCGAACGCACCGCATTCTTCTGGCGCCTGGCGCTTTACCTGTTGTTCGGCTCGACCCTCGCGCTCGCAAGCATTGTGTTCGACTACGCGAAGGTGAGGGCTGTGGTCGAAGATCGCCGCAGCATGATTGGCGCCCTCGCCGCCGGCCTGAGGTTCGTCCGGCGCAACGCCGGCGCGGTCATCGCGTTGTTTCTCCTGAACGGCCTCATGTTCCTGGGCGTGGTCATGATTTATGCGCTCGTTGCTCCAGGCGCGGGTTGGAGCGGGCCGGCGATGTGGGTGGGATTCGCCATCAGCCAGATGTACCTGCTGGCACGCCTCTGGGTCAGATTGGTGTTCTTCGCGTCCGAGACCTCGCTCTTCCAGGGACGCCTGGCGCATGCCGGCTACATCGCGAGCGCGCCAGCCCCACGCCCCGAACCGCCCGTCGTGGAGCTTCTCGCTCCTGAATCCCGATTGTGATCGCGCGTGCCCTGGACGGGGTCGTCATGCTCCTTACGGCCGCCATCCTTCTGATCGCCGCGACCGGGGGAATCGACTTCGGGCTCGGACCGCTTCGTGTCCGATTGCATGATTGGACGCGACCGCTCGCGATTCTGGTAGTCGCCATCGCATCGCGTGCCTGGCTCACTCGCCGCGCGCCTGTCACACCTTTCGCACTCGACGCACCCGACGCACCCATCGCACCCGCACTTATCGCACCCGTTGTCGCGCGCGGCATGCTGGCACTCTTACTCGCCGCTGCGGGCGTCTACGCGCACTCTCACATTCGGGTCGCCGGCGGGCTCGACAGTTACGGCTACGTGAGCGCGGCGCACCTGGTTGCGTCCGGGCGGCTCCGTGAGGCGCAGCCGCTGGCGGCTGTGCTGCCGTTCGACAATGCGATGAGCGCGGCCGCGCCGC
>JANNJO010000433.1:0-6258 GCA_031395755.1 Acidobacteriota bacterium
GGATCGAATTCCTCGGCCAGCGACTCGACAACGACCCTGACATCGTCGAAGTCCGCGGCAACCAGCCGTTCGCGCAACGACGCCCGCATCAACTCCAGGCGGCGAGTGCGAAGATCGGCCACCGTCGGCACCTTGCCGATATCGAGCTTTGACTTCGTGAAGTTCTCAATCGCGCGCAGGTGGCGCTGCTCGCGCGGCTCCGCGAGGGTGATCGCCGTGCCGCCCCGTCCCGCCCGGCCCGTGCGTCCGATGCGGTGGAGGTACACCTCTGGCGAAGCCGGCACGTCGTAATTCACGACGTGCGAGAGATGCTCGATGTCGAGCCCGCGCGCGGCGACGTCGGTCGCAATCAGCAGATTCGCCTTCTGCGAACGAAAGAGCCCCATCACGCGATCGCGCTGCTTCTGCATCATCCCGCCGTGCAGCGCCTCGGCGCGATGGCCGTGCGCGTTGCACGTTTCCATGAGCGACTCCACCTCGAGCCGCGTCCGGCAGAACACCAGAGTGGCGACCGGATCCTCCATGTCGAGAATCCGCTCGAGCGTGGCCGGCTTCTGCGCCCGCGCGATGATGTAGGCGACCTGCCGCACGCGTGGCATCTTGCCGGCTGCGGCTTTCTCGCGCGCGATGGTGATGCGCGCCGGATTCTTCAGGTGCTGCCCGGCGATCGACAGAATGCGGCCCGGCAGCGTCGCCGAAAACAGCGCGGTCTGGCGCGAAGTCGGCGTGGCCTTCAGAATCGCGTCGAGCTCCTCGGCGAAACCCATGTCGAGCATCTCGTCAGCCTCGTCGAGCACGAGCACGCTCAGCGCCTCGAGCTTCAGCGTGCCGCGGCGGATGTGATCGAGCGCCCTGCCAGGGGTCGCCACGACGATCTGCGCTCCCCGCTCCAACTCACGAATCTGCCCGTGCATCGGGGCGCCGCCATACAGCGGCAACACGGAAAGCCGGACCCCCTTCGAGTACTTGTGGACCGCTTCGGCCACCTGCATCGCCAGCTCGCGGGTGGGCACGAGAACCAGGCCGGCCGTTTGTCTGGGATTCGGGCGGTTCTGGTTGATCCGATGGAGCATCGGCAGCGCGAAGGCGGCAGTCTTCCCCGTGCCGGTGGCCGCCTGGCCAAGCAGATCGCGCCCGTCGAGCAGCAGCGGAATGGTTTCGCGCTGAACCGGCGTCGGCTCTTCATAGCCCAACGCGGTCACAACGTCCGTCAGCTCGCGGGGGAGTCCTAAGGAAGAGAAACTAACAGGTCCGGCGGGTGTCGTCATCGAGAAAACGGGAACTACGCAACGCTCAAGTCTACTCCACTTACGCCTTACCTTCGCTTATTTATCGCATGGGCACGCCCCTTGTGCGCGACCTACCTCTCTGATCGCATGCTGCGGCGGCGGTCGTGCGCGAGACGGTCCACTGTGCGAACGAGCTCGAAGGGCTCCACCGGTTTGGCGACGTGCACCTGGAACCCCGCCGCCAGTGCGCGCCGCCGCTCATCGTGGCCGGCATGGGCGGTGACCGCAGCCGCAGGCAACGAAGCCAGCTTCTTTCCCGTCGATGAGCGAATACGCCTGATGAGCTCGTAGCCGTCCTGACCAGGCATCGCAATATCCGCCAGCAACACGTCGATATCGGTCAGCTCGAGGATCTTCCAGGCCTGACTGGAATTGTCGGCGACGGTGATCGTCGCTCCGCGTCCTTCGAGGGCGCGCCCGATCAGCTCGCGCGAATCTACCTCGTCGTCCACAACAAGCACCCGCACACCATCGAGCCTCGGCTGATCTGTCGCAGACGGCCCCTCGTCGATGCGCCCGGCGGCCTCAGCGGCGAGCGGCAGCGTGACGATGAACGCAGTGCCGTTGCCTGACCCCCCGCTTTCAACCCGAATCGATCCTTTGTGCGCCTCGACGAGTTGCTTTGCGATCGAAAGACCCAGCCCGAGGCCGGGATGATTGCGTGTCGTCGTGCTGTCACCCTGGCGAAACCGGTCGAATACGTGTGGAAGAAAATCAGGATCGATCCCGATGCCATCGTCGGCCACTCTGATCTCGAGATTTCGCCCGGTGACTCTCGCCGACACCATGATGTGTCCGCCGGCAGCGGTGAACTTCAGCGCGTTCCCCAGAAGGTTGACGAAGACCTGCTCGAGCCGCCGTACGTCGCCGCGAACAGCCGCATCCGGCATCGGCGACAGCGAGACGTCGATTTGACTGCTGACGGCAAGCGGCGTGACGGATTCGACAATGCCGCGAATGAGGGCCGGCGCGTCGATGACCTCGAGATCGAGCGTGGTCCGTCCGCCGGCGATGCGCGAAAAATCCAGGAGGTCGTCCACGAGCTTCGCCTGGCGGGATGCGTTGCGGTACACCGATTCAAGGGCCTGGGGCACGACCTCGGCGTCGATGGAGCCGCTCCGCAGCATCGATGTCCATCCAAGAATGGCGTTGAGCGGCGTCCGCAACTCGTGCGAGACCGTCGAAACGAACTCGTCCTTCAAGCGGTTCGCCGCCTCGGCGTCAGCGCGCGCCTGCTGCGCCTGTTCGTACAGACGGGCGCGATCGAGCGCCTGCGTGCAGTGCTGCGCGACTGATATCAGCAGCGCCCGATACTCGGCGTCGAAGTTCACGGGAGCGGTGAAATAAAACTCGAGCACGCCGATAGGCTCGCTTTCCACCATCAGCGGCAATGCCGACGCCGAAGCGAAGCCTCTGCCTGCGGCCACCGATGCAGAGCGCCAGAATTTTTCCTGGGCCTCCGCCAACGATCCGACAAACACCGGACGCCGGCGGGACAACGCCTCGGCCGCGCACGACCCTGGCTCGAACGCCGATGCGTCGTCGCCGATGCACTTGAGCTCTCCCTCGCTCGCGCCAACGACGAGGTGTGCCTGCTCGACGATGGCCTGCGCGACCGCCGTGATGCTGGCCGCCTCCGATAGGCTCGCGGTCAAGGCGTGCAGCCGTGTAGTGCGCGTCGCAAGCGCCCGGTACTGGGTTTCGCTCGCGCGAAGGGCCTGTTCCGTTTTCTGCCGATCGACGAGCTCCGCATCGGCCCGGGCCTTCAGGCTTTCGGCGTCCGCACGCGCGCGCTCGACCGCCTCGTGCAGCCGCGTTCGGCTCAGCGCCTGGGCGGCTCGCGCGCACAGCATGTGAATGTATTCGTGATCCTCGGCCGTAAACTCGCGTGGCGATATGAAGTCGAGCTGGAGGAACGCAACGACGCGCCGGTCGACCGCGATCGGAAGCACCAGGCACGCTTCGTGATTCTCCCAGGGACCGCGCCGCGACCACTCCGCGAATTCTGCTTTCCGCGTCAGCCTCGACTTGATGACAACCGGCGAGACCCGTCGAAGCGATTCACGGAATGGAGAGGCTGCACCGAAGTCGTCGATCGACCATGACTCTCCGGAGTGGAGAGCGTGGCCGACCGTGCGCGCGACGGTGATCTGCGTGGCATCGTCATTGAGCAGGAAGACCACGCCCGAATCCGCGCGCATCCAGTGCAGCGGTTCCTGGGCAATGGTCTCGATCGCCTCATCGGACGTCCGCGCAAGGCCGAGAGCGGCGGTGGTTTGAGCGACGCGATGTGCCTGCGCGGCTGCGCGCTCGGCGACCGTCCTTGCGTCGACCTCGCGCGCGATCAGCCCGGACACAGAACCGGCAAGCACGGCGATGCTGCTCCACGCCGCCACGAAAACGGCCAGCGCCAACGGCTCCGACGCATCACTGAACCCGAATATCGTGCCCGGCCCAAGCACGAAGTAATCCGCGGCAGCGGCTGCCAGCACCACCGTGACGAGCGCGGTGATCCGGCCGCCGACCCACGCGGCAAACGCGATTGCGGGAGCAAACAGGAGGAACGTAAAGCGGGTGGTGGTGCGGTGGAACGCAAGCTCCGCCCATAGTGCGAGCAGGAAGACTGCGAGCGCCAGGAAATAGGGGCGAATCAGCCGTCGCCAGAGCCCAGCTGATGAAGGCATGTAACTCCTTCGATTGGGACCCGTGCGCTGAGGGGGGAACTCAGTATACAGGAATCAAAGGCGCAGAAACTGCCTCACGCGGGTGAGGTGAGAACGAGCCGTCGGAAACCGTCCGCGGCGATCTCGAATTCCCTCTTCCTTCTTCCTTTTTCCTTACATCCCCAACCGATACACGCCGCGCTCGAGCATCGTCGCGTAGCCTTCGGCCACCAGCGCGAGGTTTCCACGTCCGGCTTCCGGCCGCGACAGGCCGGTCGCACGCGCAAGCTCGCCGGGAATGGTCATGCCCGCACCGCCCAGAAAGCAGCGCGCGATTTCCCGCAGCGCGGTCGCTCGATTCACCCGCCGGGTCAGCTCGTCGGGAAACCGTCCGATGCCCAGCGCCCAGATGTAAGTGAACTTCGGTACATAGACGGCCGCGCTCGGCACGACGATCATCGCGGCCTGCAGTTCATCCATGGCCTTGGTGAACGCCGCGCGATCCTCCACGCCGGCCTCATCCCGCAAATCCGACGTGGCCATCTCCCATTCCTTGCGGAGCACTTTCACGATCGCTCGCGCGTGTTTGCTGAGTCGCCGGTTCTCGTCCGCGCGGCGCATCCCGCAGACGGCGTGGAAATGCGGAATCATGCGCGGCGCGAGGAACATGGTTTTACCGCGGGCCAGCTTGGCATAGTAGACCTTGCCGCGCTCGATGATCTCGTCCTTCAACTGCCACGTAAGCGAGGTTTCAGGATCTTTCTGTACATTGCGCGGGAGCACGGCGTCGCGGCGCCCGCAGACCGCGACGTAGAGTGACGGCCCGGGCCGCCGGGAATCGGTGAAGCCGGCGGCGAAGCCGATCTGCTCGATGAAGCGTTCCGCGTCGTGGGCGGTCTCGACCTGACGCGTCGCTTCGCGGCACCAGCGTTCATCGCGGTGTTCTTCTATGTCTTCTGGAATCTGCAGCTTGGGGCGCAACTGATCTCTCTATTCCTTCTTCCTTCTTCCATTTTCCTTATACAGAGAATTCATCCCCCTCTTTAGCCGCTCGAGCCTCAGCAAAGATCCCCCTGGCGGCTGCCTCTATCTCCCTCATCTCCTCGTCCGGCCTTCCCGGCTTGTGGTGAAACAGGTAGAGATGATGTGCTCCACACTCTTCCGCAAAGCGCGCGCACTGCCCCCAGTCTCCGTGGCCCCAGCCTTTGTGATCGGGCATTTCGTCAGGCGTGAAGTGCGAATCGAGAATCACGGCGCTCGCGCCTGACGCGAAGCGCTTGAGCGCGGCATCGATGTCCGGTTTACCGAACTCATGGTCCGTCGCGTACACGAGATCGCCCTGGGCTCCTTTGATCCTGTACGCGAAGGAACCGCCGGGGTGATTCAGCGGCTGGATCGACACCTCGAAGCCGTTGATCGTGGTGTCGCCCGCCGCAAGCATCCGGATCGCCGGGCGCGAAGGCAGCCTGTCGTAGGGAACCGGAAAAAATGGCGACTCGAACATGGTCTCGATGTCGACGAACTGCCGGCCGAGCGCGGGCGCCCACACCGTGACGGCGGTGCCGGGACGATAGAGCGGCGCAAAGAACGGCAGCCCCTGTACGTGATCCCAGTGATAGTGCGTCAGCAGAATCGACACGCCGGCGGTGCCATCCACGGCGGCGCCGACGCCGACGATGCCCGAGCCGGCATCGAGGATGAGGCGTCTGTCGGCGTCCTCGTTCACCACTTCGACGCATGGCGTATTACAGCCGTGCCCGATCGAGCCCGATGTGGCATACGGCACCGAGCCGCGCACTCCCCAGAATCGCACGCGCATAGGTGCCGAGCTTATTACGCCGCTGCCTAAGCTACAATCGCGGTCGTCCTCGCCGGGTCTGCAGAACAAGATTCGGTCTACACTCAACCCTCGTCGAGCTGCTGGCGGCAGGCGCTCGGCTATCGCGATCGGCGTCCCGGCAATCCGCAATGGAATCACACGCCGCTTCGCGCCGCTGTTGCGGCGCATGACGGATCTGCTGCCGCGGTAAAAGCATCATACTTACGGCATGGGCGACGGGCGCATCGTGTACTCGACCGGCATCGGAAAGGTCTGCCCCGGTTGCGGGTGGCCTGCCAAAGACTGCAAGTGCAGCAGCAAGCGCAGCGTCGAAGCGTCCGTTCCGGGTCGCATCGTGGCCAAGCTGCGCCTCGAAAAAAAGGGCCGCGGCGGCAAGACGGTCACCGTCGTCTACGATCTTCCCCAGAACGCCGACTTTCTAACGGAGCTCGCCCAGGAGCTGAAGCGGGCGTGCGGAACCGGGGGT
>JANNJO010000444.1:0-8186 GCA_031395755.1 Acidobacteriota bacterium
GTGAAGAAGTAATTCCACCGGACAAACGTGAAAAGACCGTTTTGCCTGAAGAAATCGGCGAGCGTGGCCATCTCCGCCGAGGTGCTGGTGAAAGGCGCCATCGGTTCCAGCGTCTGCTGGCTGCGCACGAGCTCGACGACCCCGAACAATCCGATCGATCGGACAGCACCCACCGATGGATGCCGCGCGGCAAGATCGGTGAGCAGCGCGGCCATCACGGTTCCGGTCTGCCGGGCCTTTTCTATGAGACCGTCTTCCTCGTACGTGGCAATCGTCGCCAGCGCGGCTGCGCACGCCAGCGGATGGCTGTTATAGGTGAGCCCGCCTGGAAACGGTCTCTCCTGGAAGATCTCGGCAATCGTTCGTCTCATTCCAACGGCACCCAACGGCACGTACGCGCTCGTAATTCCCTTGGCCATCGTGATGATGTCGGGCACGACGTTCCAGTGATCGACCGCAAACCACTCGCCGGTACGCCCGAAGCCGGTCATGATTTCGTCGGCAACCAGCAGTATGCCGTACTTGTCGCAGAGTGCCCGCAGACCCTGACAGTAGCCGTCCGGAGGGATCAGAATGCCGTTGGTTCCGGTCACCGATTCCATGATGATGCCGGCTATGGACTGCGGCCCTTCGAGTTGAATGACTTCCTCGAGATAGCGCAGCGCCTCGTCCGCCGTGTCGCATCCGCGTGCAAGGCCATGATACGGACTGAGCACATGAACAAACCCAGGCAGCGGCGCTTGCCACCAGCCCCGCGGCTCCCCTGTGGCGGCCATGGCGCCGGCCGTGGCGCCGTGATACGAGCGATAGAACGAGACGATCTTCTGCCGGCCGGTATACGAACGCGCGATCTTGAACGCGTTTTCGTTCGCCTCCGCCCCGCCATTCGTGAAAAAGAACACATCGATGTCGCCGGGCGTAATCTCCGCGAGCTTCGCGCCCAGGCGCGCGCGCGGCTCAGTCGCCATGGATGGCGCGACATACGTCAGCAGGGCGGCCTGCTTCTGGATGGCCTCGATGACGCGTGGGTCGCCATGGCCGATATTGACGCACATCAACTGGCTGTTGAAGTCGATGAAGCGTTTGCCTTCGGGCGTCCAGAAGTAGATCCCCTTCGCTCGCGCCACCGGAATGGGATCGACGCTTCCCTGCGTGGTCCACTCGAAGATGGTGTGCTTTCTCGAGAGCGCAACGATCTCATCGCTGGTCATGATTTCGGGAGAGTAATAAATCCTGGTCAAAAAGTCTGTCTAGTACGTTGGCCGCAGCAATTCAATTTCTTTCTTGCGTGCGGCCGCTGAAGGCTGTAGAAGGCGGTGTGCCGTTGCGCATCAGCCGACGCGAACTCCTGGCAGCCGGATTGGGAGGCGTCCTGCTGCCATTCCAACCGCAGCAGAACCTGCCCGAGCGTCTGGTCGTCCTCACCTTCGATGACGGGCCGGTCTCCCATGCGAGCTTCGTGGCCCCGTTGCTCGAGAAGTATGGGTTTGGCGCCACGTTCTTCGTGTGTGAATTCCCGCCGAACTTTGCTGACAAGGCGCTGTACATGTCGTGGGAGCAGATGGCCTCGCTGCACACGATGGGGTTTGAAGTCGGCAACCACACGATCTCCCACCGGTCGGTGACCCGCCAGACGGCAGAGGAATTTTCACGCGATCTCGAAGCGCTCGAGAGTAAGGCCGCGACATTCGGGATTCCGAAGATGGTCAGCTTTGCGTATCCGTCGTACGGCTACACCGCGGCAGCCATCGAGGTGCTCAAGCGACACGGCTATCTGTTCGCGCGCGTGGGTCTCAATCGCGTCTACGATCCGAACGCCGATAGCCGCTATGTCATTCCGGGGTTTACCACAACGGCCGGCAATCGCGACGTCATCATGAATGCGATCGGGTCGGCAACCCAAGGCCGCATCGTCGTGCTGACGCTTCATGGCGTTCCAGACATCGAGCACCCGTGGGTGACGACTCCGCCGGATCTGTTCGACGAGTACCTGCGATTTCTCAAGGCGCACGATTACACCGTGATTGCGCTGCGCGACCTGGCGCGCTATCTACCACCCGCCAGCGAAACAGCAGAGCGAAGATGATGCCCCGCGCGCTGTTCACCGCTCTCGCGACGTCGATGGCAGCCCTTGTATGGGCTCACGCGGCCAACCAGGCTGATCGAGCCGTTGTGTCACAGTCGGCGGCGGCGCCGCCCATGGTCGGCTACGAGGGGCAGATCAAGCCGTTGTTCGATGCGCAGTGCGTGGAATGCCACAGCCAGGACAAACGAAAGGGAGGGCTCTCGCTGGCGGCCTACGCCGACGTACTGGACGGCGGCCGTACCGGAGCGGTCATCCGGCCGGGAAACCCGGTGGGAAGTCTGATGATTGACCGTCTGACCGGCCGGGTTGGTGATCGGATGCCGCTGGGCCGACCACCGCTCAGCGACGCGGAGATCGCGATCGTTCGGTTGTGGATAGACCAGGGCGCACGCGCGACGCCGAGCGCATCACCGGCGCCGCCACCATGGGAAGCCCCAATGGCCCTCCAACGGCCAGCGGTTCCAAACGCCGTGTGGCCCGCATGGTCGCGGCCTCTTGATCGGATCGTCGCCTCGTATCTTTCCAGGCAGGATACTGCTGAGCCCGGACTCGTCGGTGATGCCCTGTTCGCTCGCCGGACGTACCTGGATGTCTGGGGCCTGTTGCCGTCCCCAGCGGAGCTGCACGCGTTCGTCTCGGATCGCTCACCCGACAAGCGCGATCGTCTCGTCGCAACACTGCTGGCCGACAACCAGAAGTACGCGGAGCACTGGATCTCGTTCTGGAACGATCTTCTGCGCAACGAAGATGGTGTGACGTACTACTCCGAGGAGAACGGTCGCAAGAGCATCACCGAATGGCTCCTGCCGGCCCTGACCTCGAATCTTCATTACGACCAGTTTGTCGCGAAGCTCCTGAATCCGGCCGGCCCTGGTGATCCGGAGGGTTTTCTCATCGGCGTGAACTGGCGCGGGGAAACGAGCGCCGCGGTCACACCCTGGATGCAGGCATCGCAGAACACCGCGCAGATTTTCCTGGGGATCAATCTCAAGTGCAATGCGTGCCACGACAGCTTCATCAACAAATGGACGCTGAAGGACGCCTACGCGCTGGCGGCGTTCTTTTCGCCAGAGCCGACGCTGCAACTGTACCGGTGCGATGTGGCGCGCGCTCAGTATGCAGGGCCGGCGTTTCTCTATCCTGAACTGAACCGTGTTCCGCCGTCTTCCTCCCTCGCGGACCGCCGCGCGACGGCCGCCGCGATCTTCACCGATCGGCGCAACGGACGAATGCCTCGCACGGTGGTGAACCGGTTCTGGGAGCGGCTGCTCGGGCGCGGGATCGTGCCCATCTCCGACGAAATGGACGGCGTGCCCTGGAGCGCCGAAGTGCTGGACTGGGTGGCGAGTGATTTCGTCGAGCACGAGTACGACCTGAAACACCTCATCGCCACCATCCTCACATCGCGGGCCTATCAAATGACGGCAGTCGCGCGCGCGGGCGATCCACCGGCTCGCATCTACACGTTCCACGGCCCCGAGCCGCGGCGCCTGACAGCAGAACAGTTTGCCGATGCCATTGGATCGTTGACCGGTGAGTGGAGCGTGTTCCGACCGGCCGGACCGCGAGGCCCGACACCTCCGGCGCCTCGGACCGACTCCGATCCGCTGTCAGCGGGCGTGTATGCACGGGAATGGCGGGCGGCTTCCAGCCAATTGACGCGCGCGCTCGGCCGACCGATCCGCGATCAGGTGACGTCGACTCGTGCAATTCAGGCAACGACCCTGCAGGCGCTCGAGCTCGTCAACGGCGAGATCCTGTCACGATGGCTCATGCGGGGCGCGCGACGGATGATCGGGGAGCTGCCGCCTGAACCGCCGAGTCTCTTCAACGCGTTGGTCGGCGGCCGCAACGCCATCCAGCGAGGATTTGACATCGATATTTCGCAGTCGTCAACGCTGTGGCTGCTGGTCTCGGATACCGGCTCGAACGCGCCCGAGCGCGTGCTGCCGGTATGGTCCGGAGTCGAGCTGGCCGGGCCTGACGGTGCCGTGCTCCTGCCGTCGCTGGCGCCGACCGACGGAGCAGGCCTTCGAGGCGGCGCGACAAACGGCGCACGCGGCCTGTCGGTGAAAAACCCCTCGCACCTCGTCTACGACATTACGGGAAAGGGATTCACTCGGTTGCGCGGAACCGCCGAGGTCGAAAACCCGCGGCGCGAGATCGGATCGACGCTCAATCCGCAGCTGCGCTTTTTCGTATTCGACGTGAAACCGAACATGGACCGACTGATTCCGCCGGCCGAGGGTTTGCCCTTGCCGAGGCCCCCGATCGTCAGGTCCGTTCGTGAGGTGGTAGATCGCATTTTCTTGTCGGCGCTGCATCGCCTGCCCTCAGACGCCGAACGTCGCGACGCCGAGGCTGCGGTGACCGATCCACAACGTCCGGGGACGCCGTCGCCGGAGGGTGTCGCGGACCTGCTATGGGCTGTGCTGATGAAGCCTGAGTTCCAACTCATCTATTAAGAGGATGCGATGACGAGCGAAGAGCGCCATATCTATGCGCGACTCAGCCGCCGGGGGTTTATGGGCGCCACGGCGGCGGCGACACTCGGAGCGCTGGTGGGCCGCGAGCCGCGACGTCTGCAGGCGGCGGGGGCCCAGGCCACAGCGTCGAGCAAGTCCACAGCCGATGCGGTCATCGTGCTGTGGATGGCCGGCGGCATGGCACAGACCGAGACGTTCGACCCCAAGCGTTACACGCCATTCGCACCCGGTGTGCCCATCAGTCAGGTGTTGAGCACTTTCCCGACGATCGATACCGCGGTCGACCACATCAAGTTCACCGAAGGGTTGGAGCAGATTGCCAGCGTCATCGACCGCGGAGCCGTCATCCGGTCGTTCATGGCTGCGGATCTCGGGTTCATCCTGCACTCGCGCCATCAGTATCACTGGCACACCGGCTACATTCCGCCGCAGCCCATGGCGATGCCACACATCGGCGCCGTCATTTCGCGGACGCTCGGGCCGAGGAATGCCGACATGCCGGCTTTCATCGCCATTGGCCAGACGGTCGAGGGCGCCGGCGAGATCGCGACATTGAAGGCATTCCACACAGCTGGCTTCCTGGGCACCGACCACGGCCCGTTCCTGATTGTTGACCCGCAGGACGCGGCATCCGCGGTGCGGCCGCCGAGGGAGCTCGGGGAGCAGCGCTTCCGCAGCCGTCGGGAACTCCTCGAGAAGCTGCTCGCGCAGGAACCGGTCTACCAGTACGGCGGCGCGTTTCAGCGGGAAGCGATCGTGCGCTCGCTCGATGCCGCGGACCGACTGCTGAGATCGCCGGCTGCCAGGGCGTTTGACCTGGCTCTCGAGCCGAAGAAGTCTTTCGACGTCTATAACACCGGCCGTTTCGGGCAGGGATGCCTTCTGGCGCGCCGGCTCATCGAAGGTGGCGCGCGCTACGTCGAGGTCACGTCCGAATACATTCCCTTCGTCTACTGGGACACGCACGAGCACGGCCATCAGCGCGCGGCGGACATGAAGACGCTGATCGACGCGCCGGTCGCACAGCTCATACGCGATCTCGACGACCGTGGACTGCTCGACCGCACCCTCGTCGTCCTGGCGAGCGAATTTGGACGTGATGCCGTCACGGAGGGCAAGGTCGGCAAAGAGGTCAAGGATCAGGCGATTGACATCCCCGACGTCATGAGCGAACCGAGGCACTACGGCATGCACCGGCATTTCACGGCAGCCGGTTCCATCCTCATGTTCGGCGGCGGGATCAAGAAGGGGTTCCTTTACGGAAGGACCGCCGACCAACGCCCGTGCACGACCATCGAGAAGCCGATGCCCGTGGAAGACCTGCACGCAACCATCTACCACGCTCTGGGCATCCCTCCGGACACCGCTTATGTCGCTGAAAAGCGGCCGGTCTACGTCACAAAGGATGGCATCGGGAGGCCAGCCAGAGACCTGTTCGCATGAAAGCAGCTGGTTTGCGACAAAACAAGACATTCAACCCCGACCCAAGCCTGCTAAAATGAGGGGCTACCCGCGGAAATACCGGAGGTGTGAATGAATCGGCGTTGGTTACCTCGCGCTATCGGGCTTCCGGTCCTGCTCCTCGCCGCAGCGGCCTATCTTCACGCGCGTCCACAACAGACGCCTGTCACCGCACCGCAATCCGGCGAATCCGTCGAGCGCGCGACGCTGGACCGCTACTGCGCGGGCTGCCATAACGACAAGACGAAGCAAGGCCAGCTGAGCCTCAGCTCGCTCGACGTGAACCACGTGGAGTCGAGCGCCGAAACCTGGGAGCTGGTGGTGCGGAAGCTTCGCGCACGTTCGATGCCCCCTGCCGGCCGCCCGCGTCCGACCGAAGCCTCGTATGAGGCGCTGATTTCCCGCCTCGAGTCGTCCCTCGATCGCGCGGCCGCCGCCAGCCCGGACCCGGGGCGGACCGATACGTTCCGGCGCCTGAATCGCACGGAGTATCAAAACGCCGTTCGCGACCTCCTCGACGTGGAAATCGACGTGTCGGCGATGCTCCCGAGCGACGACTCGAGCCACGGGTTCGACAACATCAGCGTCGGCGGCCTGTCCCCCATGCTTCTCGAACGCTACTTGTCGGCGGCGCAGAAAATCAGCCGCCTGGCGGTCGGGACGCCGATCAAATCGGCGGGCGCCGAGACCGTCGTGTTGCCACCCGATCTGACGCAGGAAGATCATTTCGACGGTCAGCCCTTCGGCACCCGGGCGGGGACCTTCGTCCGGCACACATTCCCCGCCGACGGGGAATATCAGTTCGAGCTTCGCCTGACACGCGATCGGAACGAGTTGATCGAGGCGCTGACCGAGCCCCACGACGTCGAGGTCAGCGTTGATGGCGTTCGACTGCAGGTGTTCACCCTGCAGCCGGCGCCGCGAGGACGCGAGCCGCTCGACACCGTCGCGCCGCAGTATGCCCCGGAGCAGGCGGCCGACGCGGGTCTCAACTTCCGGGCGCCTGTCACTGGCGGCCCGCATACGGTCCGCGTGGCGTTTCTCAAGAGACCGTCGGCGCTGATCGAAACGGAACGGCAGCCGTATCACGCCAGCTTCAACAGCGATCGTACGCCCAGGACGCAGCCGGCGCTGTTCAGCGTCTCGATCGCGGGCCCTTTCAACCCGCGCGGCATCGGCGAGACGCCCAGCCGGCAGCGCATTTTCAAGTGCCGGCCGGCGAAAGCGGCCGACGAGATCGGCTGCGCGCGCACGATTCTCTCCGCGCTGGCGCGGCGTGCATATCGACGCCCTGCAACGTCGGCAGACCTGCAGACGCTCCTGGATTTCTATAAACAGGGACGTGCTGACGGCACGTTCGAGCATGGCATCGAGATGGCGCTCCGCGCGCTGCTGACGAGCCCTGGGTTCCTCTTCCGGATCGAGCGCGAGCCAGTCCGTAGTGTCCGGCTTCAGCCGGACCGTGATCCCCTTCAGCCGGACCGTGGGGACGCCTATCGCGTCGATGATCTCGACCTGGCGTCGCGCCTGTCGTTCTTCCTGTGGAGCAGCATCCCGGACGAACAACTGCTGGACATCGCCGGTCGCGGCCGCCTCAACGATCCGGCGGTGCTCGAGCAACAGGTCCGGCGCATGCTGGCAGACCGGCGATCGCAGGCGCTCGTGAACAACTTCGCCGCGCAGTGGCTGTACTTGCGGAACCTCGACAGCGCGAAGCCCGACTCGCGGCTGTTCCCGGACTTCGATGACAACCTGCGGCAGGCGTTCCGCCGCGAGACCGAAATGCTGTTCGAGAGCGTGGTGTCGGAAGACCGCAACGTGCTGGACCTGCTGAGGGCCGATTACACGTTCCTCAACCAGCGGCTCGCGAAGCACTACGGCATTCCAAATGTCTACGGCAGCCATTTCCGTCGGGTCGATCTTGGAAAGGATCACGTGCGCGGCGGCCTCCTCGGGCAGGGCAGCATTCTCACGGTGACGTCCTACGCCAATCGCACCTCGCCGGTCCTTCGCGGCAAGTGGATTCTTCAGAATCTGCTCGGCACGCCTGTCCCACTGCCGCCGCAGAATGTGCCACCGCTGCCGGAGAATAGTCCCGGCGCGAAGATTCTGACCATGCGCGAGCGGATGGTCCAGCACCGTGCCAACCCGGT
>JANNJO010000452.1:0-13043 GCA_031395755.1 Acidobacteriota bacterium
GTGTTCCCCCCTTACTGTAGGGGGGTCAGACCCCGTCAGTGTGTGCGGCGGCCGCAAGTTCTTATTCTACTTCTAGATGGGGCACTACAGAGGGATATTCCCGTGCTTTTTGGGTGGGTTTTTCTCGCGCTTGGTCGTCAGGGTGGCCAACGCCAGGATGAGCTTCCGGCGGGTCGTCCTTGGCTGGATGACTTCGTCGACGAAGCCGTGCGCCGCCACCACGAACGGGCTCGCGAATTTCTCACGGAAATCGGCCACGCGCTTTGCCCGCTCGGCGGCCGGGTCGGCGGCCGCTTCCAGCTCTTTCTTGTAGAGCACGTTGACCGCTCCCTCGGGCCCCATCACAGCCACCTCTGCGGTCGGCCACGCGTAGTTGAAGTCGGTGCGGAGGTGCTTGCTCGCCATCACGCAATAGGCGCCACCGTAGGCCTTTCGCGTAATCACCGTGATTTTCGGTACCGTCGCTTCGGCATACGCGTAGAGCAGCTTCGCGCCGTGCTTGATGATGCCGCCGAACTCCTGCGCTGTGCCCGGCAGAAATCCTGGGACATCCTCGAACGTGATCAGCGGGATGTTGAACGCGTCGCAGAACCGCACGAACCGAGCGCCCTTCACCGACGCGTCGATATTGAGCACGCCGGCGAGATGCGCGGGCTGGTTCGCGATGATGCCGACCGACCGGCCGCCCAGCCGCGCGAAGCCGACGATGAGGTTGCGCGCGAAGTGCTGATGCGCCTCGAGGAACTCGCCGGCGTCGGCCACCGAATGGATCAGGTCGAGCATGTCGTACGGCTGGTTCGGCGACGCCGGAACGAGGCGATCGAGCGCGTCGTCTTCCCGATCGAGGGGGTCCGCACACTCCACTTCTGGCGCCGGGTCCAGGTTGTTGCTGGGAAGGTACCGCAGCAGATCGCGAATCAGCGCAAGACACGCGCGGTCGTCGTCGACGGCGAAGTGCGCGACGCCGCTGCGCTCGTTGTGTGTCATGGCGCCGCCGAGCTCTTCCTTCGTCACCTCCTCGTGCGTCACGGTCTTGATGACATCGGGCCCTGTCACGAACATATAGCTCGACGTGCGCACCATGATCGTAAAGTCGGTGATCGCAGGCGAGTACACGGCCCCTCCGGCGCACGGCCCCATCACGGCCGAGATCTGCGGCACGACGCCGGATGCGAGAGTGTTGCGAAGAAAGATGTCGGCGTACCCGCCGAGCGAGAGCACGCCTTCCTGGATGCGCGCGCCGCCGGAATCGTTTAATCCAACGATCGGCGCCCCCATCTTCATCGCCAGATCCATGATTTTCACGATCTTGGCAGCGTTGGTCTCCGAGAGCGAGCCTCCGAAGACGGTGAAGTCCTGGGCGAACGCGTAGACGATCCGTCCCTCTATGCGGCCGCGCCCGGCGATGACGCCGTCGCCCGGGATGACCTGATCGGCCATCCCGAAATCGAGGCAGCGGTGTGTGACGAGCTTGTCGACTTCCTCGAAGGTGCCCGCATCGAACAGGATCTCGACGCGCTCGCGCGCGGTCAGCTTGCCGGCCGCGCGCTGGCGCTTGAGGCGGTCTTCGCCTCCTCCAAGCTCGGCTCTTCTCTCGAGCTCGTCGAGCTTGTGTTGCGGGTCCACTACACGCGGGCCGCTTGAGACTTTTCCCAGTCCTTCAGGAAGTTCGCCAGGCCGATGTCGGTCAGCGGGTGCTTGAAGAGCTGATCGATCACCTTCGGCGGACAGGTGCAGATATCGGCGCCCATCTTCGCGGCCTCGATGATATGAATCGAGTGACGCGTGCTGGCGACGAGCACCTCGGTCTGGAACGGGTAGTTGCGGTAGATGTCGACGATCTCCTGGATGAGGCCCATCCCGGTCTGCCCGATGTCGTCCAGGCGCCCGACGAACGGGCTGACCATCGCCGCGCCGGCCTTCGCCGCCAGCAGCGCCTGCGCGGCCGAGAACACCAGCGTGACGTTCACTCTCAGGCCGTCGCGCGACAGCGTCTTGCACGCGCGCACGCCGTCCCTGGTGAACGGCACTTTCACGACGATGTGCTCGTCGATCGTCGCGAGATCGCGGCCTTCCCGAATCATGCCCTCGAAGTCGGTGGCGAGCACTTCGGCGCTGACCGGCCCCTGCACGATCCGGCAGATCTCCTTCATCGTCTTTCGATAATCGCCCGTCTCCTTCGCCATCAACGACGGGTTCGTCGTGACACCGTCGATGATGCCGATGTCCGCCAGCGCCTGGATTTCCTTGACGTTGCCCGTGTCCACGAACAGTTTCATTGCCGCTACCTCCCTAAATCGTTCCCCATTTGCCGTCTACCGTGTTGCTCAACTCGCCGATGCCTTCAATCTTCACCGTGACGCGGTCGCCGCCGTTCAGCGGGCCGACGCCGGAGGGCGTGCCGGTCGCAATCACGTCTCCAGGCAGCAGCGTCATGACGCTGGAGACGAACGCGATGATGTCCGCCACCGAGAAAATCAGCTGCCTCGTGTTCGACGACTGCCGCTTCTCTCCGTTCACCCATCCTTCGATATCGAGCGCCGAGGGGTCAAGGCCCATCGCAATGCAGGGGCCGATCGGCGCGAAGGTGTCGAAGCCCTTGCCACGCGTGTACTGCACGTCCTTCCGCTGCAGCTCGCGCGCTGTCACGTCGTTGAGGCACGTCAGCCCCAACACGTAGTCGAGGGCCTGGCCGGCCGGCACGTGCGACGCGCGCTTACCAATCACGACGCCGAGCTCGGCCTCGTGGTCGACCCGCCCCGCGTTTGCCGGGAGGCGAATCGCGTCGCCAGGGCCGATCACCGCGGTCGACGGCTTCAGAAACATCAGCGGCTCGACCGGCAGCGGCTTGTTCATCTCCGCCGCGTGGTCCTTGTAGTTCAATCCGATCGCCACGATCTTCGATGGCTCGACGGGCGCCAGAATCCGCGCGGGGGTCACCTCCACGCCGGCCTTCGCAGCAGCTTCCGCTCGCTGCTTCAGCGAGATGAGCGCGGCGGACGCATCGCCCTCGATCAGCCGATAGCCGCCGTCGCCCGATTCCACCGCGTAGCGCGCCGCGCCCTCGTGCTCGATCCGTACGATTCGCGTGACGCTCACCGAATCGTATCCTCGACGCGGTTCGAAGGACCGCTCTGGTTGCCCGCCTTGTCGACGGCCACGATCTCGTACACGTACGTTCGGGTCCGTCGAACGGAGCTATCGACGTACGACGCGTCGGCGATGGGGGCCGGTGTCAGAGGGGCAAGTTTCTCACCAGGGGCCTCCCCGCGCAAGATCACGTACCCGGCAAGGTCGGATTCGGTGCCGGCCTCCCAGATGAGGTTGACCGTCGTGCCGCTGGCGACCGACTGCAGCATTTTCGGCGGCTCCGGCGCGAACGTGTCGACGGGCTTCACGCAGGTGACGGCGGACGGTGCGCTTTCGATCGCGACCGCGCCGGCCATTTCCACCCGCCGCACCACGTAACACCGCTCGGTGCCGAACTCGACCCTAGGATCAGCGAATACCGGCGTCGTCAGCAGCGTAGCGTTCAACGGTGCGACCGGTGCGCTGGGTGCGATTGGTGCGACAGGTGCGACCGGTGCGACCGGTGCGACCGGTGCGATAGGTGCGACGGGTGCGACGGGTGCGGGAGCCTCATAGACGTTGTAGCCGAAACGCGGCGTCGGAGGTGGCTGAGGCTTCGAGGTCGGGGCGCCTCCCGCCAACGGCGCGTCCACGGTTTCTTCCGTTTCAACAGCCGCGTAGATCTCGCGCGTTCCCGCCGTCTCCTGGTTGGAGTGCTCAATCGCAGGAGCCTCCGCAGCCGGCGCGGTCGCTGGAGCCGCTTGCGCGGGCGCGACGCCGTCCTCGGGCTGGCCGGACCAGGAAAGCAAGATCGCAGCGGCGGTGTACGTCGCATCCAGCTCTTCTGGCGCCGCCAACGGGGACACAAGCGGAACGCGAATCGGCCCCGCGTATGGACCTCTGCGGTTCCGGCTCTTGCTGACGCCCACGACGGTGTAATACCGGAACGGTGGCATCGGGAAATTGACCGTCCCGGGCGTCTCGAGCGTCTCGATCTGCACCGGCGCCACTGCCGACAACGCGGCGCGCGTCGGCGGCATGGGGCCGGTCTCCATGTGCTTCTCGGTCACCACCTCCCGCACGGTCGTCGCCCAACCCTGCTCGATCAGCGCGGCACCTCCCGCACCCGTCGCACCTTCCGCACCCGTCGCACCCGCCGCGCCCGTCGCACCTGTCGCACCTGTCGCAGGCTGCTTGTTCTCGTTCGCCTGCACGAGCGTCCCGTACTTCAAGTAGTCGGCCGGCGCAGGGAGCGGGCCTGTATGCGCATATACCTCCACGCGATCCAGGTCCGCCGGGCCCGAGCCATCTGTGTTGACCGCAGGTACCTTGAACTGGAGAACGATGTCCCCCTCGACCCGCTTCGCCGTGAGCTCGGTCACCGGCCTGGGTAGATACACGATGGGCGCAAGCGGCGCGCCTTTCTGGCCGCAGGCCACATGTCCCAGCGCAACGAGGAGGCAGAGGAGCGTCGGACGGTTCACAGGATGTAGCGCGACAGATCTTCGTTCTTGACGATGGCCGCGAGCATCCGCTCGACGTAGGCCGCGTCAATCGTGATGATTTTATCGCGCAGGTCGGGTCCTTCGAAGGAGATTTCGTCGAGCAGCCGCTCCATCACCGTATGCAGCCTCCGCGCGCCGATGTTCTCGGTCCGCTCGTTGACGAGCGTCGCGAAGTCGGCGATGCGATCGATCGCCTCGTCGAGAAACCGCAGCGAGATGCCTTCGGTGTCCATCAGCGCGATGTACTGCTTCACGAGCGCGTTCTTCGGCTCGGTGAGGATGCGCACGAAGTCTTCCTTGCAGAGCGGCTCGAGCTCGACCCGGATCGGAAACCGGCCCTGCAGCTCGGGAATCAGGTCCGAGGGCTTCGAGACATGGAACGCACCGGCGGCGATGAACAGGATGTGATCGGTGCGTACGATCCCGTATTTCGAGTTCACCGTCGTCCCCTCGATGATCGGCAGGATGTCGCGCTGCACACCCTCGCGGCTGACGTCGGGGCCGCCCTGCCCGCCCCCCTCGCGGCCGGCAATCTTGTCGATCTCATCCACGAAGATGATGCCGCTCTGCTCGACGCGCTCCACGGCGACGCGCGCGACGCTGTCCATGTCGACGAGCTTGCCTTCCTCTTCCTGAACCAGAAACTCGAACGCCTCGGGCACTTTCACGCGGCGCTTGCGGGTGCGCCCCTGGATCAACCCCGGCAGCATGTCCTTGATGTTGATGTCGATCTCCTCGACAGACGACCCGGTGATGACCTCGAACGACGGAAACGCGCGCTCGCGCACGTCGAGATCGACCGCGCGATGATCCAGGCGGCCGTCGTGGAGCTGCTCGCGGAATTTCTCGCGCGTGTGCTGCCACGAGTCCTGCACCGATACCCCTCCCGGGGGGATGAATTCCAGATTGCGGGGGACGCGGTCCATGTCTTCCAGCGGAGGCTCCAGCGTCGCGCGCTGCGGGGGCAGCAGCAGATCGAGCAGCCGCTCCTCTGCATTCTGCTCGGCCTTGGCGTGCACTTCGTCGAGCCGCTCCTCGCGCACCATGTCGACGGCGAGTTCGACAAGATCGCGCACCATCGATTCGACATCCCGGCCGACGTAGCCAACCTCGGTGAACTTCGACGCTTCGACCTTGATGAAGGGCGACTGCGCGAGCCGCGCGAGACGCCGCGCGATCTCGGTTTTGCCCACGCCCGTCGGCCCGATCATGAGAATGTTTTTCGGCACGATGTCCTCGGCCATCTCGGGCTCGAGCTTCTGCCGGCGCATCCGGTTGCGCAGCGCGATGGCGACGGCGCGCTTCGCGGCGTGCTGCCCGATGACGTACTTGTCGAGCTCGGCGACGATCTGGCGCGGCGTCAGGCTGTCGGTGGGCGGTGCGATCGTCTCGGGTAAGGAAATAGCCATCAGAGCTCTTCGATTGCCAGGGTGCCGTTTGTATAAATGCAGATGGACGCCGCGACGCTCATGGCGTGCTCCGCGATGGTGCGCGCGTCGAGGTCGGTATGCCGGGCCAGCGCTTTGGCCGCGGCCAGCGCGTACGGTCCGCCCGAGCCGATGCCGATCACGCCCTCGTCCGGCTCGATCAAATCGCCCGTGCCCGACAACAGGAACATCGACGACTTGTCGACGACGACGAGCATGGCCTCGAGGCGGCGCAGCGCGCGATCGGTTCTCCAGTCCTTCGCCAACTCGACCGAGGCACGCTCGAGGTTGCCGCGATACTGCTCGAGCTTCGATTCGAAACGGGAGAACAGCGCGAACGAGTCCGCGGCGGAGCCGGCAAAGCCCGCCAGAATCTTATCGTTATACAGGCGCCGGATTTTCTTGGCGCTCTGCTTGACGATGGTGTCGCCGAGGGTCACCTGGCCGTCGCCCGCGAGCACGGCCCGGTCGCGGTGCCGCAGGGCAAGAATCGTTGTGGAATGGATCACTAGTTCGCAGTCTATCCACGCTCGGAAGGGGGGTCAACTGACGCGAGCGCGGCGTGTCAGCCACATGTACAGCGGAATGCCCGCAGCCATGACCAGCAGGCCCGCGCCCGTCGGCCCCGGGCGGCTGTAGATGGCATTGACGACGATCAGGAAGCAGGCAATGACGAAGATGGCGGGGGCCACGGGATACCCGATGGCCCTGAACGGGCGCGGCGCGGCAGGCTCGCGCCGGCGGAGCACGAAGAGCGCCATCACCGCGATCCCCGCGAACAGCACGATGGCAAAGCCCGTGTAGTTGGTCAGCGCTTCGGCGCTCCCGGACAGCACCAGCAGGCTCGCCCAGATCGCCTGCGCGACGATCGCCGCGGCCGGCGTGCGGTACTTGGGATGCACCTTCGCGGCGGCATCGAAGAACAGACCGTCGCGCGCCATCGCGTAGTACACGCGCGGCCCGGCAAATGTCATCGCGCTGATGCTCGCGGCCAGGCTGACGATCGACACGATGCCCATGATGTCGCCGGCGCGCGCGCCCAGCAGGCGATCGGCGATTACATCCAGCACGCTCCCCTGGACCTTCGCCAATTCGCCGACCGGCAGCACATAGAGATACAGCACGTTCAACGCCAGATAAATAATAATGACCGCCGCCGTGCCGAGCGCAAACGCGCGCGGCACATTGCGTCCGGGATCCCGAATCTCTTCGGCGATGTACCCGGCGGCGTTCCAGCCCGAGTAGGTAAACATCACCGGAATCAGCGCGAGCAGCCAGGCGCCGCCGACGATCGGGCCGCTCGACGCCGCGAGGTTCGCACTCGATCCGCTGCCAATCGAAAAGCCGAGCGCGATGAACATCAGCAGTGCGGACACTTTCAGTGCGGCAAGCACGTTCCCCATGATGCGGCCCGGCCCGACGCCGCGCAGGTGAATCCCCGCCATCAGCACGATCGCGGAGATCGCCACCAGCGTCTGCCGCGAAAACGTCAGCGGGACGTACGGCAGAGGGATGACGAAGAACGGCGTGCTGTTGGACGCGCCGGCAATGAAGCGCTCGAGGTAGAACGTGAGCACGAGCGCGCTGGCGGCAATCGCACCCGTGAAGCCGGCGACGAACGACGTCCATCCCGTCAGGAACGCCGCCAGGCGGCCGAACGCCTCGCGCAGGTAGACGTATTCGCCGCCCGCTCGTGGACGCAACGCCGCGAGCTCGGCGTACGCCATCGCGCCGGCGAAGGCCAGCGCGCCGCCGGCCACCCACGCACCGAGAAACCAGAACGCATTGGGAACGGCCGCAGCGACCTGAGGCGGCGTAAAGAGGATGCCGCCGCCGATGACATTGGCGACGATGATGGCGGCCGCGTCGAGCGGACCGAGCCGGCGTTCTAATGTGGATTGAGCCATGAAGCTCCCAGCTGCCGGCTACCAGCCGCCAGTAGCTGCCAGCTGAAAGCTACTGGAAGCTGGAAGCCGAGAGCTGAAAGCTTTTACTGGGTCAGCAGGTCGCGCGCGATCGGCCACTCGCCCAGCTTCACCCACTGGCTGCCGCCGTGCTTGGCGAACACCTGCACGGACGCGTCGACAAACTGCCGGTTCTTCAACATTTGTGCGCGCGGTTCGGTGCCAGTGTAGCCGAGGTTCGATCGCAGGACGATAGGTTTCGTCCTCCCGCCGGGCGGGATGCCTTCGGTGCCGATCACCTTCGTAAATGCGCCGCCCCACTCTTCGGTCTCGCCCGCGCGCCGGATCACGGCGTTCAGCTGCACGTTGGCAACGGGCTCGCCGCTGACGTTCTTGAGCGAGAGCATCGCCGTCGGCACGAGCTTGTTCATGCCGTTCTCGACGCCCGCGTCGAACCACCCGGTCTTCACGTCCACCGGCTCGACCAGCTTGGTGATGGGCTGCTGGGCGCTGCTCCCGCAGGCGCCCGCCAAGAGGAGCGTCATGACCGCTGTCAGAAACTTCGCTGTCCTTACCATACTCATATTAGACACCGGGATCAGGATTAGCCGGGCTCAATACTGTTTAATCTCCACGCGTTTCCGTGCTTCTTCACGCGTGAGTGTCCGATCCCGCAGGGCGCTCAGGTCGCTGCCCTTGACGCGGAGGATGACGGTGATCGCGGTGTCGGCCGGATCGCCGGGCACGAAGCGGCGATCGACGACGCTCTCCCGGGCGGCGACGGTCAGCCACTCCGCAGCGCCGACGCCGACCGCGCCGGGAAAATCAAGGATGGCCGTGATGAGCGCCTCGGTGATTTCGGCTTGATAAATCTCGCGCGGCTGCACCGACGAGGTCGTCTCGCCCGCCTGCCGGGGCTTGCCCGTGCTGGCGCGCTCGAGCTCCTGCATGCTCCAGACCATGCTGCGGCGCATCGAGGGAAACTCCACATCGAACAGCACGCCGTAGTCCTCGAGACGAAAGCCGCGCGCACGCGCGAGCCCCGCGAGCATCACCATGTTGGCGGCGCTCGACGCCTGCAGGCGCTGATCGAGCATCTGCGCGCCGCTGCGCACCGCATTCTCGAGCGCCGCTTCGAACGACGAGATCTGCTGCCGCGCTTGTATCTGCGCGGCAGTGGCGGGCGCGGGACGCGCCGGCGTCTGCTCTGCGGCAGATGAGGCGGCGCCGAGAACACCGACGACCAGTGCGGTCCAGGCCGCGACTCTCGCGGCGTTCATGGCGTTCATTTCTGGCCCCCGGAGGTCCTCACGATGTAATCCATCATTTCCTGCTGCTGTCCGAAGTTCTGCTGGATGCGCAACAGGTCGGCCTGATGCTGCGTGTCGACTTCGCCCGCAACCTGCGACAACCGAAGCGCCAGCTCGCGCTGCTGGCGGGTCTCGCTTTGATCGATCATCGCGCGCACGCGCTGCAGCAGCTGTTCGGTGTCGTCGGTGGTGGTCCGGCTTAAGCCGGACGCCACCCTTGAGCCGGACCCCACGTCCGCGCTCTCGATGGCGGGCCGGCCGTCGGTGGCGGTCCGGCTTAAGCCGGACTCCACTTCCGCAGTGTCGGCCGAAGGCGGCAACTGAATCGACGCGTTCCTGACGGCTGTCTCGGTGGCGGTCCGGCTTAAGCCGGACCCCACCGAGCGCGTGCGCACCGTCATGACGCCATCGCCGTACTCCACGTCAAGCTGCGACACCGCCATTCCCGCGACGAACAACATCACCGCGGCGGCGGCGTATCCCCAGCTTCTTTGATGTGTCGTGGGCGCCCACCCCCACGACCAGCCACCCCGCACTTGGTGATCGGGGCTCGTGCCCGCATCCTGAACCATCCGGAAGCCGAGCTGCGCCAGCGGCGGCGTCCATTCGCTCAACATCCCGCGGACGGTCCGCAGCTCGAGCACGGCTACCGAGCAGCTCGCGCATTCCTGCAGGTGTTTCGCAATCTTCAATCGTTCCGCCGGCTCGCCTTCCTCGTAGATGTAGTCGAGCAGGGCATCCTGGTTGTCGTCAATGTGCATCATTTCATATCCCCGAGCTCTTTCCGCAGTGTCGACAAGCCTTGGTAGACGCGCGTCTTGACGGTGCTGAGCGGGCACTTCATCAAATCAGCGATCTCCTGAAACGTGAGGCCGTGGTATTCCTTGAGGATGATGGCTTGCCGCTGTTCGGCCGGCAGCTTCTCCATCGCTTTCTCGACGATGCCGCTGAGCTCGGCGCGCGCGGCCAGGTCTTCGACGGTCTCGCTGGGCCCGCCTTCGGCCGCGAGCTGCTCCATTTCCACCCCTTCCGGCACGGCGACGACCGGCGTACGCCGATCCTTTCGCATCCAGTCCCGGCAGAGGTTGAGCGCGATGCGATAGAGCCACGACGAAAACTTCGCGTCCCCCTTGAAGCCCCCGAGCGCGCGAAACGCCCGCAGGAACGTCTCCTGCGTCACGTCGCGCGCATCCTGCTCGCGGCCGAGCGTGCGATACGCGAGGGCGAAGATCGGACGCTCCCACCGCCTGACCAGTTGGTTGAAGCTGTCCGTGTCGCCGGTCTTCGATCGCGCGACCAGTTCTTCGTCGGTCCGCGTCATGGTCGGGAGGGGGAGTGCCAAAGCTACCGCCATCATCTGTTACTTAGACGTTTCAATGGGCTATCTGGCTTTTTCCATGATACCGGTAAACTCAATCCGTGCCACGCGAGGTGGGCCTCCTCCAGGCCCTGACCGCCACCGACCGGTTGAGCGACCTGCTGCCGGTGCTGCACCACCATGCCGTTTCCGCGGTCCAGGGGCGCAACTCCATCCTCTTTCAGTTCGACCGAACCGGCGACGCCCTCCGCGCGACCTCGGCGTTCGGTGTCGATCATCTGCCCCGGGATCCGTGGCCGGCCCGGCAGGTGCCGGAGGCGCTCTTTCACGACGGCCAGCCGCTCTTCGTGGTCGATCTGCGACGGGTCGTGCGCGGGGTGGGCGAGTATCTCGACGCCACCTCGGCCGTACTGGTGCCGCTGACGCAGGTGCAGGACTCCCTCGGCGTCCTGGTGGTCGGATCAATGGTCCAGCCCACTGCCGAACAGCTTCGCGCGGTCGCCTCGGTCGGGCACGCGTTCGTGATCGCCCTCGAGCGGACCCGCGTGGCCGGCGAATCGGATTTGCAGTGTCAGCTCAGAAACCTGCTGCAGGAATTTTCACGCAGCGTGTCGTCGATCACTTTGACCGCAGGGCTCGAAGCGCTGTGCATCGGGACCAATCGGCTCTTTGGCGCCGACCGCACGTCGGTGTGGCTCCACGATCGGCGCGCAAGGATGATCGTCCTCTCCGCCTCGTCGGACGTCGTCTATCTGGCGCAGGAGCGGCGCATCTCCACATCGGACGCCCTGGCGCCGGCCGCGATCGGCCTCCGCCGGGAGCGCGTGGAGATTGCCGCGAGCACGAACGCAGGCGGCGGGCACACCGGCATGTTGACGATTCCGCTCAAGGGAAAGAGGCGCGCGCTGGGCACCATGGTGCTGGAAGAAATCCGCCTCGAATCGGGATCGGAACTGGCGCTGCTCGAGCGCGGGGATGAGATGGGGCGCCAGCTGTCGGGCGTCATCGAGAACGTCCTGCTCCTCGACACGGTGGTGCGGTCGCGGCGCGAGCTCGAGAACACGTTCAACGCGCTGGCGGATCTCGTCGCCGTCTCCGACCAGGACGGCCTGCTCGTCTACATGAACCGCGCGTTTCTCGAGCGCAGCGGCCTGCCGCGGCACGAGCTGATCGATCACCCTCTCGCGAACGTCGTGGGCCCGGCGGCGCGCGAGTTGCTCGAGCGCGCGGCAATGATCGAACGAACGGGGTCTGACCCCCTCGATCGTCACGGGGGTCAGACCCCGACACCTCTCTCGGCCGAAATCGACGTCCCCGCGCTGCGCGGGACGTTTCTCGTCACGCTCACTCCCCTGCTCGGCGAAGAGGGGGAGCCGGTGGGCGCCGTGTTCGTGGCGCGCGACATCACGCCCCACGCGCAGCTGGAGGCGGAGCGCGTCGAGCTGCGCAATCGTCTGGTGCAGTCCGAGAAGCTCGCGGCGCTCGGGCAGTTCGTGGCCGGCATTGCGCACGAGCTGAACAACCCGCTGCAAAGCGTGCTCGGCCATATCGAGCTGCTTCGCACGACAGGCGCATTTCCAAAAGCCCTGCGCCGCGACATGCAGCGAATCTACCGCGAGGCCGATCGCGCCGCCAAGATCGTGCGCAACCTCCTCGTCTTTGCGGGATCGCGGCGGCTGGTGCGCAGGCGCACCAGCATCAACGCCACGCTCTCCCGGGTGCTCGCGCTGCGCGCGCCCGCGTTCCGCGCCGCAGCCATTGAGGTCGTTCGCCGCCACGAAGACGGGCTCCCGCGCGTGAAGGGGGACCCCCTCCTTCTGCAGCAGGCGCTGCTCAACATCGTGCTCAACGCCGAGCAGGCGATCGGGGCCGCAGGGGGGCGCATCGAGACCCGGACCTCTGTGCGGCCGCATCACGGCGCGCCCCATGTCTTCGTGGAAGTCCGGGACACCGGGGCCGGGATTCCGGCGGCCGCGATGCCGCGGCTATTCGAGCCGTTTTTCACGACAAAGGAAGTGGGCAAGGGGACCGGCCTGGGTCTGGCGATTACCTATGGCATCATTCAGGAGCACGGCGGACAGATCGTCGCGGCGAATCACCCTGACGGCGGCGCGGTGTTCACCGTGCAGCTTCCCGCAGAAAGCGGCTAGTATCTTACTGCTTGGAAATGGATGAAACGTTTCTAACGACCGAGGAGGTGCTCGAATACCTCCAGGTCAACCTCCGCACGGTCTACCGGCTCATCAAAGCCGGCAAGATCCCCGCTGAGCGCGACGGCCGCCAGTGGCGGTTCCGCAAGCGCGACATCGACGCGTGGCTGGACAGCCAGCGCCCGCGTGGCGGCGCGAGAGCCACGCCGGCGTCGACGGCGCCGGCTGCGCGCGCAAAGTTGCGGAGCGTCCGCGCATTCTCGTCGTCGATGACGAATCGAGTATCCGCGACCTGCTCACAAAAACGCTCAGTCTCTCGGACTACGATGTCGACACGGCACCGGACGGCAGCGCGGCGTT
>JANNJO010000478.1:0-2950 GCA_031395755.1 Acidobacteriota bacterium
GATCGGTGTTCAGATCGGCGATGTATTCGGCGATCAGAATGATCGTCATCAGCACAGCCGCCGCCACGTATTCGCCCCCCAGGAGAGCGATCACCGTCGCGATCGTCACGAACAGTTCGGTGCCGATCTTGCGTTCGTGCCGGAGATCCAGGAGGCCGGTTCGCGCCAGCGGATACAAGCCGACCGCGATGGCGATCAACAGCACTGAAAGCGGCGCCAGACCGCGCCAGTACGCCAGCGTGATGATGCCGACAATCACGATGCGAGCAGCTTCGCGCCGCCGTGCCGGCGTGAACAGGGACACGTGGTCTGCTGATGGCTTGGACGCGCCGGCCATACTCACAAGGCGCTCACATCCCGTTCCCCAGATCGGATCTTCACGGCGTGGTCGACCGAGACCATGAAGATCTTCCCGTCTCCGACGCGGCCGGTGTGCGCCGCCTGTTCGATGACACGAACCACATCCTGAGCGATGGCCACAGACACGACGATTTCGAGCTTCGTCATCTCGACCTCGTCGAAGGCCTGCTCGGCTCCTTCCGGCGGATAGCGGCGGCCGAAACCCCGCACCGTCGAAATCGTCACACCCGGAAGGTCTCGCATGTCATGAAGCGCATGTAAGACGGCCGACAACCGGTCCGGCCGGATGATGGCTTTGATTTCTCTCATCACAAATCGACCTCCTGATGCTCGCGGGCGAAGAGACGGTAGAGAACCGGCAGTACGAGCAGCGTCAATGCGGTGGACGACAGGACGCCGCCCACGACGACCGTTGCGAGCGGACGCTGCACCTCTGCGCCGCGACCGGTTGCCAACGCCATCGGCAGGAACCCGAGCGACGCGACCAGCGCGGTCATCAATACCGGGCGAAGTCGCGCGACGGCTCCATGCATGACCGCGTCCTCGAGCGGCTGCCCCTCCTCACGCAACGTGTTGATGAACGTAATCATCACGAGGCCGTTCAACACGGCGACGCCGGACAGGGCGATGAAGCCGACGGCCGCGGAGATGGAGAACGGGATGCCGCGCGCCCAGAGGAAGAACACACCGCCGGTCAGCGCCAACGGCACGCCGGTGAACACGAGCAGCGCATCGCGAACGTGACCAAACGTCGCGAAGAGCAACCCGAAAATCAGGAGCAGCGCCACGGGCACGACGATCTGAAGGCGTTCGCGGGCCGAGATGAGCTGCTCAAATTGCCCGCCCCACGCCGTCCAGTAGCCCGGTGGGATGGCCACCCCATCACGGATGCGCTGCTCGGCGTCGGCGACGAACGACCCGATGTCGCGACCTCTGACGTTGGCCGTGACCACGACCCGCCGCTTTCCGTTTTCGCGGCTGACCTGGCTCGGGCCTGGCGCGACCTCCAGGTCAGCGACCGACCCGAGGGGGATGAAGCTGCCGCTTGTGGCCACAGCCGCTACGGCGTCACCATTGGTGGGACGGACACCACGGGGCAGCGGCACCGGAATCCGCTTCATCTGATCCATGTCCGTTCGCAACGTTTCCGGCAGTCGAACCACGATATCGAACCGGCGGTCGCCCTCGAACACCTGCCCGGCCGTCTTGCCGCCGATCGCCACTTCGATCACGTCCTGCACATCGGTCACGTTGAGCCCAAGGCGAGCCATTTCGGCTCTCTTCAGCTGGATGGTAAGGATGGGCAAGCCGGTGGTCTGTTCAACTTTCGTGTCCGCCGCTCCAGGCACCGACGCCAGAACGGTCTCGATACGGGCGCCGACATCGGCCAGCACCTCCACATCGTCGCCGAAGACCTTGACGGCGACGTCACTGCGGACGCCGGCGATTAACTCGTTAAACCGCATCTGGATGGGCTGGATGAACTCGTAGTTGTTCCCCGGTACGAACTGCAGCTCCTTCTGGAGCTGCTCGACGAACTCCGCCTTCG
Source organism: Acidobacteriota bacterium (assembly GCA_031395755.1). Lineage (GTDB taxonomy): Bacteria > Acidobacteriota > Vicinamibacteria > Vicinamibacterales > JAMQPK01 > JAMQPK01. The sequence goes on from JANNJO010000478.1 coordinate 1,910, forward strand.
GCCGACCCGGATTCGGCCACTCTTCGCGCGGTTTGAGCATCACGTATGTGTCGGCGACGCTGGGGGGCATCGGGTCGGTTGCGATCTCCGCCGTGCCGATCTTCGAGAACACGTAGGCCACTTCCGGATAGGTCTTGAACTTGCGCTCGAGCGTGTGCTGCATCTCAATTGCGGTCGTCAGGCTCGTCCCTGGGATCCGCAGGGCATGCACGAGGAGGTCGCCTTCATCGAGGCTCGGGAGGAACTCGCTCCCGAGACGCATGGCCATGGCGCCCGTCACCACCATCAGCGCGCCGGCAACAGCGACCGTCGCACTCCGATTGCCCATCGCCGTCTTCAGGGCCGGCAGGTACGCGCGCTCGGCCCATCTGACGATGGGGCTTTCCTTCTCGGACACGCGCCCGGTCACAAACAGCGCAACCGCGGCGGGTACAAACGTGACCGACAGGACCATGGCGCCGAACAGCGCCGCAAGCACTGTGAACGCCATGGGGTAGAACATTTTGCCCTCAATGCCCGTGAGGGTCAGGATTGGCAGATACACGATCATGATGATCAGCTCGCCGAACATCGTGGCGCGCCGGACCTCCTTCGACGCTTCGAACACGGTCTCGAACCGCTCCGCGCGCGTGAGCGGACGGCCCAGTTGGTGCTGACGTCCGGCCAGGCGGCGCATGCAGTTCTCGACGATGATCACGGCGCCGTCGACGATGATGCCAAAGTCAAGCGCGCCCAGGCTCAGCAGGTTGCCGCTGACGCCCCGTTCCACCATGCCCGTGATCGCCAGCAGCATCGACAACGGAATGACACACGCCGTGATGATGGCGGCACGGACGTTACCGAGAAAAACGAACAGGATCGCGAGCACCAGGAGCGCGCCGATGAAGAGGTTGTGACTGACGGTGTCGATGGTGGCGTCGACGAGCTTCGTGCGGTCGTAGACCGTCTTCGCGACCACGCCCGGCGGGAGCGTCCGGTTCACTTCTTCCATCTTTGCCGCGACACGCTGCGCCACGACGCGGCTGTTGTCGCCCATCAACA
>JANNJO010000483.1:0-1977 GCA_031395755.1 Acidobacteriota bacterium
CATGTGCGCGAGCTCTATCGCGAAGAGTTCGAGCAATTATTGCGGTCTTACTACCGCAACATCGCTATTGGGGGACAGCGCGTTCGGGGCGGCTCGATTGTGGGGCCGCTTGTCGAATCGACGGATACGACCTTTGTCACCTTTCCGTTCTCGGCGGATTCCAGCACGGACGTCAAGCCGGTTCCCGGGATAGAGGCGCCTGTTTATCTGCTGGGACTGGCCAGTGACGGGCCTCTGCCCGATATGCCGGTTGGATTGCTTGATGGCGGGGATTTTATCTGGGCCGCTGACTGGCCGGCCCAGCTGAGTCAAGTCCAGAGCCAGTGCGCCGAAGAAATCTCCCGGCGGCTCGGTGACCCCGTGCATCTCGAAGGGGCCAGCATCGAGACCATCGGTGCCGAATTCACACGCCAGGCAGATCGGGTTGGCGCCGCCGTGAGCTCGCTGGCCGCCCACGAAGAACAGCGTGACCAGGCGCGACGGCGCATCGGCGAACTGGATCTCCTGACCACGACGCTCATCGCCGAGCTCCAGCATGCCCGTTCGCACGCCGAAGCGATCGGAAGCCAGTTTCTGGAAGCGAATACGAGGCTGGCAGCCGCCCAGACCGACTTAGTCTCATCGCGCGCTATTGCGAAGGCTCATGCGACGACGGAGGAATGGCTCGAGCGCAAGGCGCACCGCCTCGAGTCCGATCTCGAAACTCATAAGCGAGCGTCGCGCGATAGTGAGGAGCACCTCACGTCGGAGTTGAGCCGCCTGCAGGCGCAGTTGGCGGTCAGCTACGAACAGCTCTCGAATGTTCAGACGCAGCTGAGCACGTCGCAGGCCCGGTTTGAAGCGTCACAGATTCACGGTGCCCGGCTGCAGGAAGAACTATCCGGGGCGCAGCAGAAGATCTCCGACTCGCAGCACGAGATCTGCCAGGCGCGACAGGAGATCTCCCAGCTGCGCTCAGTGATTCTTGCCTTGCAGACGCAAGTGGAGACTTATGAGCGGAGTCGCTCATGGCGGTTGACCGCTCCCCTGCGGGCTGCGCGCCGCCTTCGCCGTGCCACCCCGGCGCCGTCCCCTGTTTCAGGCCTTCAGACGTTGACTCCCGGGCAGCCCGTTGACGATGCGGCGGCTGCCCCGGAGAAACCGCTGGTTCCGGAGATCGCCACGCCAGTCGCGCCGATCGTCGTTGTGGATCCCAGGCACATCGTTGTCGAGGAGAGTATCGTTGTCGCGGAGAGTGTTTCTGCACCGTTGTCGCAACCTCAGACACTGCCAAAGTGGGTTTACGAGGAAGCGAAAGCAGAGTACATGCCTCTGGCGCGGTCGACGCCCGTAGAGACGAGGATCAAGTTAATCGCCTTCTACCTGCCGCAGTATCATCCCATTCCGGAGAACGACTCCTGGTGGGGTAAAGGCTTCACCGAGTGGACGTCGGTGACGCGCGCCAAGCCGCAGTTCGACGGGCACTATCAACCCCATCTGCCGGGGGAGCTGGGGTTTTACGATTTACGGCTGCCGGAGATCCAACGACGCCAGATCGAGCTGGCGAAGCTCCATGGAGTCCACGGCTTTTGTTACTACCATTATTGGTTTCACGGGAGAAAGCTGCTTCGCAGACCCTTCGATCAAGTACTGGCATCGTCAGATCTTGATTTCCCATTCTGTATTTGCTGGGCCAACGAGAACTGGACCCGCCGGTGGGATGGCCGCGACGATGAGTGGCTGATCTCGCAACAGCATTCGCCCGAGGACGATCTCGCGTTCATCAGAGACATCGAACCCGCGCTGCGCGATCCGCGGTACATCCGCGTTGGGGACCGCCCTCTGTTGATGGTGTATCGGCCGGCATTGTTTCCCGATGCCGCCGCCACGGCGGAGAGGTGGCGCACGTACTGTCGAGGGCCAATCGGTTTGGCTAGTTCAAGTCTTGCCAGCCTTCCGAGCGCATTGGCCAGCCGCCAGATTATAGCTTTTACAGTC
>JANNJO010000502.1:0-4355 GCA_031395755.1 Acidobacteriota bacterium
TCCCCCGCCGGGCCGGAAGCAGCCACGCTCGTTCCCGAGAACACGCGGGTGTTCGGACGTGCCGATCCGCCGGGTGTTTCTCCCTGAATCGTCGCTATCTGGGCTCCCGTCACTTGGAAGGTCGCATCGACGTCCGAGACCGCGTTCATGTCCCACGGATTGACGAGCTGTGTCGTCGCGAAATCGTCCGTGCTGCCTTCCTCCGAAGGGGCGGTAATGGTCAGCGTCGGCGTTGCGTTGACGACGTAGGCTGTGGAGGACGTGAAGTCTCCGAAGGGCGACACCCGGCGCGCGATCACTCGATAGCTGCCGGGTGACAGCCCGCCGGCGTAGAAGTTGTAGCCCGACCCCGTGGTGTTCGCGCACCCTTGAGAGGCTGTGCCGTTCACTACGTTCTGCGCCAGCAGAGTCGCGGCGGTGGTGGTTCCGTTTTCGGCAGAAAGATACAGATCGAACTGCCCGTTGGTCAACCCCGACCAGGTCACCTGGCGGCACAGCGCCGGGTTGATATTGACCAGGCGAATCCAATCGATGTACAGATCGAACTGGGTCAAATACGACGGAGAGAACTGCAGTGACCTGATGAGGCCACTCCAGGGGGTCGAGCCGCTCCTGATTCCGAGAGTTGAAAGATCTACGAAGTACGTTCGCCATCCGGCAGTCAGATTGATGATGTTGCTGCTGCTCTGGGTACCGTCCCAGAGGTCGTTGCGATTCCAGCCGAAGGACGCCTGCGGCGATCCGTTGATGAACATGCGAATCGCGACCATCTTGTAGAGATCTGCGTCGATCGGATAGTTGGAGCCGGTCTTCCCGAGGCGCGCAGCGAACGGATTCCCGGTTTCGAGCAGAAAGAGGTTCGGGTTTGTGTCGGTCGTTGCGTGGAAGAGGCCTCCCGAGAACGAGATGTTGTTCAGGTGAGGAGCGGGCAGGTCCGCGCCGTGAAGGAACCATCCGAAGTCGGTCCGTTCATTCATGTCCCAGGGATCCTGGAACGATCGTGCCGCGAAATCTTCAGCAGAGGCGACGTTCAGCGATCCGCCCAAAGTCACAGATTGCGCGAGCAGCCCAACCGGGGCACAGAGGGTTACACACACGAAGCCTATGAGTGCCACAGGAGAACATTTGGGCATAACCCCGCCTATGCAGGGTTCGATCCAAGCCGCCCACCCGGCATAGACAGGCGTTCTAGGCTGCTGTAGCCTGAAGCACAACCTGTAATGCGGTACACGCTGATTACATTTTTGGCCTGCCCGGTCTGCCTTGGTGACCTGGCCATCATTATTGTAAGAGAACGTCCGGCGGACATGCCCGGCCGCGCCAGGGAGGCATCGACGCGTGTCGCCCCGGAAGGCGCCATCGTGGCGCCCCTGGGTCCTCAACGTGAGCCGACCGCGATCAGGACCATTCTCAATCGATATGCGGCCAGCCCCGCGCCGGCGGAGCGTGACTGTGCCGTCGAGGTCGAAGAGGGCCTGCTGGTCTGCCAGGCGTGCGCGCGATGGTTTCCCGTGACGGGGCTTTTGCCGGAGCTGTTACCCGATCATCTGCGCGATCGCGAGCGCGACGGACGATTCTTCGAAGAATGCGCGCGGACGCTTCCGGCAGACCTGGTCAAAGGCATCAGAGACAGTCCGTCGAGGACGGAAGCCTCTGACGCTGATGGGGGAGCGCATCATAAACGCGCGGAGATCGCGATTAGCGGGAAGGTTGACGATCCGCAATTCTTTTCACCCGGGTACCTCTCGCCGTTCAACCCGCATAACACGGATTTCACGCTGTATCTCATCAAGCTGTTCGGTGCGTCCGTTCCGCTTCTGGATCTCAAAGGCGGGGACGCGCTGCTTGACAGCGGGTGCGGTTATGCCTGGACGACGGAGTGGCTGTACAAGGCCGGCGTGGAAGCGATCGGCGTCGACATCTGCAGGACGTACCTCGAGATCGGCATCGAGCGAATGGGGGCAAACCGGCCGCATCTCGTCGTGGCCGACGTCGAGAACCTGCCGATTCGGAGCGTCGCGATCGATGCGGTCCTCGCCTTCGAGAGCGCGCATCACATACCCGATCGAAAGAAAGCGATGGCGGGTTTCAGCCGCGTGTTGAAGCCAGCCGGCCGCGTGGTGCTCGCTGAGCCTGGCGCCGCGCATGAGCACGCCCAGGTCGCCGTGGATGTGATGAACAAGTACGGTATCCTCGAGAAGGGCATGGAGCTCGAGGACGTTCAGGACTACGTCGCCGGCACCCAGATGGGAAGGCCGGAGCAGATATTTCTCCTGCGCGCGTCCGAACGGGAACTCGGCAGGACGATCGATCGGGTGTTCGTTCGCACCCATTCCGCGGTAGAAGGCAACCTTTTTCGAATCTCGCGCAAGGAAAATGCGGGCGATACCGTCAGAACCGCCCTGCGCGAGCCTCGTCGCGTGATGTGGCCAAAGGTCAAGCGCCGCGTCAAGGCGGCGCTGGCCAGGCTCGGCCTCGAATGAAGGGATCGTCAGGGCAGGAACCTCTCATCGAGCAGCCTGCCTCGCGGCTGACTGCGGTCGTGGTCGACGGTGCGTTGGCCGTGATCTGTTACTTCGCTGCGTACGTCCTGCGCTTTGATTCCGCTGAGCTTGCGCGGTTTCTTCCCTCGGCAACCCGCACGCTGCCGCTTGTCGTCGCCTCGCAGATTGCCGGGCTCCTCGCATTTCGCGCCTACACCTACAGGCAAGGGCGCAGATGGCTTCCGCGTCTGCTCGGCGGCGTGTTCGCAGGCACGGCGATGGGAACACTGCTGGCGTGGCTCGTCCATGGGTTTCAGGGTGTGTCCCGCATTTCGTTTCCAGTCGCTGCGCTTCTGCTGGCTCTCGCTGCGTTCGGATGGCGCGCCATTGTTGCTCTCGCTCGGCTGGCTCGCGCCGCCCGCGAGGAGCGCGCGTCGGGGCACGCCATGGAAGATCGAACCGCGCCGCCGAGCGTCAGTGCGGGGTTGCTCGGGATCGTGCGCTACCGTGAGCTGCTGAGGAATCTTGTGTTGCGGGACATGAAGCTGAAGTACCGCGGTTCGGTCTTCGGATTCTTCTGGTCGCTTGCCAATCCCTTATTGATGCTCGTGACCTACACCATTGCCTTTAACTACATCCTTCGAATTGGCACTGAAGGCTTCGTGTTCAATCTGCTCTTGGGCCTCTTGAACTGGACGTTCTTTATGAACTCCGCGATGATGTCGACCGGATCGGTCGTGGGAGCCGGGGCGCTCATCAAGAGCGTCGCGTTTCCGCGGGCGATCCTGCCGGTCGCGACGGTCCTGTTCAATCTCGTCCAGTTCCTGCTCACACTTGCCGTGTTCCTGCCGGCCGCCCTCCTCATTTTCAGAATGCCGCCGACGACGGCCATGCTGCTGTTTCCCGTTCTTCTCGCGCTCCAGATTCTCTTTACGGCGGGCGTCGGGTTTGCTCTCGCAACGTTGACGTCGTTCTTCCGCGACGTCAGGCACATTCTGGAGATTGCGCTTGGCGTCCTGTTCTGGACCACGCCGATTCTTTACCAGTACGATGGATTGCCGGAGCGTCTTCGACTGCCAATCCTGCTCAGCCCGATGTCTTCGTTCATCGTCGGGTATCAACAGATCTTTCATTCCGGGCGCGCGCCGGATCTTGCCGTGTGGCTCGTGGCCGGCAGCTACGCCGCAGGTATGTTCGTCCTGGGTGCGACGCTGTTTGTCAGCACCGAGGATCGATTGGCGGAGCAGGTCTGATGTCGACGGTCATTGAGTCGAAGGGCCTGTCCAAGCGATTCCTGCTGCGGCACAACCGCTCCGGATCGATTAAAGAGCGGTTCCTCGGGTTGATCCATACATCGCACCGTGAGCGCACCGAGGAATTCTGGGCCCTGCGCGACGTCACGCTCTCCATCAATTCCGGCGAAGCGGTCGGAATCATCGGGCGAAACGGGTCGGGCAAGAGTACGTTCCTGCGCCTGGTCGCGGGTATTCATCGCCCGACCGAAGGCGGGCTTGCGGTCCGTCGGGGTTCGCGCATCGGGACGATGATCGAGCTCGGCGTCGGCTTCCATCCCGAGCTGACAGGCTCCGAGAATCTGTTCCTGAGCGCCTCGGTGCATGGCCTCACACGTACTCAGATCGAAGCCCTGTACGATCGCATCGTCGACTACTCAGGGCTCGCGGCGTTCATGGACGTGGCCATGAAGAACTACTCATCCGGAATGGTGGTACGGCTGGCGTTCGCCCTGGCGGCCAATCTGGATCCGGACATGCTCCTGCTTGACGAAGTGTTCGCCGTCGGCGACGAGGCTTTTCAGCAGCAATGCATCCGGACCGTGCAGCAGTTTCGCGCCGACGGCAAAACGATCCTGTT
>JANNJO010000506.1:0-4133 GCA_031395755.1 Acidobacteriota bacterium
GTCGTCCGGATCCTGTTCGCCTGCGTGTCGAGACAGCGGAACGCGAAGTAGATGGCCTCTTCGTCGTACGCGATCCACACCTGCGTCTTTTCCGCTGCGGCTTCGCCTCTCATCGGGTTGTACGACATCCATGTCCCCAATGGCTGAGAGTCGTGGGACCAGGCCTCGTCATCCAGGATGCCGTCGACCTTGGGCGGGACGGACGCGCGGGTCGGACGCAGCTCGACTTCCGACCTGATTTGCCCCAGAACACCGTCAGGGCTGCCCAGACGGACGAGGGCTGCGAGGACCAGAATCGCGGGTTGCATCCCCTCTTAGACGACGGCCGTCGGGGTCGAGTTGGCTGTAATCTTTTGCAACCTGAATGACTGTTCTTTCGTAGAACAACAAAGAGAGTGCCAGCCCCCGACGTCGAACTGGTTCGTGGAGCGCTCGATGGGTCTGAGTCGGCATTCCGCGAGATCGTGCTGCGGTACCAGCGGCCGGTCTATGGCCTCATTGTGCGCATGGTCAGGAACCCGTCGCGCGCTGAAGAGCTTGCGCAAGACACATTCGTAAAGGCTTTCCGTGCGCTGCACACCTACGACGAGCAGCGGAAATTCTCGGCCTGGCTCCTGACGATCGCGCATCACGTGGCGATCGACGATCTTAGACGAGGCGCGCTGAAAACACAGCCTCTGGAAGAGGGGACGGAAGACGGGCCGCAGACGCGAGAGTTCGCCGATACCATCGGCGCGACGCCTGCCGCGATCGCCGAGCACGGCGAGCTCGCCGTCGCGCTGCAGACGGCCATAGGACGCCTGAGGCCGGAGTATCGCGAGGTCGTGACGCTGCGCTATGAACGCGAGCTGGACTACGACGAAATATCGGAGATGACCGGACTGCCGATGGGCACGGTCAAGAGCTCGCTCCATCGCGCGCGAAAAGAGCTGGCGGATCACATGGAGAGCCTGGGATGGAACACCAAGACCCACTGAAACACACGGCGCTCCACGAAGATGAGGAAGACGCGCGCCTCTCGGTGATCTTCCGCTCGGTCGAGGCGCCCGCACCACCTCCTCAGTTCGCCGCGCGCACCATGAATGCCGTGAGGCGGGCGCCGCTGCCGGCCGGCCGGCGGCCGCTCCGCAATCCGCTGGCGGGCCTCGTCGGCTGGGCCGCGTTGATCGCCGGCGTCGCCGTCTCCTCCTGGGCGATTGCGGTGACCCAGCCGCAGTTTGCGTCGATGTTCACGAGGCTCGTCAGTGGCGGCATCGGCGTCGGTGTGTGGTTGATGCAGTTTGCGAGCGCGGGCCTCGCGCTGTCGGACGTGTTCACGACGACAGGTCTCGCGGTGACGCGGGCCGTCGTGACCAGGGAAGGATCCACCGGTCTGGTGCTCATCTCGGCAATGGGCGCATTTTCGCTGTCGGCGCTGCACCGCCTGTTGATATCTGAAGGACCTGAAAAGGGAGTATCGCAATGGCAAGAACTCTGATCGTCGCGCCTGTCCTGATCGTGCTGGCAGCGCTGGCAATATCGGCGCAAGGTGATGTGAACAGCGTACGCGGACGCCTCGAGAAGCGGTTCGAGGTGCTGCCGATCGCCAACGGCGTGGTGTTGACGCCGCGCTTCAGGACCGACGTGCGTTCGATCGAGGTGTCGGATTCGACGATCGCCGTCGATGGCGCTGCCGTCACGGGCGCCGAGCTTCGGAAGCGCCTTGGTGAAGATGCCGACGTCGTTCTGCAGCTCTCGTATCTCGATCCGCAGGCGCGCAGGTCGCTTGCCGGTGTTCGGCCGCCTCCGGCGGTACCGCCTGTTCCCGCGGGGCCAACCGTTCCCGGGGTGCCCCGCACGCCCAACGATCCGGATCCGGATGTCGATTCTGACGAGCGGCCGGCGCCGCGCGCGCGCCGCCGGGACGATATCGTCCGCATCGGCGGCAGCGTCTCGGTGGCGGCAGACGAAACGGTGCGCGGCGATGTCGTCGTCATCGGCGGCAGTGCGACGATCGATGGGCAAATCGACGGCGAGCTCGTTGTGGTCGGCGGCTCGGCGACGCTCGGACCCCAGGCAGACATCAGAAGGGACGTCACCGTCGTGGGCGGTGGGTTGTCGCGGGATCCGAAGGCCGTCATTCGAGGGAAGGTCCAGGAGGTCGGCTTCGGCGGCGGCCCCTGGCGCGGAGGCGAATGGATCGGGCGTGAACGATGGGGCTGGGATCCGATAGGAGAGCTGTACCCGATCGCCCGCTTGACGGGGACCCTCGTGCGGATTGCGCTGCTCGTTCTCCTGACGGCGCTCGTGCTGTTCGTCGCGCGCACGCCCGTCGAACAGATTGCGGACCGCGTGGCGACCGAGCCGGTCAAGTCATGGATCGTCGGTTTTCTGGCAGAGATCCTGTTCGTGCCGGTGCTCGTGATGACGGTGGTCGTGCTGGCGATATCCATCATCGGCATTCCGCTGCTGCTGCTCGTGCCGGTGGCGATCGTGGCCGGTATCCTCGTGCTGCTCGTGGGCTTCACCGGCGTGGCCTACCACTTCGGACGTCTCCTGCAGCACCGAGTCGAAGCGCTGCGAGAACGTCCCTACGCCGCCACGGTTGCCGGCATTGCGATGATTCTGTCGCCGCTGTTGCTGGCCCGCCTGGTGGGACTGACGGGAGATCTCACCGGTATCGTGTGGACCCTCGTCGGAGTCGGGCTTGTGCTGGAGTACATGGTCTGGACGACCGGCCTCGGTGCCGCGGCGCTCGTCCGTTTGGGCCGGCAGACGCCGCCGCCGTCCGTCGCGCCGCCGCCGATGATCACGACCTAAACCCCTGGTTTCGTCGCCTGATCCATGGCGAGGTTCGCCAGCCGGTCTGCGTCCTTGTTCTGTTCACGCCGCACGTGCTCGTAGACGATGCGCTCGAGCCCTTCGGCCATCGAGCGCGCCTCCTGGTAGAGCGGCTGCAGGCCGGCGTTCTTGACGCGGTACTCGCCTTTCATCTGTTTTACGAGCAGCTCCGAGTCCGACTTGATCCGAACCTTGCGATGACCGTGCCGCTGCGCGTAGCGCAGCGCGGCCAGCAGGCCGTTGTACTCGGCGATGTTGTTCGTCGCGCTGCCGAGAAACCCATGAAGCTCGTCGATGAGGGTTCCGGCATCGTCTTCAATGCGCACGCCGTAACCGGCCGGGCCGGGATTCCCGCGCGCGCCTCCATCGATGTAGGCGACGATCGACATTTACACCTGAGGAACGGGCGCCGGCGCTTCGGGGTTGTCGACGAAGTAAAGGATTCGCCGGCAGCTGTCGCACTGGATAATCGATTCGTTCTTCCGGACCTCGTTGAAGACCTGGGGACGGAGGCGAACGTGGCAGATGGTGCAGAGGCCGTTCCGCGCTTCCGCGACGGCGACGCCCTTGCGGCCTTTGGCTGTGGTCTCGAAGATGCCGAGCACGCCACGATCGATCTGCGCCACGAGCGTGTTTCGCTCCGCTCCGGTCTTGTCGATCTCGGTCTGCAGCCTCGCCAGCTCTGCGTCGAGCATCGCGCGCTCCGCGGCCACGTCCTTCTCCGCAGCTTTCAGCTCCGCCTCGCTCTTCTTGATGGTTGCGTTCAGCTCGTCGGACTCCATCATGATCTCGAGGATCCGATCCTCCCGCGCGCGGATGTCGGTCTGCGCGGCCTCAATCTCGTGCAGCATCGCCTGGTACTCGCGGTTGGTCTTCACCTCGAGAAGCTGGTCTTTGTATTTCGCCAGCCGCGCCTGGACCGTGACGACTTCCTTCTCGTCGACCCGGCGTTTTTCCTGCGCCTCCGTGAGCCGTGCCTTCGAGCCGGCGACGCCCTCGCGCGCCGACTGCAGGCGGGCGTCGAGCTGCTGCGTGCGCAGCGGATGGTCGGCGATCTTGCGCCGGGCCTCGTCGGTGGTCGTTTCGAGCTGCTGCAGGCGGATGAGGCGATCGAGATCAGCGTTCATAGATGGGTGCGCCACTAACAAAAAAAGCCCCGCAAGGGGCTTCGTAACTTCGCTGTAAGTAAAAAGTAAAAAGTGAAAAGTAAAAAAACAGAAAGGAAAGACAAAATAATCTAAAGTTATCTCTTATTTGCCTTTTGCCTTTTTCCTTTTTACTTTTGCCTTCGAAACCAACTGATGGCCAAATTG
>JANNJO010000042.1:0-1712 GCA_031395755.1 Acidobacteriota bacterium
CCTCACACTGTTAGCCAGCCTGCTTTGTTCTATCAGTCTGTGTGTGCTGGTGGCGCCATCGGCGGCATCCGCGCAGGGCCTGGTCGCTCAAAAGGCGCTGTCCATGGAAATGGCCCAGGCCATCGTCCAGGGCACGGTCGAACGGTGCCGCGCCGACGGCTTCAGCGTGAGCGTGACGGTCGTTGACGGCAGCGGCTTGCTCAAGGCGTTTGTGCGCGACGAGGGAAACGGCCCGCACACGATCGACTTGAGCCGGCGCAAGGCTTACACCGCGCTGACGTTTGCCTCGCGATTTCCGACCTCGTTGGCGTTTGCCACGGCACGGGGATCCACCTTGGGTTCTCCGATGCCCAACGTCGAGGGAACCGTCGGCGTTGGCGGCGGCGTTCCGATACGGGTAGGCAACGTCGCTATCGGCGCGGTCGGCGTGAGTGGCGCGGTCGGCGGCGACAAAGACGAGATTTGTGCCAACGCAGGCATCGCCAAAGTTGCGCACCTGCTGAAATAACTGCCGACGACACGCTCGGCCAAACTCGATCACGCTCGGCCAAACTCGATCACGTGATGAAGATCGGCGCGCTGGCTGACGCCTCCGCGAATTTTCCAGATAGAGACACGTTTCACGTTCTAACTAAAGGGCTCTTGCCTAGAGAAAGGATCGAGATGCGATTACTTAAACGAATGGCGTTCGTCACAGCGGGCTTGGGGCTGGTTTTGTCGCTACCGGGCCAGCAGGCGGATGTGAGCGGCCAGGAGCGTGCAGGCGGCGCCGGTGGGAGAGGGCAGGGCGGCGCCGGCCGCGGTCAGATGGAGGTATGGGCGCCGATGCCGGTGAAACCGAACGCCTTCGTTCCGCCGCACAAGCCTCTCACGAAGCTGTCAGATGTGCTCGCCAAGCACAAGGGCCAGCAGAACTGGAGAGACGTCATCGTTCACGACAACCTTTTCCACGGCGAGTACATTTCAATGGCCGCAGGAGCGAAGACGCCGCGGCGATTCCATCAGGACCATCGTATCTGGTGGGCCGTGCAAGACGGGCAGATTCGGTTCACGATCGAAGGGCAGGAGCCGTTTGTCGCGTCGAAGGGATTCCTGGTTCAAGTTCCGAAGCGCCTTATCTACAGTCTGGAAACGGTCGGGGACAGACCGTCGCTGCGCTTCGAAGTGACGAATCCTGATGCGCACACGATGTATCCGGCCGATGAGACGCCCACCCCCGTGGCTGGCGTGAAGTATGAGCGGGCGCGCGTGGCGAATGCGAAAGGCACGTACGACGATGCGAACGTGCCTTACATCGACTACAACCTCACCATCGCCGGGACGCAGAAGACCAAACGCAATCAGAACCAGTTTATCGGCGACGCTCATGACGGTGGCTTTGTCAACGTGGGCATTGTGAACATTATTAGAGGAGACCCAAAAACACAGAAGCCGGCGCAACCTGGCGACAAGGGGCACTTTCACCTCACCGGTCCTGAGGCGTGGTTCATGCTCGAGGGCCAGAATGAGTTCCTGATCGACGGCGTGCCCCTCTTCGTCGCGAGCCAGGGCGACATCGTCTACGCCCCTGCCCAGGTATGGCATCGTCCCCGTCACGTCGGCAATGGCATGGCGACCCGGATGGCTATCGTGGGATACGCCAACTCCCACGTGTACTCGGCTGAGGGAGCCTCGGAATGACAGGCAGCGGCAACCTCCTGACAATCATGTCA
>JANNJO010000045.1:0-55551 GCA_031395755.1 Acidobacteriota bacterium
CGGGCGCCGTTCACCTCGATCTCTTCGGCCTGAGCATTGTCGATACGGATCCGGCGCCGCTGAAAGCGTTCTTCTGGATCATCGAGCATCTCCTGGCCTCTCGCGGCGTCTCGAATGATGTGCCGGTCGTCGTCTATGACGACACCTCCGGCATCAGGGCGGCGCGTGCGTTCTGGTTTCTGGAATTTTTCGGCCACCCTGATACGCGTGTGCTGGACGGCGGCTATCAGGCATGGGTGGCGCGCAGGTTCCCGGTCACGCAGAAAGCCGCCAAACCCACCTCGACCGAATGGACCGGCACGCGAGACGACACGATTCTTGCCGGCTGGCGCGACGTTCGCGATCGCCTCGGCGGATCGAGCGTGGTGATGCTCGATACGCGAAGCGACGGGGAGTACTGCGGCAGCAGCGTGCGGGCCGCGAGAGGCGGCGCGATCCCTGGCGCCGTCCATCTCGAGTGGACGAACAACCTCGGCACCGATGGCGCCTTCAAGCCGGCTGCCGAACTAAAACAGATGTACGAAGACGCGGGCGTGACGCCGGACTGTGAAGTGGTCACCTACTGCCAGGGCGGGTACCGCGCGGCGCATTCCTACCTCGCGCTGCGGTTGATCGGCTACCCGCGCGTCCGTAACTACATCGGATCGTGGAAAGAGTGGGGCGATCGAATCGATCTTCCCATCGAGCACCCGAAGGGACGGTAAATGGACACCATCGATACGGTCGTGGATTTCATCAATGTGCAGCGCGATCGATACGTCGAGGAGCTGAAACAGTACCTCGCGATCCCCAGCATCAGTGCGCTTCCGCAGCACCAGGGCGACGTGCGCCGTGCGGCCGACTGGAGCGCCGATCACATGCGCGGGATCGGCCTCGAGCGCGTGCAGGTGATCGACACCGCCGGTAATCCGATTGTGTACGGCGAGTGGCTGAACGCGCCGGGTGCGCCGACGATTCTTTTTTACGGCCATTACGACGTCCAGCCTGTCGACCCGATCGAGCTGTGGGAATCACCGCCGTTCGAGGCGACCGTGCGCGAAGGGGAGATTTACGCGCGCGGGGCGGCCGACGACAAGGGGCAGATCTTCATGCACTTCAAAGCCATCGAGGCGCACATGAAGCAGACCGGCCGCCTGCCGCTGAACATGAAGGTGTTTCTCGAAGGCGAGGAGGAAGTCGGCAGCCTTCACCTCGATCAGTTCGTGCGCGAGAACAAACAACTGCTCGCCGCCGACGTCGTCGTCATTTCCGACTCGGCGATGTTTGCGCGTGAGATTCCATCGATCTGCTACGGCCTCCGCGGGCTTGTCTACTACCAGATCGATTTGCGAGGCACGAAGAGCGACCTGCACTCGGGCGTCTTTGGCGGCGCCATGGCGAATCCCGCGTTTGTGCTGACCCAGATCCTCGCTCAGATGAAGGACAAGAGCGGGCGGATCAAGATCCCCGGCTTCTACGATGCCGTCAGGGACTTAACCGAGGAGGAGCGGGCGGAGTGGAAGAAGCTGCCGTTCGACGAGAAGAAGTATCGCAAAGAGTGGGGGGCGCCGAAGCTGGCGGGCGAGTCCGGCTACTCGGTCCTCGAACGGTTGTGGGGCCGGCCCACGGTCGAGGTCAACGGCCTGCTGTCAGGGTTCACCGGCGAGGGACCGAAGACGGTCATTCCCGCCGTCGCGATGGCGAAGGTCAGCATGCGCCTGGTTCCCAACCAGGATCCGGACACGATCGCGAAGCTGTTCGAGGCATACGTCAGGAAGATCGCACCCGGGACCGTCGAGCTGAAGCTCACGCGCCTGCACGGGGGGAAGCCCTGGATGGCCGAGTTCGACAGCCCCTACATTCGCGCGGCCGGCCGCGCCATCGAAAAGGGATTCGGCAGGGCGCCGGTGTTCACGCGAGAAGGCGGGTCGATTCCGGTCGTGGCGACGTTCCAGGAGGAGCTGGGCATTCCCAGCGTGTTGTTCGGAGTCGGGCTTCCCGATGAGAACGCGCATGCGCCGAATGAAAAGCTCGACCTGGGAAATTTTCACGGCGGCATCATCGCCTCGGCTCATCTTTATCAGGAGATCGCGCAGCTTCGCCAGTGAGCCACCGCTTCGTGCCGCACGAGGAACAACATGAAACGAGTCGTCGTAACCGGTGGGCTTTGTGCGGTGTTCCTGCTGCGGCCGGTGTTCGCGGCGCCGCCGTCATTCGTCGACATTACGTGGATGTCCATCGCGAACATGTATTACGAGCTCGGACCGCTGAGCATTGTGACCGACGGCTACATCAGCCGCCTTCCCCAAAGCGAGTTCTTCGGTGGAGGCGGGGGCTTCGCGCAGACGCGAAAGCCGTTCAGGCCGGACGTGGCCGCCGTCACCCGGGTGATGAACGCGCTGGGGACACCCTCGAAGGTGAACCTGCTGCTCACCGGCCACAGTCATTGGGATCATTCATTCGATACGGCCACGTGGTCGAAGCTGACGGGCGCGCGTGTCATGGGGTCGAAGACGACCTGCCTGCAGGCCCAGGCCGAAGGCGTCCCGGCGGAGCGCTGCCGCGCCGTCTTCGGAGGCGAGGCCATCGCGCTGGGGGAAGGCGTCACGATGAGGGTCGTGCGGTGGAACCACAGCGGCGATCCGGCCGTGAACCCGGAGCAGCACAACCCGGTCGAGCTGACGTCGGTTCCTGTCCCCGATCCCGCGACGGGAGGTCTGCGCGCAGGCGTGGCGGAGGATTTCCCCAACGGAGGAGGGAACCGCGCCTTTCTGTTCACCGTGGCCGGGCCGCGGGGCTTCAGCTGGTTCTACAACAATTCCGCCAGCGCCATCGATCTGCACGTGCCCATCGTGATCGACGGAGTGGACTACGGTGCGCCGATCGAGAACCTTAAAGCTGCGATGAAGGATGCGAAGCTGGAATGGGTCGATCTGTGGATCGGTTCCGGCGGGGTCGCGGTCGCAAGGCTGGTCGTGCCGGTGCTGAGGCCGAAAACCTTCATTCCGGTGCATTGGGATGGCTTGTGGGGGGCGTTTGAAGCCGGCGTGCCGAAGCCGTATGGCGATCCGGCCCTCGAGACATTTCTCAAAGCGTCGGGCACGGCGGTGATGAAGCCGGCCCAGTACATGGACAAATGGCGGCTCGATCTTAGCGGCGTGCGGCCGATACCGAACCCCGAGGTAAAGAAGGCGCTTGGCTTCAATTAAGGATGTCAGGGCGCTGATCTTCGATTTCGACGGTCTGATTGTCGACAGCGAGAGCCCGGGCTACGTCGCCTGGTCTGAGCTGTATCGGTCGCTCGGCTGCACGCTGCCTTTCGAGAAGTACTCCGCGTGTATCGGCACCATCGGCGGCTTCGATCTTCACGCCTACCTGGAGGCACAATCCGGACGCGCGCTCGACCGCGACGGGCTCGAAGCGGCATGCACTTCGCGCTGGAAGGAGCTCATGAAGGCTCAGCCGCTGCTGCCCGGCGTCGCCGGTACCGTTGCCGCGGGGAAGGCACGGGGCATGAAGCTGGCAGTGGCATCGAGTTCGACGAGGGACTGGGTGGCCGGAAATCTCAGGAAGTTCCGTCTGCTCGATCGGTTCGATGCGATCTGCACGCGAGACGATGTGTCGGTGGTAAAACCCGATCCTGAACTGTATCTCCTCGCACTGCGGACGCTCGGCGTCAACGCGGATGAAGCGATCGCGTTCGAGGATTCCCCGAACGGCATCCTCGCCGCCAAGCGCGCGGGAATCTTCTGTATCTTCGTGCCGAATCCGCTGACGAAACAGTTGTCTGGCGAGCTGGCGGACCGTCGATTGAATTCGCTGGAGGAATTCAGCTTCGATGACGTCTGACATCATTGCCATCGGCGGCGCCGCGTTTTCCGCCGAGCCGAGAAACCTTGCGCTCGACAAGTACATCCTCGACCAGTCAGGCAAGGCCCGGCCGAAGATCCTGATGATTCCTACCGCGACGGGAGATAACGCGGAGTACGTCGCGAAATTCTACGCGGCGTACGCGGCGCTCGACGCCCGGCCCTCGCACCTGCCGTTCTTCCATCGCACTCCTGACTTGCGGCAGCTGGTTCTGGCGCAGGATGTGGTGTTCGTCGGCGGAGGAAATACGAAGAGCATGCTCGCGGTCTGGTGGGAGTGGGGCCTTCCCGAGATTCTTCAGGAGGCATCCGCGTCGGGCGTCGTCCTCGGAGGCGTCAGCGCCGGCGCGATCTGCTGGTTCGAGCAGGGTGTCACCGATTCCTGGGCCGATCGCCTGCGGCCGCTCGAGTGCATGGGTTGGCTGCCAGGGAGTTGCTGTCCGCACTACGACAGTGAGGTCGAGCGGCGTCCGGCGTATCACTCGCTCATATTGAAGAAGGAGATTCAGCCGGGTTATGCCATCGAAGACGGCGTGGCGGCGCACTTCCGGAACGGGAGGCTCGAGCGCATCGTGTCGAAGAGAGAGGGCTCCCGTGCGTACCATGTGTCGGCCGACGGGGGAAAAATAAAGGAGGAAGCTCTCGCGCCGGCGCTGCTGACGCCGCGGTAAACTCTCCGTCAGCCGATGATCGTCACGCGCTATCCATCCGCCGAAATGTTTCTCGCGGCAGCCCAGCCGCTGCTGATGCTGGCCGAAGCCGAGAACAACCTGATTCTGGGCGTGGCACAGGGCATCGCACGGAATCCGTCGGCCGCCCGTCACCCGTATCTCGCCACCGTGGGCAACAGCGATCGTGTGCTCGCCTGCGCGGTACATATCGCGCCGTACAAGCTGGTGATCACGCGCGCGAATCGTGAGCCGGTCGTCGCGCTGGCGAAAGACGTGTTCGAGGCGATTCCCGAGGTGGACGGCGTGACCGGACCCGCCCGATCGGCTTCAGACTTTGCACTGGCCTGGAGCAAGCTGTCGGGCGTGGAACCGATACTCGGGATGCGCATGCGAATCCACGAAACGCGCAAAGTCGTGGATTCCGATCGGCCAGGCCCGCCCGGTGAGTTCCGTGAGGCCACTCCAGCCGATCGAGATCTGCTCGCGGCCTGGACCGACGTCTTCGTGGCGGAAGCGAAAATTCCCGAGCCGGTTGATTCCTCGCGGGTGGTCTCAGACGCCATCGAACGTAAGCGCCTGCACGTGTGGGAAAACGGCCGGCCCGTTTCGATGGCCGCATGGACTGGAAAGACCCCGAGCGGCGTGCGCATCAATTTCGTCTACACGCCGCGCGAGTTCCGTGGAACAGGTTACGGCACGGCCTGCGTCAGGGCGCTCACCACACAGCAGCTCCGGCAGGGCAACGCCTTCTGCTGGCTCTACACCGATCTGTCGAGCGCCGCTTCACCGAACATCTTCAAGCGCATCGGCTATTGGCCGGTGTCGGATGTGTCGGAGTACTACCTGAAATAGTCATCAGTCGGCAGTCTCAGTCGTTGAGTCAATAGTCTCAGTCTCTCAGGCATGAGCCAATGTGGGTCGCGAACGTCAGTCGGTCGACTGCCGACCGGGACTACCAGACTGTTGACTGGGACTGACGACTGATGACTACCGACTGACGACTCGGGACGGCTCAATTCAGCGAAGCCACCCGTCGCCTCAGCGTCTTCACGTGCTCCCAGAGCTGTTCGTGATCGCTGCGCCCTTCTTCGTCGACAGTGGAGCCGGCCGTGGAGTGCAGGTACTGCTGCAGATCGCGCAGGGCGGCCGCGAAATCGTTCATGTGATAGGCGAGCAGGCCGCGGTCCCGCAACTCGGCGAGCGCGGGCGGATCGACGGCGAGCAGCAGCTCGGTGACGTTTCTGGCCTGCGGGAACGAGTGCAGCCGCACGTAGATGCGCTTCAGGTTCAACAGCATGCGCGTCAGCATCTGCGCTTTTGTCGCGGGCGCGAGCAGCGCGGGATCGAAGGCGGCCTCTTCTCCCACGTGCCGCTCGAGCAGGCGCCGGCAGTCGTTTTCCGACAGTCGCGCCCCCCGGTGAAACGGATCGAGGATGAGCGGCGCGAACCGCATCAGGAAGTGACCCGGAAAGTTGACCCCCTCGATCTGCAGGCCCGCGCGGCGCGCGACTTCCATGTAGACGACGGCGAGCGTGATGGGAATGCCGGTACGCCGCTCGATCACCTCGTTGAGAAAGCTGTTGCTGGGATCGTCGTAGCGCTCGCGGTTGCCCGTGAAGCCTTCCTCGTCGAACAGGTACGCGTTCAGCACATCGACCGCGGTTTCCGATCTGCGCACGTCCTGGAGGCAGCCGCTGGCCAGCAGCCGTTCGCGTGCAGCCGCGCCCATGGCGTCGAGCTGCTCGATGTACGGGGAAAGGTCCAGGGATGGGCACTCGAGCTTCGCGATCATGAGAGCCGGCGTCGCCAGATCGCGATCGGGGCTGGCCGCCAGCTTCGCGAACTCACTGATGAACGTGTCTTTCATCGGGCGCGACCATTATCGCGCACTACTCCCTCAACGCCGGCGAAAGTGAGGTCGCCGAGCCGGTCGACGATGAGATCGGCGCGTCCGAGCTCGGATGCCGGGTACGTATGTGTGACGGCGACGCATCGGAGGCCGGCGTTCCCGGCCGCTTCGAGCCCCCAGTGAGAGTCTTCGATGGCGATGCAGGACGCCGGCTCGAAGAGGGGCCGGCCGTTGAGACGCTCGCGGAGTTTCGTCATGGCCAGAAGGTAGAGATCGGGCGCCGGTTTTCCGCGCACACCGTCCGACGCGGAGGCGATGGCCTCAAAGCATCCCCGCAGGCCTGCATGGTCGAGCACGATCGCGATCTCCGGCTCGAGGGCTCCCGACGCGATCGCCAGCGGCACCCGCTCGGCGAACATCTTGACGCACGCGGCGGCGCCGGGAAACAACACCGAACCGCTCGACAGCATCTCTTCCACGATTCGTGATTTCGACGCGATCCACCTGTCGATCCTCTCAGGGTCGATGGCCAGACGCCGGTCCGTTGCCAGCGCCTGAAACAGCCCCACATCGTCGTACCCGAGGTAGCGGGCGTAGTACTCCGTTTTGTCGAGTTCGATACCGTCTTCGTGAAGCACGGCTTGATAGGCGCGCAGATGCAGCGGCTCGCTGTCGGCGATGACCCCGTCAAAATCAAAAAACACGGCCTGCAGCATTATTGAAGGCGCTCGCCCGCGCGGATCGGCAAGGGCAGTCGACTTTCCCGCGGAGGGATCGGGCAGTCGAAATCGGGATTGTAGTAACAGTACGGATTGTAGGCCTTGTTGAAATCGATGGTGTACAAGCCGGTCGGCGTGCGATCGAGTTCGAGATACCGGCCGGCGGCGTATGTGTCCGTGCCGCTCGTCATATCGCTGAACGGAACGAAGAGCCGATTGACGTCCGCGCCCGCTTCGACAAAGGCGCCGAGCGTCAGCGACTGACCCTTCAGCGTGAACTCGAGGACGCCGACACGCTGCTGCTGCCGGATCTTCCCCGTCGAGGTGGGCATCTCCGCCACCGTCCGCTCTTGCGCCGGCTTCAACGATGCGGGTACCACGTACTCCGGATCGGGCGGGTAGTACTTGAGCGGCAGGAACTGGTCCATCTTGTCGGGCGGCACCGGTTTGTTCGGCTGGCTGCGGAACGCCGCGTCCTGAGCGGCACGGGCCGCCTGAACCTGGCTCACGTAGTCGCCGTCGGTATCTCCCGGCGGCGGATTGCCCGCGTTGCAGGCGTTGAGCGCGATGCCTGCGATCAGCACGATCCCGAAAGTCGTTTTTGATCTCATTGAAAGATGTAGCTCCCGCGGCGAACCGTCTCGTCCGCAAGGCGCCGGCGCCTCACGACGGTATCAACCGGCGTCACCTTCAGCAACCGCCGCAGCGCCGCCAGATGCGTCCGCAGCGTATCGCCTTCTCCCAGGGCTGCCAGTACCTGCTTGGCGGACGCCTCGATCCGTGCCGCGGCGTCGTTGATGAAGATCGCTGCCGCGTCCGCGTGGAACGGCGCGAGGCTGCCCTCGGCGACCGCAGCCCGCATGGATGCGCTCTCTGCGCACGCCACAGCGATGATGATATCGGCAATGGCGATCAGAATCTCCTGCTGTTCGGCGATGTCATCTCCGTAGCGCTGCAAGGCGAGGCCGAGCGTCATCAGCGCGACTTTCTTGAACGCCTCGACGGGCGCATCGGCAGGTCCCGGAGCCGCCAGGACTTCGTCCTGCAGCCGGCGAGCGGCCGGAAGCAGGGGAAGGTCACCCTTGAGCGCGCGACGGATCAGCATGCCGGGAATGAGCAGCCGGTTGATTTCGTTCGTCCCTTCGAAGATGCGATTCACCCGGGCATCGCGGTAGTGCCGCTCGGCCGGATAGTCTTTGACGAAGCCGTTTCCCCCGTGGATCTGCACGTTCTCGTCGAGCACGAAATCGAGCGTCTCGCTGCCGGCGACTTTCGCAATCGACGCCTCGATGGCGAACTCTTCCATGACCGCCAGTACCGCTCCCGGTGCGGTGGCCTGCGCGATCGAGGCGTCGATGAGGCCCGCGGTTCGATAGAGCAGGCTCTCGACGGCGTAGGTCTGCACCGTCATCTCCGCGATCTTGTGTTTAATCGCCCCGAAGGTCGCGATCGGTTGGCCGAATTGCTTGCGCGTGGCCGCATATCGCGCGCTTTCGGCGATGGCCTCAGCCGCCCCGCCTACGCACATCGCGCCGAGCTTGTAACGACCGAAGTTGAGCACGTTGAAGGCGACCTTGTGGCCCTTGCCGATTTCGCCCAGGAGGTTCTCCGCAGGAACCTGCGCATCCTGAAGGAGCAGTGGCGTCGTTGACGACCCGTGCAGGCCCATCTTGTGCTCTTCGTTGCCGGTGCTCACTCCTGTGAATCCACGCTCCACGATGAAGGCGGTGAAGCGCTCGCCGTCGACTTTCGCAAAGACGATGAACAGGTCGGCGAACCCGCCGTTGGTAATCCACATCTTCTCGCCGCTCAGCGCGAAGCCGCCCCCGGGAAGAGGAGTCGCGCGCGCGGCGGCCCCCAGCGCATCCGAGCCGGAGCCCGCCTCGCTGAGCGCGTAGGCACCGACCATCTCGCCCGAAATCAACCTCGGCAGATAGCGGTTCTTTTGATCGGGCGTGCCGAAGTACAGGATCGGGCTGATGGCCAGGTTGCCCTGCGCCCCGAACGCCGCGCTGAACGACGCGCTGCCGGCGAGGTTGCGGCTCACGACCAGCGCCGCGGCCTTGTCGAGCCCGACGCCGCCGAACTCTTCCGGAGCGTCGACGCCAAGCAACCCGAGCTCGCCCGAACGACGCAGTAGCTGACGCGCGAGGCTCCACTCTTTCTGCTCGAGGCGATCGATGCTGGGCACGACTTCCTTCGCCATGAACTCGCGGGCGGTCTGCGCAATGAGACGATGCTCGTCTGAAAGGCGCTCCGGCGTCAGCAAGGATTTGGTGTCGCCTGGCTCGAGCAGCCACGCGGCGCCCTTGGTGGCGCTCAGGATCGTCATAAGACAAGCTCCAGGATACCGGCGGCTCCCATGCCACCGCCGACGCACATCGTGACGAGCCCATAGCGCGCCTGCCTCCGCTGCATCTCGTACAGCAGGCTCGTCGTCAGCCGCGCTCCGGTGCAGCCGAGCGGATGACCCAGCGCGATGGCGCCGCCGTTGACGTTGAGGCGTTCCTCATCCATAGGCAGCTCGCGCAGGCACGCCAGCACCTGCGCGGCAAACGCTTCGTTGAGCTCGATGAGATCGATGTCGGTCATCTTCAGGCCGGCCATCTTCAGGACCTTGTGAATGGCGGGAACGGGACCCGTGCCGAAGCGCTCCGGCGCGACGCCGGCCGTTGCGTACGCGACGAATCGCGCCAACGGCTTCAGGTTCCGTTCCTTCGCGAACCCGGCTGATGTGACGAGCACCGCGGATGCGCCATCGCTCATCTGCGAAGAGTTACCGGCCGTGACCGATCCATTCAGGTGAAACGCAGGACGCAGCTTCGACAGCGCCTCCATCGACGTGTCTCGACGCGGCCCTTCGTCGACTGCGAAGGATCCGATGGGAATCGTTTCGTCGCGAAACCTGCCGGCGTCCCATGCCGCCAGCGCGCGCTGATGACTGCGCAGCGCGAAGGCATCCTGCTGCTCGCGGGAGATCCCGTAGTCGCGCACGTGATTCTCCGCGACGAGACCCGTCGTCAGGTACACATCAGGATAGCTGTCAACCAGCGCGGGGTTCGGCGCGATCTTGTTGCCGCCCATCGGGACCATGCTCATGCTCTCGGTGCCCCCGGCCATGATGACGCGTGCCGATCCGCTCTGAATACGATCGGCGGCAAACGCAATGGCCTGAAGGCCCGAGGCGCAGAAGCGGTTGATCGTCACGGCGGAGGCCTCGACCGGGAAACCCGCCCGGAGACTCGCGATGCGCGCGACGTTGAGCCCCTGTTCGGCCTCCGGCATGGCGCAGCCAAGTATCACATCCTCGATATCGGACGCCGTGACGCCCTGCGCCCTGATGAGGGCTTCGCGCATGACGGCGGCCGCCAGTTCGTCCGGTCTGGTGGATCGCAGCGAGCCTGCCGGCGCCTTGCCGACGGGCGTCCGCACGGCAGAGACAATAAGCGCGTCAGCCATCGAAGTCCTGCAGCAGATCTTCGATGGCCTCGCCGACTTCGGCGACCTTGCCATCGAAGAGATGGTCGGCGGCATCGATCATCACCAGCTCCTTCGGCCCGGCAAGCTGGCCGTAGAATTTCCTGACCTCTTTGAGCGGAATCAACTCGTCCATCTCTCCGTGAATCAGGAAGGTCGGTTTCGCGGCGGCGACGACCGGCGAAAAATCCCGGCGCGTGACAGGCGGTGCGATGCCAATCAAGGCGGTCACTCGCGGGTCCTGGGCGGCGGCCGTCATGGCCACCCATGCGCCGAACGACATGCCGCCGGCCCACACGCTCGTCGTGCCCGGATAACGGGCGGCCATGAAATCGAGCGCCGCGAGAAAGTCCTCCTGCTCGCCGGGGCCATCGGCGAACGTGCCGCCGCTTCGGCCCACGCCTCTGAAGTTGAACCGCAACACGGGGCAGTCGATCCGCGCCAGCGCCTTGGCGGCGTGGAAGACCGCTTTTGTATGCATCGTACCCCCGGCGGTCGGAAGAGGATGGGCAAGCACGGCGATCGCCCTCGGCGCGCCCTCGGCTTTCGCGTTAATCAGGCCCTCGAGAAGCCCCGCGGGGCCCGGCCACTCGACAGCGATCGCGCGAATATCGTCAGCCATTCAGGAATCTCGAAATAATTGCCGCAAATCTTTCGGGCGCCAGCACCGAGCCCAGGTGACCCGTCCCCTCGAACAGCTGGAAGCGCGCCCCGGGAATCAGCGTCAGGTAACGCATGGTTTCGTCGCACGGTACCACGAGATCGAGCTCGCGCTCACCGGTGACGACGAGCGTGGGGACCGCGACGGCGGCGCAATCGGCCTCGAAATCCTGGCTCTCGGCAACGCGGGCTCGACGACTCATGCGGTACGGGATGGCCGGCGCCTTCGCGACGCGCCAGGACGTGGCAGCGGACACGCTGAGCTGTGTCTGCAGCCCGGGATAGATCGCGCGCAGCTCTCTCCAGTAGCGGCGAACCGCGCCGAGTGCGAACCGCGCCGAGTGCGAACAGGGGGCTGCCGAGCGTTGGCCACCTCGCGCACCAGGCCAGGTGCGGCTTCAGTTTCCAGCGGGGGCCAGGCGTCGACACGAGAATCAGCCCGCGGACCCGGTGGCTCCTCCTGGCGGCGTACCGAAGAGCGATGAGGCCTCCGAAGGACACTCCGCAAATGACGGCGTCCGGCACGCCCGCGGCGTCCAGCACGCCGTCGATGTGCTGGACGAACGAATCGAAATCCGTCCCCTCATCGAACGGCATGTCGACTCCCGGCTCGCCTGGCAGCGACGCCGTGATCACCCTGAATTCTCGAGCCAGCGCATCTATCGTCGGCTGCATCCACTCCCACCGTCCCTGGATTCCGGGAATGACGAGCAGCGTGGGGCCAGATCCGACATCGAGCATTCGCCTTCACCTAGTTTCTCAGCGTCTTTCCCGTTTTCAGCGTGTACTGGATGCGCTCGAGGGTTTTCTGCTCGCCGCACAGGCTGAGGAACGCCTCGCGCTCGAGATCCAACAATTGATCTTCGCTGACCGTTCCGCCATGAGGCAAGGTGCCGCCGGCGAGGATCCACGAGAGCTTGCGCCCGATGACGGCATCGTGGTCGGAAATCCGGCCCGCGCGCCACGCGAGATGCACCCCGAGATCGAGCGTGGCTCTCGTCGCATCGCCGCCGACAGCAATCGCCGTGCGACGTGCGGGGGGCTGATAGCCGTCCTGTGCGCGCCTGAGCGCCTGCTGCTTGGCGTCAAACACGAGCCGGTCGCGATTCATCGACCACGCATCCACGTCTCTGAGATATCCGAGGCGGCGGGCGTCAGGCGCCGAGGTCGACGTTTTCCCGAAGCCGATCGTTTCGAATGCCCGCTCGGCGCCCAGGCGCAGCAGCATCTCCTTGGTTCCCCCACCGGCCGGAATCAGACCGACGCCCGCTTCGACCAGGCCCATGTAGCTTTCGGCCGCCGCCTGGACGCGGTCGCCGTGCAGAACGATCTCGCAGCCGCCCCCCAGCGCCAGTCCGAATGGCGCGATGACGACCGGCACCTCCGAATAGCGCAAGCCGAGGGTCGCGCGCTGGAACCCGCGGATCATGGCGTCGATTTCTTCCCAGTTGCCCTCCTGCGCCTCGAGCAGCAACAGCATCAGGTTCGCGCCCACCGAAAAGTTCGGGCCCTCGGCGGCCACGACCAGCGCCGAGAAATTCTGCGAAGCCTCGCGCACGCCGCGCTGCAGCATCTCCAGGGCATCACCACCGATGGCGTTCATCTTCGAGTGCAGCGACACCGCGAGCACCCCGTCTTCCAGATCGATGAGGCTTGCGCCTGCGTTCGAGGCCACGACGCGCGAGCGATCGCGCGCCGTTCGAAGCATCTCGAGCTCGACATGGGCCGGGCCGAGGGGCGACGCCCGGAACGTCTTCCCGTCGAGCGCGATCGCGTCCGACAGCTCGAAAGGACCGAGCGGCCAGCCGTAGCCCCAGTGCATCGCCCGGTCGATGTCGTCTGCGGAGTGCGCGATCTCGGGCGCCACTTCGGCCGCATAACGAAGCGCCGGAGGAAGCGTGGACCGCAGAAATTCCCCCACGCGATCGCCTCCGGCGAAGAGCTTGCGCATGCGATCCGGCAAAGGCAGCGACGCGCTCGCGTCGAGCGACGCCAGCTTGACCGGTTGACGAGGCCGGTACTCCATTTTCTGTGGATCGAGTGCCCAGATCTCCGACTCTCCTGACGGCCCTTTGCGCCGCTCGTAGAATCCGCGTCCCGATTTCTCGCCGATCCACCCCCGCTTCATCATCTCGTGGACGAACGGCGGAAAGTGGAACTGCGCGCCGCGATCGCCGGGCAGCCGCGAGGCCAGATCGGCGGCCACGTGCACCAGGATGTCGAGCCCCGCAATGTCGACCGTGCGGAAGGTCGCGCTCTTCGGCCGGCCAATCGCGGGTCCGGTGATCGCGTCGATGTCCTCCACGCTGTATTGGCCGGTCGCCAGTGCCTCGAAAATCCGAACGAGGCCCTGCATGGCCACGTGGTTCGCGATGAAGCCCGGTGTGTCCTTCGCGATGACCACGTTCTTGCCCAGCCGGCGGCCGGCGAACTCGCTGACGGCGGCGACCACCGACGGATCGGTGGCCTCAGTCGGAATAATCTCGAGCAGCGGCAGATACCTGGGCGGGTTGAAGAAATGCGTACCGAGCCAGTGGGACCGGAAATCCGCGCTTCGCCCTTCGGACAGCCCGGCAATGGAGAGACCGGATGTGTTCGAGCTGACGATCGAGCCCGGGCGGCGCAGTGCGTCGACGCGTTCGAGCAGCGCGCGTTTCGCGGCAGCCTGCTCGATGACGGCTTCGATGATCCAATCGGCTTCGGCAATCCGCTCGAGATCCAGATCGAAGCCGCCTGTGTGAATCCGCTCTACGACGCCGGGGGTGAACAGCGGATCCGGTTTGAGCTTTTTGGCGCGCTCGAGGCCATCACGCGCCGCCTGATGCGACACATCGAGCAGGTGAACGTGATATCCGGCATTCCCCAGATGCGCCGCGATCTGCGCACCCATCGTTCCCGCACCCAGCACCGCCGCCGATCTGATTCTGTGTGGATCCGAAGCCATCCACCGTCATGTTACACTCTCGCCACTCTGCGGACTCTTATTGGAGGATCGCTCCATGATTCGACGATTTGACCTTTCCCTGGCTGCATTGTGCCTCGCCTTTGCAGCGGAGGCTTCGGCGCAGACGCGCGCCACGTCCGCGGACCTTGCCGGCATCATCGTCGATCAATCGGCGGCTGTTCTTCCCGGCGCAACGGTGACCGCGCAGAATGCCGACACGAATCACGCGCGAAGCGCCACGACGGACGAGCGGGGCCATTTCCTGATCCCTGCGCTGCCGCCCGGGACCTACGACGTGCGCGCCGAGTTGACGGGGTTCACGTCCCGGACGCTTGAGGACGTGGTCCTGACCTTGGGAAGCCTGGTGGACGTGCGGCTCACGCTCAATGTCGCCGGCGGCCAGGAGACCGTGACGGTTGCCGGTGATGCACCGGTCATCGATTCGCAGAGGACTGTCCTGTCCAGCGTGATCTCGCAGCAGCAGATCGAGCGTCTGCCTATCAACGGACGCAATTTCATCGGATTCGCCCTGCTGGCTCCTGGCGTGTCGACCGACCGCACGCCCCAGCAGGGTGCGTCGGGTACCTCGGGGCTGACGTTCGCGGGACAGCGCGCCCGCTCGAACAACATCACGGTCGACGGCCTCGACAACAACGACGCAACGATCGGGAGCGTGCGCGCCACCTTCAGCCAGGAGGCCGTGCGTGAATTTCAGGTGCTGACGAACTCGTACTCCGCGGAATTCGGCAAGGCCTCTGGCGGCGTCGTGAACATCGTCACGAAGAGCGGAACGAATACGACCGCCGGCAACGTGTTCTTCTTTCTCCGCGACGGCGCGCTGAATGCGAAAGATCACTTCGAGCGATTCAACCCTGCCGGACAGGCCATCAGCCGAGACAAGGCGCCCTATGCCCAGAAGCAGTTCGGCGCCACGCTGGGCGGACCGCTGAAGCGCGACCGGACGTTCTACTTCCTTTCGTTCGAGCGCCTCGACGTGTCCGCGCACAACTTCGTGACGATCGACGATACGACCAACGTGACATTTCTGGGGCAGCCGCTAGGCACGCCGGCGGCGATTCTTCGGCGGGCGGGCTTCGCCGTCGAGACCGGGCACGTGCCCTACGACGTCCGGTCGAACCAGTTTCTCGGCAAGATCGATCATCAGCTGAATACGAACAACTCGGTGACCGCGCGTGTCAACTGGGCAAACGAATTGAACGAGAACATCGAGCCGTTCGGCGGCAACGTGGCGCGCAGCCGGGGTGGCGTGCTCGACAGCGAAGACCGCATGTTCGCGTTGTCGCATATGTCGATTCGCTCGGCCAGGATGGTGAACGAAGTCCGATTCCAGGCAGCCAGCCGCGATCAGAACGTGAATTCCCTGGACCCGAAATGCGGGGGACCATGCACGCTGGAGAATCAGGGTGGGCCGACGCTGGAAGTCCTCGGCATCGCCAGCGTGGGACGGCAGCGCTTTACGCCGCAGCCGCGCAAGAACGTCCGCTACCAGGTGCTCGACACCCTCAGCTATTACACCGGGGCCCACCAGTTCAAGACGGGCGTCGACTTCAACTACATCGAAGCCAGCAAACAGAGCCTCCCGCTGCATTTCGGCGGCCGCTACATCTTCGGCGCCATTCCGGCGGCGCAGGCGCCGCTTCTCGGGCTGCCGCCGGTCGAGGTGCCCGCGATTGTCGCCGTGCAGCTCGGCATCCCGGGGCGCTACGTCCAGGGGTACGGCAATTCGGCCGCGCCCTACGACTACAAGGATTTCTCGCTCTTCGCGCAGGATGACTGGCGGATTTCTCAGAGGCTGACCGCGAAGTTCGGCGTGCGGTACCAGATGCAGTCATGGGATGACATTTCGCACACGGTCGCCGGCTATCCGGCGCCCTACGCATTTCCGAGCGATAAGAACAACGTCGCGCCGAGGCTTGGCCTCGTCTGGGATCCGACGGGTGACCGCAAGACAACGGTGCACGGCGCCTACGGGCTCTACTACGACAATCTGATTACGGGCATCTTCGGCATTACCGAAAGTATCAGCGGGCGGGACCACGTTCGCACCCTCGTGGCGTCAATACCGGTCACGATCGCCGCGTGGAATGCGCCCGGACGCAGGCTGCCCGAGCCGGCGACGGCCTATCCGAGCCTCGTCATCTCGGTCGATCCGGGGCTCGAGACGCCGTACGCGCATCACGCGGCTGCGGGCGTGGAGCGGGAGCTCCCCGGTCGCATCTCGCTCGCCGCCGATTTCATGTACGTCCGCGGCTTCAAGCAGCCGACGACGCTCGATTACAACCCGCTCGTGCCGTCGCTCGGCGCGAACAGGCGGCCGTCTGACACCAACGGTATTCCCGGGTCGTCCGCCTCGGTGCTCCAGTACACGTCGTTCGGCGAAACGTGGTACCGGGGTGTGACGATCGCGGCTTCTCGCCGGTTCATCGATCGCCATCAACTCCTCGTCAGCTACACGCTGTCGAGAGCCGAAGACAACGGGACCGATTTTCAGAGCGAGTTCGTCGCACAGGACAGCGGGCGCGGACGCAATCCGGCCGACCTCGATGGATTGCCGATCGGGTTCGATCCTGATTCGGAAAGAGGGCCGTCGCTGCAGGATCAGCGGCATCGATTCGTCGCCAGCGGCATCTATCTGTTCCCGGGCGACGTCGAGCTCTCATCCATCGTGACGATCGGCTCGGGCCGTCCGTACAACATTCTTGCCGGCCTCGATTTGAACGGGGACGGGGACGGGGGAGCGACCGATCGTGCCAGGGCGACCGTGTCGGACATCGGCACGTCGGTGCGCCGCAATCACGGAACGCTGCCCATGCAGGCGAATCTGGATCTCCGGATTGGACGGCGGTTCCCTGTGGGTGCGTTGACAATCGACGGGATTTTCGAAGTCTTCAACGTCTTCAACCGGTCGAACTTCACGGCGGTCAACAACGTGTTCGGCCCCGGCTCGTACCCGAATCAGTCGCTGTCGACGTTCGGGCAGTTCACCCAGGCATCGCCGCCGCGCCAGATTCAGCTCGCGATGAAGATCGGGTTTTAACGAATTAATCGACGAGGCCGCTCTGAATGGCGTAATGCATCAGTTCGGCCGTCGTCTTCATCTGCATCTTCTCGAGCACGCGTGCGCGGTAGGTGCTGATCGTTTTCACGCTCAGCGACAGGCGCGCGGCAATCTGCGTGACGGTGAGGCCGGACGCAATCATGCGCATCACCTGGTACTCGCGATCGGAGAGGGCGTCGTGCGGCTGGCGCCCACCCGCCGGCTGCTGATGCAGCACGAGCTCGTCGATCAGCGAGGAGTTCCAGTAACGGCGACCGGCTATCACCTCGCCGACCGCTTTGACAAGCTCCGTTGGCGCGCTGTCTTTTGTGAGATACCCAGACGCCCCCGCATTCATCGCGCGGCGCGCAAATTGGTCGGGAGGATGCATGCTGAGCACGAGCACCCGCAGCGTCGGCTGCTCGCGCCTGAGGTCCTTCAATAAGTCGAGACCGCTCATACCGGGCAGCGTGAGATCGAGCACCATGACGTCCCATTCGGTGCTGCGCACCTCGGCCAAGCCCTCTTCGGCGGTGGCCGCTTCGCCGACGAGCGCCGGGTGAAACGCGTCTGCCAGCACCTGCTTGATGCCCTGGCGCATGACCGGGTGATCGTCGACGAGAAGAATCCTTGTCATATGTGATCCGGGCGCCCCGCCCCTACCCCTCGGTATGCGCCGGCGCTACCGGAACAGTCAGCGTCACTGTGGTTCCGCGGCGCGGCGCGCCTACGATTGTCACCCGTCCGCCGAGCATTCGGGCGCGTTCGGTCATGCCCAGCAGCCCGATCGATTCCACGCTCGAGAGCTCGGCCTTCGTAATGCCGCGCCCGTTGTCTTTGACGGTCAACGTCAGCCCCTTGCCATGCTCGCGCACGCTGATGCGAACGGCGCCGGCGTGCGCATGCCGGACTACGTTCGTGAGCGCTTCTTGAAGGATGCGGTACAAGGCCAGCTGACGCGTCCGATCGCTCAACCCCTGCTTGACCTCCCACGTGACCCGGCACCGAATCCCCGTGCGCGCCTGAAACTTCGTCGCCTCCCACTGAATCGCTTCCTTCAACCCGAAGTGATCGAAGATTGCCGGCCGCAGGTCGGTCGAGATCTGGCGAACCGACTGGATGCTGACTTCGATCAGCCCAATCAGCGACTGCAGTTTGTTAACGAGCTGGATGCCTGGCTTCGGCTCGCTCCTGCGCAGCTCGTCGACGAGCCACATGAACTCGAGCTTCAAGCTCGTGAGCACCTGGCCGAGCTCGTCATGCAGCTCGCGGGCGACGCGAGCGCGCTCTTCTTCTCTCGCCAGCTCGAGTCGGAGCGACAGTGACTGCAGGCCGGCGCGGCGTATCGGCCGCTCTGCCTGACGGGCGGGCCGGGGCCCAGGCCGCCGCCGCTTCATACCCGGTACGCGATGTCGATGTTCAGCAAGGGGGCAACGACCCGTAAGTATAGCCGCCGTTCAGAAACGATACGCAGGAAAGGCACTGCGCCGCCGGGAGTCAGAGGAATACCGACAGCCTGCGCTGTTAATCATCAAAGCTGATGGGGCCGATAAGTCACTTGCGGTGGTCCCAACTACCAAGGAATCCGTCCGGTTTGCCGGTAAGGTCCTCGTTGTGGACGACCTCCCCGCGAACGTCGATCTGCTGAGCAGCATGCTCACGCGCGAAGGGTACGAGGTCGTCACGGCGTTCGACGGCGAGCAGGCGCTTCGGATGGTTGAAGACACCCAGCCCGATCTCGTGGTTTTGGATGTGCTGATGCCCGCGCTGAACGGGTATGAGGTGTGCGAGCGGATGAAACAGAACCCCGCCACGCGCCTCACGCCCGTCGTGCTGATTACGGCGCTGCACGAGCGCGAAGACAAGATTCAAGGGATCAACGCCGGCGCCGATGATTTTCTGACGAAGCCGGTGGACGTCCATGAGCTCAAGGCACGCGTGCGCTCGCTGGTTCGGTTGAAACGGTACACGGACGATTTCGAGTCCGCCGAGTCGGTGATCTTGAGCCTGGCGCTCGTCATCGAGGCGCGCGATGCGTACACCGACGGACACTGCCAGCGCCTGGCGTCCTACGCCACGGCGCTCGGTTCGTCGCTGGGGCTGAGCGATGAGGATCTCGCGGCGCTGTTCCGCGGAGGGTACCTCCACGACGTCGGAAAGATTGGCATTCCTGACTCCATTCTCCTCAAACCCGGTCGCCTGACCCAGGACGAGTACCAGCAGATCAAGGAACATCCGCTCATCGGCGACCGGCTCTGCGGCGAGCTCCGGTCGCTTCGCCAGGTGCGGCCGATTGTGCGGCATCATCACGAGCGGCTCGACGGCAGCGGCTACCCGGACGGGCTCAAGGGCGATGCGATTCCGCTGCTTGCGCAGATCATGGGTATCGTGGACGTGTACGACGCCCTCACCACGGCTCGGCCGTACAAGACCGCGGCCTCCTCCGAATTTGCGTGCGATGAGCTGATGAGTGAGGTGAAGCGCGGATGGCGGCGGACGGACCTCGTCGAGGCATTCATCGCGCTCGACGTGGAGGCGACCCGGCAATGATGACCGAGCTCAAGCGCATCGTGCTGGCCGAGGACAATCAGAACGACGTCGAACTGACCCTCGCCGCACTCGCCGAAATCAACCTTGCGAACGAGGTGGTCGTCCTGCGGGACGGCGCGGAGACGCTCGATTATCTGTACCGGCGAAACCGCTACGCGAGCCGGGCGCCGGGCAATCCGGCCGTGCTGCTGCTGGACCTGAAGATGCCCAAGGTCGACGGTCTCGACGTCCTGCGTACGCTGAAAGCCGACGATGGGCTCAAAACGATCCCGGTGGTGATGTTGACGTCTTCGCGCGAAGAACAGGATCTCGTCCGCAGTTACACGCTTGGAGCGAATGCGTATGTCGTGAAGCCCGTGGACTTCCGAGCGTTCAGCGATGCGGTGCGCCAGCTGGGGGCCTTTTGGGGGGTGATCAACGAACCCCCTCCCGGAGGAGTGACTCAGCGCTCGTAGCTGAGCGCAATCAATGGCAGGTGTGCTCGACGAGAGGTTCGCGTGATCAGCCAGCGTCTGTTCGTGCACGATATGAAAAACATGCTCGGCATCATCATCGGTTACAGCCATCTGCTCCTGGACGCGATCCCTCACGAGGATCCCAGGCGGCACGATGTCGACGAGATACTCCGGGCCGGTGAAAGCGCGCTGGCGCTGCTCGACCGCTTCAACACCGTGTCGCCCGGCGAAGAGCTCGCGTGATGTCGGCGTGTGCGGTGTGCCACGGCCGGCCTGTGCGATCCGTGCCTCTAGCGCACACCTTTTCATGTTCTAAAATAGAACATATTATGTAAATAGTTGATAATAAATGGCTTAGTCATTTCTCAAAATATGGCATCTACTCCGCAGTATGAAGGGCGTCCGGTGCATTACGCGCCAACCTTTATTCAGGAGTTTTGCTGTGAGATTCAACCATATCGTGACCGCCGTTGTATTCGCCGGGGTGAGCGTTTCCGCCCCCACAGCTCAGGCTGCGGAACAAGTCGAGGCGCGGATCGTCGATCTTAAAGCCATCGTCCTGACACCGGCGCCGACCGTGGCCGTCGTCCAGCCGAAAGTCGCCCGCCCCGTCATGCTCCCGGTGCTCTACGCGACGCTCGGTGCGACGCAGGCGTGGGACGTCTACAGCACGCGGAGCGCCCTCAGGGCGGGCGCGCGCGAGGCAAACCCCGCGACCGCAGTCTTTTCGAGCAACAGCGGAGCGTTGATGGGAATGAAAGTCGCGACGACGGCGGGCACGATCTTGTTCGCCGAGCGGATGTGGAAGAAAAACAGGGTCGCCGCGATTGTCATGCTGGCCGCGATCAATGGCGCGACGGCCGCCGTGTCGATGCACAACATGCGCAACGCGAACACTGCCCGTAGAGCGGGACTCTAGTCCCGCTAGTACGCGGTAACGGTCTCGATGGCCTTCAGGATGTCGTCGGTCTGCGGCAGGATTACTTCTTCGAGCTCAGGCGCGTAAGCCACCGGCGTGTCCATGGCGCCGACGCGCGTGACGGGCGCATCCAGGTGCTCGAACAGGTGCTCGGAAATGCGCGCGGCGATCTCGGCGCCGAAACCGCACGTCAGCTGATCTTCGTGCGCCACGATCACGCGGTTCGTGCGCTTGACCGCCTCGGCGATGGTATCGAAGTCGTACGGCGCGATCGTCCGCAAGTCGATGACGCCCACACTGAGGCCTGATTTCTCTGCCATCTGTGCGGCGACCAGCGATCGCTGAACCACCGCTCCCCACGTCACCACCACCACGTCAGTGCCAACGCGCCGCTCGGCGGCCTTCGCGAACGGAATCATGTAGTCGGATCCCTGGTAGGCCGACTTGTTGTACGTCTGGCGGTACAGGTGTTTGTGCTCCAGGAACATCACCGGGTCGTCGCACCGAATGGCGGTGCGCAGAAGGCCCGAGGCATCGGCCGCCGTGGATGGAAACGCGATTCGCAGTCCCGGGCAGTGCGCAAAGATGCTCTCGCCCGATTGGCTATGGTAGACGCCCCCGCCCCGCAGGTACCCACCGATGGCGACGCGAATCACAATGGGCGCCTTGAAGGTGTTCGCCGAGCGGTAGCGCAGCATCGAGAGCTCGTCGCGAATCTGCATCATGGCGGGCCAGATGTAGTCGAAGAACTGGATTTCGACGACCGGCTTCATACCGCGCACGGCCATCCCGATTGCCCGTCCGATGATGTTGGCTTCAGCGAGCGGCGCATTGAAGACGCGGTTGTTGCCGAACTTCCGCTGCAGGCCCTGAGTCGCTTTGAAGACTCCGCCTTTGCCGGGAACTTTATCGATGATGTCGCACTTGCTCGCGTCGGCGACGTCCTGGCCGAAGACCACCATGAGGTGATTTCGGTCCATCTCGTCGTGCAGGGTGCGATTGATCGACGCCACCATGGTTTCGGGGTTACCCTGCGGCGACGGGGGAGTGTCGAACGCCTTCGATGTCGGATCGACGTCAGGCGAGTACACGTAAAGCCCGGCGGATTCCGGCGTGGGCCGCGGCGCCTTGAGCGCGCGGTCGGCCGCGTCGGCAACTTCGGCTTCGACCTCGCGGCGGATGTCCTCGAGCGCCTTCTCGGTGGCCAGCCCGTCAGACAGAAGGAGCTTCGTCAACTGCACGATGGGATCGCGCCCCGCCTCGCCCTCGCGTTCCTCGACGGTCTTGTAGTTGCGCTCGTCGTCTGAATGCGAGTGCGAGTACGGCCGAATGACTTTCGCGTGCACCAGCGCAGGACCTTTACGCGCGCGCGCGTACGCCACGGCTTCGCGGATCGCGCGATAACTCTGGACGAGGTCGGTGCCATCGACGCGGATCACTTCAAGGTTGGGGAACGATTCAACCAGCCGCGAGATGTCCCCGCCCGCGGTGTGATACTCCGCCGGGCACGAAATCGCGTACCCGTTGTCCTCGACGACGCAGACGACGGGAAGGCGTTCGGTGCAGATCGTGTTCATGAACTCCCAGAATTCCCCCTCGCCGGTGGCGCCGTCTCCAATCGAGACGTAGGTCACTTCGTCTGCCTCGACCTGAGGCGGAGGGGCGCCCATCAAGGGCAGACGCTTCGCCGCCTCGGCGCTTCCGGCGCCCTGCAGGCACTGCATGCCCGTCGCGCTCGAGCGATTCATGATGTGCAGCGACGGTTTGCTCCAGTGCGACGGCATCATGCGGCCGCCCGAAGACGGGTCATCCGAGGAGCCGACGGCTGCCAGCAGCATCTCGTACGCGGAGATGCCGAGCATGAGGGTCAGCGCGCGATCGCGATAGTAGGGAAAGAACCAGTCGTAGCCTGGCTTCAGCGACAGGCCGGCAGCCACGAGAATCGCCTCATGACCGGCGCCGCTGATTTGAAAGAAGATTCGGCTTTGATTCTTGAGTTGGATTTCTTTGTCGTCGAGCCGTCTCGACAACACCATCCAGCGATAGGCGCTCAGCAGGTCGTCGCGGGTAAGGCCTTCGTAGGAGCGCGGCGCCCTGGCGTGGGTCTTGTGTCCGTTGGTCACCGTCGAAGCCTTCATTCACGCTCCCCGAACAGCAAATTATACATCGGTACCGGGTGGTATAATCGGCTTCCAGGGCCGCAGACGCAAGCGGTAAAACCTCAGAAAACACCTTGCACGCTTATCGTCTGTTTCGGTGGGACGAAATCGCTCTCGAGAAAGTCACCGAGATGGTGTCCCGGAAGTTCGTGTCTGGCGAACGGGAGACGATGGCCCAGATTTACCTGAAGCGCGGCGCCATCGTGCCGCAGCATGCGCACGACAGCGAGCAGATGACCTACGTCCTTCAGGGCGTGCTGAAGCTGCTGGTCGCGGGCGACGAAGTGACCCTGCGGGAGGGTGAAGTGCTCCACATCAGGCCCGGCGTGGCGCATCAGGTCGAAGCGCTCGACGATACGTTCGTGCTGGGGGTCTTCAGCCCCGTCAGACGGGACTGGCTGGAGAAATAACGCCGGGGCCTTCAAGGAGGACGCGTGGGCTGGTTGGTGCTCGGCATACTCGGCCTGATGATCGTCTGGGCCATCGCGCTGTACAACGGGCTCATCGGGCTTCGCAATCAGGTGCTGAACGGCTGGCGTCAGATTGACGTGCAGCTCAAGCGCCGCCACGATCTGATCCCCAACCTCGTGAATACCGTTCGCGGCGCCATGGAGTTCGAGCGCGACACGCTGACGCAGGTCATGGAAGCCCGGGCGCGCGCCGTGTCGGCAACCGGCCCGGCCGACGCGGCGAACAAGGAGGGAGAGCTCTCTCAGGCCCTCGGCCGGCTGTTCGCCATCGCGGAGAACTATCCCACGCTGAAGGCGAACGACAACGTCCGGATGCTGCAGGAAGAGCTGACGTCGACGGAAAACAAAGTCGGCTTCGCGCGCCAGTTCTACAATGACATCTCCACGAAGTTCAACACCGCGCAACAGACCTTTCCGTCGAACATGCTGGCATCGATGCTCGGCTTCAAGCCTGCCGAGCTCTTCGAGCTGACCGATCCCGCCGAGCGGCAGGTGCCCACCGTGGATCTCTCGATGAGGAAGTAGGTCTGGCGGGGAATCTTTTCGAGCAGCAGGCGTCGAACCGCCGGAGGACATGGGCGGTCATGTTGGGCTTCGTTGCGTTTCTGCTGTTTCTCGGCTACGGTTTCGATCGGTTCTATCTGGGCGACGGGGACGTGTTCTTTCCCGTCGGCACGATCGCGGCGCTCGGTGTCGGCACCGTCTCCGCGCTGTCCAGCTATTACGCCGGTGATCGTGCGGTGCTGCTGTCCACGGGCGCCGTGCCGCTCGACAGGGCGCTGTCAGCGGCGGCCGCAGAGGACGAGGCGCTGACAATCCGCCAGCTCGATAACGTCGTCGAGGAAATGAGCATCGCGGCCGGCTTGCCGAAGCCTAAAGTGTTCATCGTGCCGGACCCCGATCCCAACGCCTTCGCCACCGGCCGCGATCCCGAACACGCGTCGATTGCGGTGACGCAGGGCCTGCTGAGCGTGGTCAATCGCGATGAGCTGCAGGCGGTCGTCGCACATGAGCTGAGCCACGTGCGCAATCTCGATATTCGATTGATGACCGTGATCGCGGCAATGGTGGGCGCCATCGCGCTGCTGGCGGATTGGACTGGCCGCGGTATGCGAAGCGGCATCGGCGGTGGCAGCAGCCGGCGCGGACGCAAGGGCAAAGACGGCGGCGGAGCGGCGCTCCTGCTGGTCGTATGGGTCGTCGCCATGCTGCTGGCGCCGATCATCGGGCAAGCGCTGGCCATGATGGTATCGCGGCGCCGCGAGTTTCTGGCCGATGCGACGGGAGCCGAACTGACGCGAAATCCTCTCGCGCTCGCGAGCGCCCTGGAGAAGATCGAACAGGCGCACGCGCCGACGGTCTCGGTGAAGCGGGGAACGGCGCATTTGTGCATTGCGGATCCCCTCGGCCGGGCCATCGGCCTTCGGCAGGGTTGGCTGCCTGATCTGCTGGCGTCGCACCCGCCGATGGCCGGCCGTGTTGCCGCACTCCGTCAGATGGCATTTCAGGCGTAAATGCCCGCCGCACCCGGGCAAAGGTCCGGCGGAGGAAAGGGCCAGGCCGCCGGCCTGGTCATCATCCGAATCTGTGCGGGCATCTTCATGGTGTTCTTCGGCTTCGAGAAGGCGTCGTGGGTGCTCGACTCAACGCCGCTAGCGACGCTGCTCTCGTTCTGGCTTACGGATGCGCCGCCCGTCAGCCGTTGGTTCCTCGAGCGCATGATGCCGGGCGCACCGGTGTTCGCACGGCTGCTGCCCGTCGGCACGATGCTCGGCGGCGCCGCGCTCGTGCTGGGGTTCTGGACCAGGATGGCGGCCGCGCTTTCGCTGTTGATGGTGCTGAGCCTTCAGCTCGCCGCCGGTTCGATGTTCAGGTATGCGTATGTGACTGATGCGAGCGGTTTACCGCTGGTGGGGGCTCTGCTGGGCCTGATGCTCGGTGGAGGCGCCTTGCCGATGAGCGCCCGCAGGTAACTAATGGACGTGCTTGTCCCAGTCCTTCTTCCCGCCTGAGTGGACGCCGAACCTCTTCCGCGCGCGATCCATCTTCCACCGGAGATATCGGTAGCGTACTTCGTTCGCCGGGCTGAAGCGCCGGCCTCGGAGAAGCAGATAGCCGCCCACCAGACCGCCCAAGTGCGTGACGTGGGCGATGCCGCCGCCGTTGTCGCTCGCCGACATAAACAGCGCAATCGCGCCGAGAATCATCACGAAGTACTTCGCGGGAATCGGGAAGACGAAGTACATCAGGATCGGCCGGTTCGGGAACGACAGCCCGTAGGCGAGCAGCAATCCATAGATCGCGCCGGACGCGCCGATCGTGGTGGTGAAGAACGTGCGGGCGGCGAAGGGCAGCGTCGATGAGACGAGAGTCGTCGAAATCGCCGCCGCGATGCCGACGACGAAATAGTACCGAAGGAACGCGCGGGTGCCCCACATCCGCTCGAGCTCTGTCCCGAACATCCACAGCGCGAGCATGTTGAAGAGAATGTGACCAATGTTGCCGTGAAGAAACATGTAGGTCACGAGCTGCCACACACGTCCCTCGAGCACGTCAGAGGGTCGCAGTCCAAACACTCGTATCAGATCAGGAAGGAGATATCCCGCGAGAAAGAGCACAACATTGGTCGCGATGAGCGCTTTCAGTGCCGGGGAGAGCGGACCAGGCCCGAACGAAAAAGACGAGTGCGACTGGTCGCGCGAGGGGAAACGGCGCATCCCGTCGAATCTACCACGATCAGCGGCTCGTCGAGAGGCGCTGTCTCAGCGTCTGGAACTCCTCGATGCGAAGGACGTGGGCCGCCAGGCCGAGCACGGCCACGCCCGCGCCAATCGCGCCGAACACCCGAAGCGCCTGGAGCGTCACGGCAGTGCCTTCCAGCGGGATGCGCAACAGGCGTTCGACGGAATAGGCGGTGACGGCCATGGCCATCGACGCCACGGATATCTTCATGACAGCCGTCACAAGCCGTCGTCCCTCGAGCCCGCTGAGCCGCGCGCGCAACATC
Organism: Acidobacteriota bacterium; assembly: GCA_031395755.1. GTDB lineage: Bacteria > Acidobacteriota > Vicinamibacteria > Vicinamibacterales > JAMQPK01 > JAMQPK01. The sequence goes on from JANNJO010000045.1 coordinate 26,787, forward strand.
CAGAGCAACAGACCTGCGTTGAGCAGCGCGGCGATTGCGGTCCCCAGTGCGAGCCCGCGATGACCGAGAACGCGAACCAGCATCAGGTTCAACGCGATGTTGCATCCGACGCTCGCGGCGCTCGCGAAGACGGGGGCCCGGCTGTTGCCCATCGCGTAGAACACCGGCGACACGAGCTTGACCACCGAGTATCCGACGAGACCGGGCGCGTAGCAGGCGAGCGCCGCCGCAGTCGCTGCCGTATCTGCGGGCATGAATCTGCCGCGCTCGAATATCAGCGCGACGATCGGCGTCGCCAGGACGACGAGGCCGACGGTGGCGGGGATGTTCAACATCAGCATCATGCGCAGGCCGCTCGAGACGCCGCGGCGGACACCGCGGTCGTCGTTGCTGGCGGCATGACCGGAAATGCCTGGCAGCGCCGCTGTCGCAATCGAGACGCCGAAGAGCCCGATCGGCATGTACATCAGGCGGAATGCGTAGTCGAGCCATGACACCGCGCCAGTTCCCAGGCCGGTGGCGAGCCAGGTGTTCACGAAAAGATTGATCTGTACTGCGGCGAGGCCGGCGATGCCGGGAACCATCAGGCGGCCGATTTCCCTCAGCCACGGATCGCCGAGATCGAGGACGGGCTGATAGCGGAACCCATCACGCCGGGCCGCCGGCCATTGCAGCGCAATCTGGCCCAGCCCGCCCGCAAGGGTGCCGACGGCGACGGCGACAATGGGCTCGATGCCGAGCCGCGGCGACAAGGGCACAACGATCACCGCGCACAGAATCGTCGCCACGTTGAACATCGCGGGCGACAGCGCCGGAATAAAGAAGCGGTGCATCGCATTCAGCATCGCCATCAGGACCGCGGCGACGGTCACCATGGAGAGGAACGGAAACATGATGCGCGTGAGCCGGACCGTCAGATCCAGTTTGCCCGGCACCTCGGCGAAGCCGGCCGCGTACATCTCCACGAGCGGCTCTGCGAACACCATCCCCGCGACCACGATGAGGCCCGAGATGATCAGAAGAAGGTTGATGACGTTGGCCCCCAGGCGACAGGCGCGTTCTTTGCCGCCGTGTGCCAGAGCGCGGGTGAACGTCGGTACGAGCGAGGCGCTCATCGCCCCTTCGGCAAACAGATCGCGCAGCACGTTCGGGAGTCGGAATGCGATGCGGAAGGCGTCCATCGCATCCCCGGCACCGAAGAAATAGGCGAGCACCTGATCGCGAACGAGCCCGAGCACCCGGCTGGTCATCGTCGCGACCCCGATGATGCCGGCCGATCTGGCCAGGCTCATCCCACGAGCTTGCGCTTGACCAACTCGTTCACCAACTTGCCGTCCACCGTTTTGCCTGCGAGCTCAGCCATGACCGCTTTCATGACCTTCCCCATGTCCTTCGCCGAAGAAGACCCTGTGGAGGCGATGGCGTCGTCGACGGCTCTCTCGAGGGCGGCGGCGTCGATCGCGGCAGGCAGATAGGTCTCGAGAACCACGATCTCTGCCGTTTCCTTGTCCGCCAGATCCTGGCGTCCACCCTTGACGAACTGCTCGATGGAATCGCGGCGTTGCTTGACGAGCGACGACACGACTTGTCGCGACTCGTTCTCGTCGAGCGGGCGGCCCCGCTCGATTTCCTTGTTCATCAACGCGGCCTTCAGCATGCGGAGCGCCACGAGCCGCTGCGCCTCCCTGGCCTTCATGGCCTCGGTGATCGCGCGATTCACATCTTCGACAAGTGCCATCGGTCAGTCCCAGTCTCGAATGCCGACGTCCTGATCCGAATCACCAAGCGTGATGTGCCAGTCGTCGGTGTCCTTGTAAAACTTCGCGGGAACCGTCACGGCGTTGATTTTGGCCGCGAGCGACAGCGGACGCCTCATCTGGAAGTACCCCGAGTGCCGCATGATTCGACGGAATCCCAGATGCGCCGCGTAGCAGCGGATCTTGTCGGAGCCCGCCTGGCGTGCTTCCGCGTCGACCCAGCGAAGCAGCGTCTTGAAACCGATGTCGTCGTGCGTGTCGGCAAGAAAGTCGACGAGCAGCGTGACGCGGCCCCGAGGCTCCTGGGCGTGGCGGTAGACGGCGTAGCCTTCCGGGCGCCCGTCGCGCTTCAGCGCGGCGATGCAGTAGCGCACGTGCGGCGGCTCGACGTACTTCCAGTTCAAGTACGCGGCATCCCGGCGGACCGCCAGCTCGAATCGATCCGCCAGACGCTCCCACAGCTCGGTGAACGACGGGTCGAACCGGCGGAGGGGCTCGACGTCGGCTCGAAGGGGCCGCACGCGTGCCGCGACACGGACGATCGGCAGCGTCACGGCCGAGACGAATCGATTCAGCGCCATCGGCCATTGAGGCAGGCGCACCGCGCGCCGTGTCAGCGGTTTTACGAGGCCTGGGATCGCGGGCAAGTCCGGGAAGTGCATCTTCTTCAGCAGGCGTGAAGAGGCCTCTCCCAATCCCAGGCCGAGCGAGGCGCCGACGCTGCGATCCCAGGTTCTGAACAGCTCTTCACCGAGGCCGCGCCGCTGCCGCTCGGGCGCGACCATCGCGTCGGTCCCCCACGCCGCGGGAATTTCTTTTCCGCCAAGCGACAGCCGTACGGGCATCGTCGCGTAGTGACCGATGATCGTCGGTCCTTCTCGCACGACCCACAGCAGGGGAGCGCCGCCTGGATTGTTCGGGTTGCGGCGGTACTGCCAATCCCAGCGCAGGCGGCTGGCGGCGGCCGCATCGGTGCCGAACACGCGGCGATAGAGCGCCTCTATGCCGCGCTGGTCCTCCGGCTGGTAGCGATCAATCTCTGGCATGTGGTGAGCGTGCCTCGCCGAAAGCATGGGAGCGACAACCAGCGAAGGCGGGCGGGTTGATTGTATCGCGACGCGTGAAACTTACCGATCCGGCTGCGGCTGGCGCGGGCGCATTATCGGTGGCTGCATCGGCGCAGGCGCAGGCGCAGGCGCGGGCGGCGGCGCCAGGCTCGGCTGGGATGTGCCTATCGGTGCATTCCACGGATTCGCTGGAGTCGCCGTGGTCGCGGCCGGCGAAGGCGCCGGCTGCGGGACGCCCCCAGGCATCATCAGCGGCGTAGACGCAGCCGAGGCACCGGGCATCAGCGCCGGCATCGCCATCAGGCCTGCCGCCGCGGCCGCCGCAATCGCGGGATCGTCCTGCTGATCGGCGGCCGGATCCGGAAGCTCGGGGAGCATTCCAGGCGGAACGCCCCGACGGAGCTGAGTGACGTTGCCGGCCGGACCAGGCAATCCGGTATAGGTAGAACCCGGGGCCCGCAACGCCGCGACGGTCGTTGTAGTCGCCATGATCAGGATCGTGTCATACATCGATCCGTTAGCGACAAAGGTTGCGCGCGGCGCGGCGATATAGCCGGGGACATTGCGAAGGATGATGTCGAGGGCCTGCCGTTCAGGAAGCCCGTCGAACTTGATGGTAATCGGCCCGCCGTCGAGTCGCTCGACGTTGACGATGCGGGTCTTGCCGACGCGCGACCACTCGGCCAGGATTTGGCGGATCGTCACGTCCTGTGCGTCGATCGAGATCCTGCCGTCCTGCATGGACAGCTGCAGGCCTCCCGCTCGGCACGGGGACGCGGAGCATGCCAGCAGGAGAAACCCGAAAAACAGCTTTTTCATCGGTTGGGGCCAGTCCTGATTATAGGTCAGGACTCGTGGTTGCGGAAATATTCGATGACTTTACTGATGATTTCGTCGAGCTGCACTTTCGGCTCGTAGCCGACCAGTCTGTGGACCTTACCGAGGTCCGGCACGCGCCGCGGCATGTCCTCGAAGCCCGCCTCATACGCCTTGTCGTAGGGCACGAACACGATCGGCGAGGAGCTGCCGGTCGCTGCCTTGACCATTTCGGCGAGCTTGAGGATCGTGACCTCCTGCTTGTTCCCGATATTGAAGACTTCGCCGATCGCCCTGGGCTCCTTCACGAGCTTCAACAGGCACCCGACCACGTCGCCGATATACGTGAAGCTTCGCGACTGCGTGCCGTCGCCGAAGACGGTGATCGGCTCGTTCGCCAGGGCCTGACGGACGAAGGAGGGGAGCACCATTCCATACTGGCCGGTCTGCCGCGGCCCGACGGTGTTGAAGAAGCGCACGATGATGACGGGAAGGTCTCTCTCTTTGTAGTACGCGAGCGCAAGGAACTCGTCGATCGCCTTGCTGCATGCGTAGGCCCACCGGTGCTTCACCGTGGCGCCCATCACGAGGTCGGCGTCTTCGCGAAACGGGACGTCGATGCTTTTTCCGTACACCTCCGATGTCCAGGCGAGGAGGACCTGTTTCTCTTTCTTGTTCGCGTGCTACAGCACCACTTCGGTGCCGTGCACGTTGGTTTCGATCGTGTGCACCGGCTGCTCGACGATCAGCTTCACGCCGACCGCCGCGGCGAAGTGGAAGATGACGTCGTTGCGATCGATCAGCTCGGCGAGCAGCGGCTCGTTGGTGAGGGTATCGATGACGTACGTGAACTTGGGGTGGGATTTCAGATGTCCCACGTTGCGAATCGATCCGGTCGACAGGTTGTCGATGATGTCGACTTCGTGCCCCTCATTCAGCAGAGTCTCCGCCAGATGCGATCCGATGAAGCCTGCCCCCCCGGTGACGAGAGCTCTCACGTGTTGTCCTCTCGCAGGGCATCGACGACCGCGCGGACGGACTCCAGGGCCAGTCCGGGATAGAGCGGCAGAGACAGGACCTCGTCCGCGGCGCGAATCGCGTTTGGACAGTCGGCTGGGTCGGTCGAAGCGAATGCTGGTTGCTGAGATATGGCCACTGGATAATGTATGAGTGTTTCGATGCCCGCGTCTCGCAGGCGAGACTGCAACGCTGCCCGCCGGGGCGATCTGACCGGAAACAGATGATACACGTGCCCGGCATCCATCTCCATCGGTACCTTCACCGGCCCGCCCTCGAGCCCGGCGCGATACTCGGCCGCAAGGGCCCGTCTTTGCGCGGTTCTCCCGCGCAGCCAGGGTAGACGCGCACGCAGAATCGCCGCCTGCATTTCATCGAGCCGGCTGTTCACCCCGGCATCGACATGGTGATAACGATCGGCCTGACCGCCGTTCCTCAAACGCGCGAGGCGATCGGCCAGCGCAGCGTCGCGGGTAATGACGGCACCGCCATCCCCGAGCGCGCCGAGATTTTTCGTCGGATAAAAGCTGAACGCGCCGGCGGCGCCGAACGTGCCCACCGGCTGCCCCGCGCACGTCGCCAGATGCGCCTGGCAGCAGTCCTCGATCAGGGCGAGCCCCTTGCGGCTCGCAAGGGCGGCGAGCGCGCGCATGTCCGCCGGCTGGCCGTAGAGATGAACCGGCAGCAGCGCCGCGGTTCGCGAGGTCACGGCGCGCTCCGCCGCGCCCGGATCGATCGTCATCCGCTCCGGATCGATGTCGGCAAAAACGGGGCGCGCGCCTGTCATGAGCACGGCGAGCGCGGTATAGGCCGCAGAAAACGGCGTCGTGATCACTTCGTCGCCCGGCCCGATTCCGAGCGCCCGGAGAACCAGCGCGATCGCGTCCGTTCCGTTCCCGGTGCCGACGGCGCGCGATGCGCCCGAAGCCTCGGCGAACTCCCGTTCGAAGGCCTCGACTTCGGCCCCGAGCACGAACCAGCCGCTGCCGATCACCCGGTCGATGGCGGCGCGCACCGCCGCTGATTCGTCGGCGACGTGGAGATCCATGAACGGGATACGGAGTCCGCTCATGCGACGCTTGATGGGGTGGCTGTGGGGTCGTCCAGATACTCGCGCGCGTGCGCCCGGTAGTATGCCAGCGTCTGTGCGAACCCGTCCTTCAGCGGGACCCGCGGCACCCAGCCGACCGCGTGCCGGAAGCGGCTCGAGTCGGCGTAGAAGCTGCCGATGTCGATGGCTTTTCTCTCCGGCGGCCACGGAACGTAGCGCATGGTGCCTGCGCCGGCCACCTCAATCAGCAGCGACACCAGATCGCGATGGGACATGGGTTCCAGGCCGCCGACGTTGAACACGTGTCCGTTGCACGCATCAGAAGCGCCCGCCCTCAGAAACGCGTCCGCCGCATCATCGACGTAAACGAAGTCGCGCATTTGTGACCCGTCGCCGAAGATCTGAATCTCGCGCCCTTCGAGCGCAAGACGGATGAACCAGCCGATGAAGCCCTGGCGGTTATGCTTGATCAGCTGGCGAGGGCCGTAGACGTTCGTGAGCCGCAGCGAGCAGGCCCGGACGTTGAAAACGTTGTTGTAGAGGACGTGGTAATTTTCCCCCGCCGCCTTGTTCACGCCGTTGACGTCGATTGGCCTCACCAGATGGTCCTCCGTGACCGGCAGAGAGTCCGGCTTGCCGTAGACCTGACGCGTACCCGCGAAGACCACTTTCACGGCCGGATTGAACTTGCGGCAGGCCTCAAGAATGGACAACTGGCTGCGGCAGTTGATCTCGAGATCCGTATGCGGGTCCCTCATGCTGTCGATGTGGCTCACCTGGCCGGCGAGGTTGAAGATGACTTCGCGGTCGCGCACGAGGTGGTTCATCGTGCTCTCCTGCCGGACGTCGGCGATGTTCACCGTGAGGCGATCGGCGAAGCCGTCGAGGTTGAAGAAGTTGGCCCCGGAGCCCGGAATGAGCGAATCCATCAGCAGGACATCGGCGCCGAGCTCCACGAGGCGCCGGGCGATATTGCTGCCGATGAATCCGAGGCCCCCGGTGATCATCACGCGGCGGCCGCGATAGAAATCGAGATGCGGCTCCGTCACAGCGGGCGCGTCCCCTCCCGGACCGGGTCGGCGCCATCGACCTCAGCGAGATGCGAGCGCCGCACGACGAGCGCGAACCAGAGCTTCAGCACGTCGACGCCCGTGCGATAGACGCGCGGGAAATTGAAGAACTGCGATCGCCCGTAGGCGCGGTGGTAGTGGTGGACCGGCACCTCGACAATCCTGAAGCCGGCATCCTGGATTTTCTTCATCATCTCCAGGCAGATGACGCCGCTGTTCTTCTCGAGTCGAACGCGATCGAAAATCGATCGGCGCAGCATGCGGAAATCGCAATCGACGTCGCGGACCCTCAGGCCGAACATCTGCTTGACGACGTGATGGTAGACACGTCCGATCACGATACGGTGCCATGGATCGGAGCGGCTGAGTTTGTAGCCGTTCACCAGGTCGACCCCCGGATTCATTTCCTGCCAGAGCAGCCCCATTTCCGACGGGTCGTACTGCGCGTCGCCATCGGTGTAGAAAATGATGTCCTTCGACGCCGCCGCGAACCCGCTGCGAAGCGCGCCGCCATACCCGCGATTCGCCTCATGCGTGACGATGCGCAGGCGGGGGTACACGCGCGCCAGCTCGTCGAGAATCTGTGCCGTTCCATCGGAGCTTCCGTCGTTCACGACGATGACCTCGTGGTTCTCCGTCAGCGTTGACGCGCTGTGAAGCGCGGTGATCACGAGGCTCGCGATCGTCCCGCTGTCGTTGTAGGCGGGAAAAAAGACGCTGAGGCTCGGGGCAGGGTTCATGGCGTATGGTAACGCTTCAGGCGCAGTCGCCAGGGAACGATCGCCGACTCCAGCAGCACGCTCGACGAAATCTTCGACGCGCCTTCTCGCCGCTCGACGAAGATGATCGGCACCTCGCATATGCGGCAGCCCAGTTGCCTGGCCAGATGCAGCTGCTCGACGAGGAACGCGTACCCATCGGAGATGAGCCCGTCGAGCGGGATCCGGCTCAGCGCCTCACGCCTCCAGCAGCGATAGCCCGTCGTGCAGTCGTGTGCCTCCAGGCCCGTGACGGCTCTGATGTAGCGGTTCGCAAAGCTGCTGAGCATGAGGCGATGCAGCGGCCAGTTCACCACGCTGATGCCGTTCAGGTACCGGGAGCCGAGCACCAGATCGGCCCGGTCCGTGGCGGCCGCCATGGCGGGCAGATATGTCGGATCGTGAGAGAAGTCGGCATCCATCTGAAAAATCAGATCCGCTTCGTCCTCGAGCGCGCGTTTCAATCCCGCAACGAGCGATCGCCCCAGGCCGCGCGCTCCTGTCCGGTGAATCACCGCCACACGCCCCGACGAGGTCGCGGCGAGCTGGTCTGCGATCGCGCCCGTTCCATCCGGGGAATCATCGTCCACGACAATCACGCGATAGCCGGGGCGTTCGATGACTTGCGCAACCAGGCCGGCTAGATTCTCGCGCTCGTTGTAGGTAGCGATGACGACGGCCGCATTCATCGTGGTCCTTCCGAGCGCATGGTGGAAATCTGCTCGGAGACGAGTCCGACGAGGAAGATGACGACGGCCAGCAGGATCAAGAGCACTGAAGAGTTGGTGATGTGGTGCTGGGTGACCGCGGTCCAGACGGCGTACGCGGCGCCGAGCACGAAGGCGGCGCCCGCGATCGGCAGAAAGATGCGCAGTGGGCTGAACACGGTCACAACTTTCAGCAGAATCAGAAAAAACTTCGCGCCGTCGGAGACGAACCTGATCTTCGATCGACCGAGCCGTGGCGCTACGGCGATCGGCTCGAACCGCACGCTGTAGCCCGCCTTGATGAACGACAGCGTCGTCGTGGTCGGCGTCGAAAACCCGTTTGGCAGGAGATGAAGGAACTCGCGTAAACCGCTGGTACGCGCCGCGCGAAGTCCCGAGGTGAGGTCGGGGATCGGCCGCCCCGTGAGGTAGCTCGCGATCCAGTTCAGCACGTTGTTGCCGACATGGCGCGCGGCCGACGCCTGCCCGGTTCCCGCGCGCGCGCCGACGACGAGGTCGTATTCGCCCAGGAACCCCACGAGACGCATCGCATCGGCGGCGGAATGCTGGCCGTCAGCGTCGATGATCAGGACGTATTCGCCCGACGCGTGGCGGATGCCGGTTTTCACCGCCGCGCCGTTGCCTTTGTTGTAAGGATGCGTGATGACGTGCGCCCCGGCTGTCGCCGCAACAATCGCCGTCTCATCCACGGACCCGTCGTCCACGACGAGGACCTCGCGCCAGCTGCCTGCGGAGCGCAGGGCCTGCACCACGACGCCGATCGTGCTCGCCTCGTCGAAGGCAGGAATGACGACGCTCACGGTCGATGGATCAGCCACGAGTGCAAAATCGTATCATGGCGTGATACGGGGCGAAAGTTTAGCGTAACTCTTTAACCCTCTACGATTTACCCGTTGACATACCCCCTGCCGTCCCCTACTATCGCCATGGACTTTTTTGGAGAGAAATGGAGTAGCCGAGCGTGCTTCGGGGCAACTCGCCGGCGAAAATTGACGACAGGGGGAGACTGAAAATCCCCAACGGTTTCCGCTCGTTCATCGAGGATGAACACGGGCGCGAACTGTTCGTTACCAGTCTGCACGGCGACTCGGTGCGCGTCTACCCCATGGCGGTGTGGACCGGAATCGAAAAGAAGCTGTCACAGATTCCCTCGACTCATCCATCCCGTTTGAAGTTCCTGGACCGGGTGAATTTCTACGGCCAGGTCTCTGAAATCGACAGCCAGGGCCGCGTGGTGATTCCCGCGCGTCTGCGCGAGTCGGCCACGATGGTCGGCGAAGTCGATGTGTTTGGCCAGTACAACTATCTCGAAGTGTGGAACCACGAACGGTTCATCGCCAAGTTGCAGCGCGAGCCGTTTACCGATGATGACGCCCGGGCGCTGTCCGACCTGGGCCTCTGAGGCGCAGACCAATGCCCTTGCACGAGCCGGTCATGACGCGCGAGGTATTGGCGTTCCTCCAGCCCGATCGAGGCGGGGTGTTCGTCGACTGCACGGTGGGGATGGGCGGCCACGCCCTCGCCATGCTGAAGGCCGGAGCCACTCGGGTGATCGGGCTCGACCGCGACCCGGCCGCGCTGGCCATCGCGGCAGACAACCTGGCCGCATATCGCGATCGGGTGGAGCTCGTGCATTCGGATTATCGGGCCATCGAGTCGGTGCTTGATGCGCGAGGAATCGAGCGCATCGACGGCGCCCTCGCCGACATGGGCATGTCGTCCTACCAGCTCGACGCCGAAGGGCGGGGGTTCAGCTTTCAGCGCGAGGACCCGCTCGACATGCGCATGGACACGACGAGCGGCCCGACGGCGGCCGATCTGTTGAGGGACGCGCCGGAGTCGGAGATCGCCGACGCCATTTACCAATTTGGCGAGGAGCGCTTCTCCCGGCGCATCGCGCGCTCGATCGTGATGACGCGCGAGACGGCCCCGCTCAAGACGACCGGACAGCTGGCTGCGATCGTGAGGAGAGCGGTTCCTCGTCGCGGGTTCACGCGGATTGACCCGGCGACACGCACGTTTCAGGCGCTTCGCATCTGGGTGAATCGCGAGCTCGAGAAGGTCGACGACTTTCTGGAGGCGGTGACCCGGCGTCTGAAGACGGGTGGGCGTCTCGTCATGATCACGTTCCACTCGCTCGAGGATCGCATCGTGAAGCACACGTTGAGGGCGCTCGCACAGCGGGAAGCCGCCCGCAGCCGCGTGCTGACGAAGAAGCCGATCACCCCCCAGCCCGACGAGCTCGACAGGAATCCCCGCGCCCGCAGCGCGAAGCTTCGCGCGGCCGAGTGCACAAGGCAGAAGGCAGAGGGCGAAACGTGAGCTCTCCCGAAGCGTTCGAATACGCGATCAAGAAAGACGTTCGGAACAACCCGATCGTCCGCGAGGTCGACGAGCGCCGGCTGCGTGAACAGTGGCGATCGGTCGCGATTGGCGTCCTGTTCGTCGGCGTCCTGTTGTTCTCGGGCTGGCAGCGCGTCGAACTGCTTCAGCACGGGTATCGCGTGGAGCAGATGCAGAACGACCGCGGCCACGAGGAAGAGATCAACAGGCATCTGCGCCTTGAGATCGAAACTCTGAGATCGCCACAGCGTATCGAAACGCTGGCGATCGAACGCCTCCATCTGGTGGCGCCGGAGACAGGCGCTGCGACCATCATCGAGCGCGTCGTGCCTCCGGATCCCCCGGATGCCTCCGTGGTCGCAACGGTGCAGGAGAAAGCGCGTGAGCGAGCCGATCCCAGATAACTGGCGCGCCATGATCCGCAGCCGGCTCCTCTTTGGAGCCGCGATCCTTCTGCTGTGGGCCGTCGGGATACAGGCGCGCCTCGTGTATCTGCAGGTGCACAAGCACCAGGATCTTCAGATCCGCGCGGCGAACCAGTCCGCCCGCACGATGGATATTTCCGCCAAGCGGGGGGATATCCTCGACCGGCATGGGCGGGTCCTCGCGTACAGCGTCGACAGCGACTCCGTCTACGGAGTGCCGAGCGAGATCGAGGACGCGAAGCAGGCAGCCTCGCTGCTCTGCGGCGCACTGACGGACTGCCCGGCGAAGGAACAGGACGCGCTCGCCGGTCGGCTGCGGCAGAAACGCGCGTTCGTGTACGTCCGCCGCCGGGTGACACCGCAGCAGGCGCGCCGCATCGCCCAGCTGGGACTTGACGGCATCGACTTCATCAAAGAAGACCGCCGTTTCTATCCAAAGAAACAGCTCGCCGCGCAACTGCTGGGATTCGTCGGCGTCGAGAACAAAGGGCTGGCCGGCATCGAAGCCGCCTACGACAGCCAGATCAGCGGCGCGCTCGGCAAGCTGCTGTATCAAACCGACGCGCGCGGCCGCGCGTTCAGCCGCCTCGAGCGCCCGCCCACTGCGGGCGCCACGGTCGAGCTCACGATTGACGAGTACCTGCAGCACGTCGCGGAGCGCGAGCTGCGCGACGCCGTGGCCCGCAACAGGGCGGCGGGCGGCACCGTGATCATCATGGACCCGAACACCGGCGAGATCCTGGCGCTCGCCAACGAGCCGACGTTCAACCCGAATGCGTTCTCGACCGCGACGGTCCAACAGCGGCGCAATCGCGCCGTCCAGGACATCTACGAACCCGGTTCGACCTTCAAGGTCGTGACGGCAAGCGCGGCCCTCGAAGAACGCGTGATCACTCCCGAGGATGTCGTCGATGTGTCCGGCGGCCGGATCCGATTCGGATCGCGTGTCATCGAAGACACCCACGACTATGGCTCCCTCACGTTTACCGACGTCATCGTGAAATCGAGCAACGTCGGCGCGATCAAGGTCGGCCTCACGCTCGGCCCGGAACGGCTTGGGGTGTATGTACGCCGATTTGGCTTTGGGCGGGCGCTCTCGCCTGATTTTCCGGGCGAGACGCCGGGCATCGTGTGGGATCCGGCCAAGCTCGACAGCAGCGCGCTCGCGTCGATGGCGATGGGTTATCAGGTGGGCGTCACGCCACTCCAGATGGTCGCCGCCATCAGCTCTGTGGCCAACGGGGGCGACTTGATCCAGCCGCGGGTCGTGCGCGCGCTGGTGCGCGACGGCAAGCGCATCGAGGTGAAGCCGACGAGTCTCGGCCGGACGATCTCCAAGGGCACCTCGGTGACCTTGACGGGGATCATGGAGCAGACAGTCGAGCGCGGCACCGCGATCTCCGCGCAGGTGGACGGCTACACCATCGCGGGAAAAACGGGCACGGCAGCCAAGCTCATCGACGGCCGCTACTCCAACAGGGATTACTTCGCGTCATTCGTGGGATTTCTGCCGTCGCGTCATCCGGTGGCCACGGTCATCGTGGTCATCGACTCGCCCCATGCGCATGGCTACTACGGCGGCCCGATCGCGGGCCCGGTGTTCCAGCGGGTGGCGGAAGCGACGCTCCGGCACTTCGGCGTGGCGCCGACATTGAACGCGCCGCCTCCGATCCTGGTCGCGCGCCGAAGCGACCGTCACGAGATTCATCCCGTGCGCAGCGCGCGCGCCGCATTAATTGTGCCCGCCGGGGGGATCGCCGCCATGCGCGACCTTCCGGATTTTCGCGGGCTGAGCGCGCGCGAAGCCGTGAGGGTTCTCACGAAGATCGGGTTGTCGGCCCGCCTTAACGGAAACGGTGTCGTCGCGACTCAGAGGCCGGCCGCTGGAACGCCTATTGAGCCCGGCACGACCACTGAGCTCTGGCTGGCGCGTTCGCCGGCCGCCAACCAATGAAGCTTGCCCACCTGTTGCAAGCCATTGAGCGCTTCACGCGGTACCCCGTTCCCCCCGGGTCGATACCCGACGCCGATGTTGCCGGCCTCGCGTACGACTCGCGCCAGGTCGAGCCCGGCGCCCTCTTTGTCGCGTTGACAGGCTTGAAGGCGACCGGCGCGGACTTCGTGGCAGACGCCATGGCTCGGGGGGCCGTCGCCGTGGTCGCCGATCAGCCGGCCGCTGCAGCCGTGGCCTCGCCCTGGATAGAAGTCACGGATGCGCGGGCCGCTATGGCGACGCTCGCGGCCGAGTTCTATGCCCATCCCAGCCGTTCGATGAGCGTCGTCGGCATTACGGGCACGAACGGCAAGACGACGACCGCGTATTTATTGCGCTCCGTGTTCGAGGCGGCCGGCAAAAAGTGCGGGCTCCTGGGCACGGTGACCTACTCGGTAGGGGACCAGGAGCTGCCGGCAGTGCGGACGACGCCGGAGGCACCGGACGTGCAGCGCATGTTCCGACAGATGGTCGACAGCGGCTGCGGCGCATGCGTGATGGAAGTGTCGTCGCACGCGCTGTCTCTGCGGCGGGTCGACGACACGCGCTTCGCGGCCACCGTCTTTACGAACCTCACCAGGGATCATCTCGATTATCACGGAGACATGGAGTCGTACTTCTCGGCGAAGAAGCGGCTGTTCGAACTGCTCGCGCCGGGAGCGCCGGGCGTCATCAACCTGGACGATCCGCGCGGTGAGTTGCTGCGAAAAGCCGTCTCGCGACCAGTGACCTACGCGATCACCAAGCCGGCGGACATCACGTCTGGGCCCTTGTCGATGACGTTCGACGGACTCGAGTTCGATGTGCGTACGCCAGCAGGCCCCATTCATGTGAAGTCGCGGCTCGTTGGACGTCCGAACGTTTCGAACATTCTCGGGACAGTGGCGGCCGCCACGGCGCTCGATCTTCCGGTGTCGGCGATTGAGCGCGGCCTTGCGGGCCTGTCGGCAGTGCCTGGCCGCTTCGAAGTGGTTTCCAGCCACGGCGACGACGTGACGGTGGTGATCGATTACGCGCATACCGACGACGCCCTCAAGAATCTCCTCGAGACCGCGCGCCCGCTGGCTCAGCGCCGCGTCATCACCGTGTTCGGCTGCGGCGGCGATCGCGATCGCACGAAGCGGCCGCTGATGGGGGCCGTCGCGGCACGGCTGAGCGATGTCGTGGTGATCACGTCCGACAACCCGCGCGGCGAGGATCCCGCGCGCATCATCGACGAGATCAAACGCGGAGTACCACCGGCGTCGGACCGCGACACCGCGACCGTGGTGGCGATCGTGGATCGAAAGGAAGCGATTCAGTTCGCCATCCGAAAGGCGCAGCCCGGCGACCTCGTTCTTCTCGCAGGCAAAGGGCACGAGAAGTCACAGATGATCGGCGGGCGCGATCTGCCGTTCGATGAAGTGGAGATCGCGCGCGAGGCGCTGGAGCGGAGACGCTGACGCCAGCCACGATTGCCGTCGCGATAGGCACAACGGTGACGGGTGCCGGAGCCGATCGCGACGTCGGAGGGTTCTCGATCGATACGCGGACCATCCAGGCAGGCGACCTCTTCATCGCGATTCGCGGTGAGCGTTTCGACGGCAATGCGTACGTCGCCGAAGCCGTCAGGAAGGGCGCCGTTGGCGCGCTCGTCAGCGATCCGGATCTCGCGGGCGACGCCGCGCTCGCATCGACGCCGTTGATTGTCGTGACGGACACGATCGCGGCCTTGCAGCGCCTTGCGAACCGCGTGCGGCGCGACTCGGGGACTGCGGTCGTCGCCGTGACGGGCAGCGCCGGGAAGTCGACGACCAAGGAAATCACGGCCGACTTTCTTGAGGCGAGATACAGGGTCTTTCGCAACAGGGGCAATCTGAACAATCACATCGGCTTGCCGCTGTCGCTGCTGGAGCTGAGGGCGAAGCCTGACATCGGAGTGCTTGAGCTGGGCATGAACCATTTCGGAGAGATCAGCGCGCTCGTCAAGATTGCGGAGCCGGAGGTCCGGGTCTGGACCAACGTCGGCCAGGCGCACCTGGAGTTCTTTGGCACGATGGACGCCATTGCCACGGCGAAGGCGGAAATTCTTGAGGGTGCAGACGAAGACACGCTGCTTGTCGCGAACGCAGACGATGACCTGGTGATGCGCCACGCGCATCATTTCGCCGGCCGCGTCCGGACTTTCGGTGTGGAGCGGCCCGCCGATGTGCGCGCGCTCGCTGTCCGCGATCTCGGCATCGACGGCACCGCCGCCCTCGTGCGCACGCCGATTGGCGAAGCGGAGATTCGCACCCCGCTTCCCGGAACCGCGAACCTGTCGAACATGCTCGCCGCCACGGCTGTCGCGATCCGGTTCGACGTCCCGCTCGACGACATCGTCCAGCGCGCCGCCGCCTTGAAGCCGGTCGCGAGGCGAGGAGAGATTACGCGGATCGGCACGCTGACCATCGTGGACGACTCCTACAACTCGAATCCGACAGCGCTGTCGCGAGCGCTCGCCATGGTGGCCAGCGACGGCCGCTTCACGCGCCGGATTGCCGTCCTCGGGGAAATGCTCGAGCTTGGTGAGGCCGGCGCATCGCTGCATCGCGCCTCCGGAGAAGAAGCGGGGCGGGCGGGGCTCGTCGCCCTCGTGGCCGTGGGTGGTGCAAACGCGCGCGAGCTGGCCGCCGGCGCCCTCGCCGCGGGCATGCCGGCCGGGAGTGTTCACTACGTGGAGAACAGCAGCCAGGCTGCCGACATCGCGGCGACGCTCGTCAGGCCCGGAGACCTCGTGCTCGTCAAAGGCTCCCGCGGCATTCGGACCGAAGTGGTGGTCGATCGTCTCAAGGCGGAGCCTGCCTGATGCTCTACAACCTGCTTTTCCCGTTCCACACGCAGGTGCCGGTGCTGAACGTCATTCAGTACATCACCTTCCGGACCGCAGCCGCGAGCCTCACTGCGCTGCTCATCAGCCTGCTGGTTGGACCGTGGCTCATCCGCAAGCTCCGTGAATTTCAGATCGGCCAGATCATCCGTCACGAAGGCCCGGCGTCCCACGCACCCAAAGCGGGTACACCGACGATGGGGGGGCTGCTGATTCTCACCGCGTCCCTCGTCCCGACGCTGCTCTGGGCCGATCTGCGGAACCTCTACATCTGGATTGCCGTGCTCGCGACGACAGGGTTCGGTGCCATTGGATTTACGGACGACTATCTCAAGATCGTGCGGCGATCGCACCACGGTCTGCGTCCGCGCTACAAGATACTCGGGCAGGTCGGCGTCGCCGCTCTGGTCGGCGTGACGCTGATCGTGCTGGCGGATTACACGCAGCCGCCGCTCTACAACACACGCCTGATCTTCCCGTTCTTCAAGAGCCTGATCCCCGACCTGGGCTGGATATACGTGCCCTTCGCGATCCTGGTGCTGGTCGGCGCGTCGAATGCGGTGAACCTGACCGACGGTCTCGACGGGCTGGCGATCGGCACCTTCGCGATTGCTGCCGCGGCATTCACGGCGCTCGCCTATGTTACCGGCCATCGCATTCTGGCCGACTACCTGCTCCTCGTCCACTTTCCGCAATCGGCCGAGCTGACGATTTTTTGCGGCGCGCTCGTCGGCGCGAGCCTCGGGTTCCTTTGGTACAACTCGTATCCGGCGGAGATTTTCATGGGAGACGTCGGCTCGCTCGCACTCGGCGGGGCTCTCGGAACCGTCGCGATCTTGATCAAGCAGGAGCTCCTGCTGCCGATCGTCGGCGGCGTGTTCGTGCTCGAGGCGCTGTCGGTGATCATCCAGGTCGCCTCCTTCAAGCTGACCGGCAAGCGCGTGTTCAAGATGGCGCCGCTGCACCACCACTTCGAGCTGATCGGCTGGAGCGAGCCGAAGGTCATCACGCGATTCCTGATCGTCGGAATCATCTTCGCGCTCTTCAGCCTGACAACGTTGAAACTGAGATGAGCTTCTCCGTCCGTGGACAAAACGTGACCGTCGTCGGCGCCGCCCGCAGCGGCGTTGCCGCCGCTTTGCTGCTGGCCGAGCGCGGTGCGCGAGTGACGTTGACCGACATGCGGCCGGATCTGGAGCGGCGGGTCGAAGGCCAGCTTCGGAGCGCAGGGGTGACGCTCGAGCTCGGCGCACACAGGCCCGAGACGTTCACGTCACCAGATTTGATGGTGTTGAGCCCGGGCGTGCCGCTCGATCAGCCGCCGATCGCGGAGGCGCGCCGTGCCGGAGTCCCAATCATTGGCGAGATCGAGCTTGCGTCGCGCTGGCTGAGCGGACGGATCGTGGCGATTACCGGCACCAAAGGCAAATCGACGACAACCGCGCTGACGGGGAGGATGTTCGACGCAGGAGGACTGAAGGCGCTGGTCGGCGGAAACATCGGAACGCCGTTGAGCTCTCAGGTCGCCGCTTCCACTCCCGAAACGTTTCACATCGTCGAGGTGAGCAGTTTTCAACTCGAAACGACCGGCACCTTTCATCCATGGATTGCCGTGCTCTTGAACGTGTCATCGGACCACCTCGATCGTCACGGCTCGATGGAGGAGTACGGCGCGGCGAAGGCGAAGATTTTCGCGAATCAGACGGCGGACGACTGGGCGGTGATCAACGCCGACGATCCGCAGACGATCGCACTCGCGCGTGCGGGGCGGGCGAGGAAGGCGTTCTTTTCTGTCGATACGCCGCTGGTTCCCTTGTCGTCGATCCGGTTAATCGGCAAGCACCTGGTCGCCGACGTCATGGCCGCAGCCACGGTCGCGCGCATAGCCGGGGTTCCGGATGCCGCGATGCGGCGCGCGGTCGAGGCGTTCACCGGCCTGGAGCATGCGTTGGAGCCCGTCGCGGTCGTCAAGGGTGTGCGCTTCGTCAACGATTCCAAAGCCACCAACATTGAATCCGCGAAACAGGCGATCGAGGCCTTCGACCGGAACCTCGTCGTGATTATGGGCGGACGCTTCAAGAGCGGCGATTTCAGCCTGCTCCGCGAGCCGCTGCGATTGCGCGGCGCGACTGTCGTCGCCATCGGGGAAGCGACGCCTCTGATTCGCCAGGCGCTGGACGGTGTGGTGTCCGTTCACACGGTGGAGACGCTGCCCGCGGCCGTGCGCCGTGCGTTCGAGCTGGCGCCTGAGGGGGGGACCGTCGTCCTGGCGCCGGCCTGCGCGAGCTTCGACATGTTTCTCGACTACGCGGAACGTGGACAGATATTCAAAAAGGAAGTGATGAAGATCGCGGAGGAAAACACGACGCGCGAGCGGTGAACAGTCGTCAGTCGGCCGGTGGCGGTAAGGAGCTGGCTGCTGGGAACGCAGGCTGCCCCGCCTGCGAAGCTGGTGTCCCAACCCCATGGCTGACTGATGACTGTTGACCGCTCGCGCCGCACCCTTTATGTCGGCACTGGTGGGGCATGACTGTAGGGCCCAACTTAAGTTGAGCCCTACGACGAAACGTTAACTATGGCCCGAAAGCTCAAGTCGGACAAGGTGCTGTTCCTCGCCACGCTGCTGCTGGTGTGCTGCAGCGTGGTCATGGTGTATAGCGCCTCGGCTGTGCTGGCCATGAACCGCTTCAACCAGCCCTACTTCTTTCTCATCAAGCAGGTAATGTGGGCCGTGCTTGGCCTGGCTGCCATGAGCATCGCCATGCGATTCGACTATCGCAACTATCGCGAGCAGTCGTTCGTCTGGTTTGCGCTCGGCGTCGTGGTGTGTGCGTTGATCGCCGTGCTGTTCAGCCCGCCGATCAACGGCAGCCGCCGCTGGTTCGGGATTGGAGGGTTCGGTGTGCAGCCCTCCGAGCTCGCAAAGCTGAGCGCCATCTTTTTCATCGCGGCGCTTCTCGAGCGCAGGATGGATCGGATCGACGAGATTCCGTCTGCGCTCCTGCCCATCGGCATTGTCGTGGGCGGGCTCGTGGGCCTCATTCTGGTGGAGCCGGATCTCGGCACGGCGATGACCATACTGCTGATCGCCACGACGATGGTGTTCGCGGCAGGGATCAGCTACCGGTATGTCGTCGCCGCGATCCTCTGCGGCCTGCCCATCATCTATTTCACCCTGATGGGCGCGGCGTATCGGCGCCGGCGCCTGATGGCGTTCTGGGATCCCTGGAGCGATCCGCTCGGCGACGGGTTCCAGGTCATCCAATCGATGATCGCCGTCGGCTCGGGCGGGCTGCTCGGGCGCGGCTTCATGTCGGGCGTGCAGAAACTGTTCTATCTGCCGGAGCCCCACACCGATTTTATTTACGCCGTGATCGCCGAGGAATTCGGGCTGCTCGGAACGACGATCGTCATGGCGTGCTTTGTGGTGATCGCCTGGCGCGGTTTCAGGATCGCGACGCAGGCCCCCGATCGCTTCGGGGCGTTTCTGGCGATCGGGTTGACCACCATGATCGCGGCGCAGGCGTTTTTCAACATCAGCGTCGTCCTCGGTCTCGTGCCGACGAAGGGTATTCCGCTGCCGTTGGTGAGCGCCGGCGGCTCGTCGCTGCTCATCAGTCTGCTGGGCATGGGCATTCTCCTGAATGTCTCCCAGCACGCGGCGCCTGGATCGTGATCGACGAGGCACGAAGAGCCAGGAAAGGAGGGTTGTGTGCGGGTCGTGATTGCCGGAGGCGGAACCGGCGGCCATCTCTTTCCTGGACTGGCGGTGGCGCGCGCCCTGAAGTCGCGGGTACCGGAGGCGCACATCTCGTTCGCCGGTACGGCCAGCGGCATCGAGGCGAGGGTGATTCCGTCGACCGAATTCGAGCTCGACCTGATCCGCAGCGCGGGGCTCAAGGGGAAATCGCCGGCCGCCCTCGCGCGCGGGGCGGCGCTGATTCCCCTGAGCGGCCTCGACGCCTGGCGGGTGATCTCGCGCCGCAGGCCCGACGTCGTGATCGGCGTCGGTGGATACAGCTCGGGCCCGGTCGTGGCCATCGCCGCGGCGCGTGGGATTCCCGCGATGCTGCTCGAGCAGAACGCCGTGGCGGGTCTGACCAACACGCTGCTCGCGCCTCTTGTGAAGCGGGCAGCGGTCACCTACGAGGCGTCGCTGAAATTGTTCGGTGGGAAAGGTTTCGTCAGCGGTAACCCGGTCCGTCGGGAGTTTCTGGAGATTGATGATGCAGCCATTGATGCCGAAAAGGTTCGGGTCCTAGTTTTTGGCGGCTCTCAGGGGGCGCACGCCATCAATGTGGCCATGGTGGAGGCGGCGCCGCGGCTGGCGTCCGCAGCCGAAACCCTCGATCTCGTCTGCCAAACGGGCACCCGGGACTTCGACATGGTTCGCGAGGCCTTCGAACGGTGCGGCCTGCAAGGTCGCGTGGAGCGGTTCATTGATGCGATGGACCGAGAGATGAGAGCCGCGGGGCTCGTCGTGTCGCGCGCGGGCGCCACGACGCTCGCCGAAGTCACGGCCGCGGGCCGGCCGGCCATTCTGGTGCCGCTGCCGACCGCAACGGACGATCATCAGCGCCACAACGCGCTGGCCCTGCAGCAGGCGGGCGCAGCCGAGGTGATCGAACAAAAGGCGTTGACCGGAGACCGCCTGGCGGAGCGCATCATCGCGCTGGCGATCGACCGCGACAGGCGGCGACAGATGTCGGCGGCGGCAAGGCGGCTGGCGAAACCGCGTGCCGCCGAAGACATCGTCGACGCCGTCCTCGAGTTGACGAAGCGGCGCGCATCGTGAGCGGAGTGCTTGAGCACGCCAGGCGCATCCATTTCATCGGCATCGGTGGAATCGGGATGAGCGGCATCGCGGAGCTTCTTGTGAATCTGGGATATGAGGTGACTGGATCAGACATGCAGCGCACCGACATCACGGATCGGCTCGAGTCGCTTGGCGCGCGCATCGCGAGCGGTCATGACGCCCGAAACGTCGGCGATGCCGAGGTCATCGTCTATTCGTCAGCGGTGCGGCCCTCCAATCCGGAGATGAGGACCGCCCGCGATCGGGGGCTGGCAGTGGTCGCGCGGGCCGAGCTGCTCGCCGAGCTGATGCGGCTGCGCCAGGGCATCGCCATTGCGGGCGCCCACGGCAAGACCACGACGACGTCGATGATTGCGCTGATTCTCGAGGTCGCAGGCCTCGATCCGACGGCCGTCATCGGCGGACGCGTCAGCTCGTTCGGAAGCAGCGCGAGGCTCGGACGTGGGAAATACCTGGTGGCGGAGGCTGATGAGAGCGATCGATCGTTTCTGAAGCTTGCGCCGCGCTTTGCGGTGATCACGAACATCGATCGCGAGCATCTCGAGGCGTACCGCGATTTCGACGATCTGAAAGCCGCGTTCGTGGAATTTGCCAACAGCGTCCCCGCCAACGGCGTGGTGATCCTCTGCTGGGACGATCCGCACCTGCGGTCGATGCGCGCGGTCATCACGCGTCCCACCGTGACCTACGGCCTCCAGGACGGGGCGGATGTCACGGCGAGCGACGTCCAGTTGAAGGGGTTTGGGGCGGTGTGTACCGTCCGGAGCCGCAGGCCCGGCGGACGCCCTGTCGAGCTGGGGCGTTTGGAGCTCTCGGTGCCGGGACGCCACAACGTGCTGAACGCCCTGGCGGCTGTCGCGATGGCGCGCGAGCTGGGGATCGGCTTCAGCGACATCGCACGGGCGATCGGCGGTTTCCATGGCGCGGAGCGGCGGTTTCAGCGTCTCGGCGAGGCGAACGGAGTTACGGTGGTCGAGGACTACGGCCACCATCCGACCGAAGTCGCGGCGGTGATTGCTGCGGCGAAACCGATCGCCTCAGGGCGGCTGATCGTCGCGTTTCAGCCGCATCGGTTCACGCGCACGCAATTCCTGATGAGCGAGTTCGCCGGCGCGTTCTCCGGAGCCGACATCGTCGTCCTCACCGACATCTACGCCGCCGGCGAAGACCCCATCGAAGGCATCACGCTGCAAGCGCTCGCGGCCAGGGTGGCCGCCGAATTCACTGGCGAGCTCCGCTCGGTGCCCTCGTTGAGCGGCGTTCCGGCCGAGCTGGCGCGTCTCGCCATGCCCGGGGATCTGATTGTGCTGCTCGGTGCGGGCTCCATCGGTTCGATCGCGGGAGCCGTGCTCACGGCACTGGGCAAACCCTGATGCCTGTTACCGCACCCGCGGACAAACGGTTCCGCCGAGCGCACCTCAAGCCGGCGCGCAGGCGCACAAGATGGCGCTTTTGGCGCTGGAGGGCGGTGGCGGCGACCATCGTGGTCGGCCTCGCGTTCTATTCGGCCCATCGCGCCGTTGCGGTCGTCGTGGGGCTGAAGATCTTTCACGTCGAACACATCGCGATTCGGGGAAATCATCGCCTGTCGAACGGCGAAGTTCTCGCGCTGCTCCACGGGCTGCGCGGCCGGAGCATCCTGGCGGTCGACCTCGAGGAGTGGCGTCGCGCAGTGCTGAACTCGCCGTGGGTCGCCGACGCCGCCTTTCGCAGGACGCTGCCGTCTACGGTGGACGTGACGATTCAGGAACGGATCGCTCTGGGCATCGGCCGCATCAACGGCGGGCTGTACCTCGTCGACGACCGCGGCGCGGTCATCGATGAGTACGGTCCGAGCTATGCCGACCTCGACGTGCCGATCATCGACGGCCTGTCGTCGGCTCCGGGCGACGAAGCCTCGGATGTGTATCGCGCGATGCTGGCCCGGAGCCTGCTGGATGCGCTCCGGGTGCGCAACATGGCCGGCCAGATTTCGCAGATCGACGTCAGCGACGCGCGCAACGCCGTGGTGCTGCTCGAGGGAGATCCGACGCTCATACGGCTTGGGAACGAGCGGTTCGTCGAGCGCCTGCAATCGTATTTCGAAATGGCGCCCGCCCTTCGCGAGCGGGTGCCGGCGATCGACTACGTGTATTTTCGCTTCTATAAGCGGGTATATGTGTGGCCCTCCCGGGAGGGCACGCCGCCGCCGGCCGGCGCGAAGAGCGCGCCTGCGAAGGGCGGCAAGGGGACACAAACGGGATAGGGCCAAGGGGGGGTATGGGAAGCAGAGAACGATATCTGGTCGGGCTCGACATTGGCACCTCGAAGGTGGCCGCCATCGTCTCGGAAGTGATGGATAACGGAAGCCTCGAGATCATCGGAATTGGCGTCGCCGAAGCCAAGGGCATCAGGCGCGGCGCCGTCGTGAATCTCGATGCCGCGGTCGAATCCATCAAGCACGCCGTCGACGAAGCCGAGTTGATGGCCGGGGTCGAAGTCGATTCCGTGTACATCGCCATCTCAGGGCCGCACATCAAGGGATTCAACAGCCGCGGCGTGATCGCGGTTGCGGGAAAGAACCGCGAGATTACGCGCGACGACGTGCGTCGCGCGATCGACGCGGCCAAGGCGGTGGCGCTGCCGACGGGAAGGGAAATTCTCCACGTGCTCCCGCAGGACTTCGTGGTCGATGACCAGGACGGCATCGGCGCTCCCGTGGGGATGACCGGCGCGCGCCTGGAGGTGAATGTCCACATCGTCACCGGCGGCACGACCGCCACGCAGAACGTGGTCGCGTGCGTCAACCGCGCGGGCCTCAGCGTAGCGGATACCGTCATCGAACAGCTGGCGGCCAGCGAAGCCGTGTTGACGCCGGACGAGAAGGAGCTGGGTGTTGCGCTCGTGGACATCGGCGGCGGCACGACCGATCTCGCCATCTTCGAGCGTGGCAGCTTGTGGCATACCGGGGTCATCGGCATCGGAGGCGATCACTTTACCAACGACATCGCCGTTGGCCTGCGCACGCCGATTCCGGATGCGGAAAAGTTGAAGCGGAAGTGCGGATGCGCGCTGTCGTCGCTCGTGGATGAAGACGAGACGATGGATGTCGCCAGCGTCGGCGGCCGGCAGCCGCGCGTGATGGCCCGACGCGTGCTGTCGGAGATTCTTCAGCCGCGTGCGGAGGAGATTTTTCATCAGGTGTGGGATGAGATCCGCAGGGCGGGGTACGAGAAGTCACTCAACTCCGGCATTGTGCTGACGGGAGGAGGCGCGATTCTCGAAGGGATGCCCGAGATCGCCGAGCAGATATTCGATTTGCCGATCAGGCGCGGGATCCCTGTGGGCGTGGGAGGGCTGGCCGATCACGTCAGCAACCCGGAGTTTGCGACGGCCGTCGGGCTCGTGTTGTATGCGCAGCGCAATCACGTGGGCGGGGCCGGCCGCATGGTCGGGGCCGGCACGTTCGGACGCGTAGCCGGACGGCTGCGCGGTCTGTTTAAAGAATTTTTCTAAAACATCTCGATTGGAGGCCGCGAATGGATGTGCGTCACACCTCAATGCGTTTGAAGCTGGCTGATGAAAGCCGCGCGGGCGCGCGGATCAAGGTCGTGGGCGTCGGCGGTGGCGGCGGCAACGCCGTCAACCGGATGGTGCAGGTCGGACTGGAGGGCGTCGAGTTCATCGTCGCCAACACAGACCTGCAGGCGCTGCAGGGAAATGCGGCGCCGCTCAAGATTCAGATCGGCGCGAAGCTGACGAAGGGCCTCGGCGCAGGCGCCGACCCGAACGTCGGCCGCGAAGCCGCGCTCGAAGACACCGACAGCCTGATACAGGCGCTGACAGGGGCGGACATGGTCTTCGTCACCACCGGCCTCGGCGGCGGAACAGGCACCGGCGCCGCCCCCGTGATTGCGAGCCTCGCCTGCGAGCTCGGCGCGCTGACCATCGCGGTGGTCACCAAGCCGTTCAAGTTCGAAGGCAGGAAACGGCAGCTCCAGGCCGAACGCGGGCTGGCTGCGCTGCGCGAATGCGTCGACACGATCATCACGATCCCGAACGAGCGGCTACTCGCGATCGTGGAGCGCTCGACCACGCTGCCGGAGGCGTTTACCACCGCCGACGACGTGCTGCGGCAGGCGATTCAGGGCATCTCGGATCTCATCCTCGTGCCGGGTCTCATCAACCTCGACTTCGCCGACGTGAAAACCATCATGTCGGGGATGGGGAACGCGATGATGGGCACCGGCATCTGTTCCGGCGAAAACCGGACCATCGAAGCGGCGAAGGCGGCGATCTCGAGCCCGCTCCTCGAAGGGGCGTCAGTCCAGGGCGCGCGCGGCGTGATCATCAACATCACCGGCGGACACGACATGTCGCTGATGGAAGTCAACGAAGCGTCGCTGCACATTCAGGAGTCCGCACATGAGGACGCCAACATCATCTTCGGGGCGGTGGTCGATCCGAAGCTCGAGGGCCGCGTGAAGGTCACCGTGATTGCGACCGGCTTCGACAGCGTGTCGACGCGGCCCTGCGCGACGGCCGAAAGCCACACGCCGGTGGATCTGCATCACTACACGTCCCACTTGAAGGAGAGGGCGGAAGTCCCGGTAGTGGATCTGGGCCGCATGTCGATCGCCAGAAGGCCGGCGCTGGATCTTGCGTCCGAAATGTCCGCGCCTGCGATTCAGCCGCCCTCGGGTTCGAGCGCGGCGAATGGCGCGCCGCGGGATATCGATCTCGAGGCGCTGTCGGAGTTCGATATCCCGGCGTTCCTTCGGCGCGAAGGATAGGGTGGTAAACTAGGTATATCCACGGCAGACGAGATCGTCTGCGGCGCAGGCTGAGCAGCCTGCTGCCGGGGTCGTCGTGTTTCAGCATCATGAACTCCTGGCAGCAGAAAGAGCTCGCGCAAGCGACCCTGGCGAAGGAAGTGGGCTACATTCGTAAGCCCCACATCGATCGCCTGCGCGTCGCGCTGGCATTTCCCAACACCTACTGGGTTGGGATGTCGAACCTGGGCTTTCAAACGGTGTATCAGCTCTTCAACGCCCACGACGACGTGGTGTGCGAGCGCATTTTTCTTCCACCGAAACAGCAACTGAAGGAGCAGCTCGCGTCGAAGACGCCGCTGATCACCCTCGAATCCCAATCGCTCGCGCGCGATTTCGATGTCATCGCCTTCTCGATCTCGTTCGAGTGGGATTACACGAACATCCTCACCATGCTGCGGCTCGCGGGCGTTCCTGCGCGCGCGGCCTCCCGCACGGCCCGCGATCCGCTCGTCGTCATTGGAGGCGCGATCACGTTCGTGAACCCTGAGCCGCTTGCGCCGTTTGCCGATGTCGTTGCGGCCGGCGAGGGCGAGGAGCTCGTTCCCGCGCTGCTCGACTCGTTCCGCGAAGGCGGAGGGCGCGGCGATCTTCTGACCTCGCTCGCGAAGAAGCGGGGGTTCTACGTCCCGTCGTTCTATAACGTCGAGTACAAGGCCGACGGCACCATCGATCGCTTCGTGCCCAGGGACGGGACAGGGGCCCCGGCGGCGGTGAGAAAAGCCGCCGTGCCGACGACGGAGGCGCTCGATCCCCCGTGTACCCGGATCTTCACGCCTGACACGGAATTCGGGTCGCGCTTTCTCGTCGAGGTCGTGCGCGGATGCGCGAACCTCTGCCGTTTCTGCTGGGCGGGGTACAACTACCTGCCTGTTCGGGCATTTCCCGCCGATCGCATTCTCGCGCGCGCGCGCGAAGCCCGCGCCTATTCGAAGCAGGCCGGTCTGGTGTCGATCGCGCTGTGCGATCACCCTGAGATCGACCGGATCCTGGCGGGCCTCGCCGACATGGGGTACTCGATCAGCCCTGCCTCGCTGCGCCTCGACGATCTCACCGAAAATATCGTGCGCCGGCTTCGAGAGAGTGGCGAGAAAACGCTGACCATCGCACCGGAAACCGGGTCCGACCGTCTGCGGCGCGTCATCAACAAGACGGTGACCAACGATGAGATTCTCGACCGCGCCGAGCTGATCTTCGCGAGCGGCATCGAGAACCTGAAGCTGTACTACATGATCGGCCTGCCGACCGAGACGGACGACGATCTCGTGGCGATTCGGGACCTGACCCTCCAGATGCGCGAGATCATGCTCAAGCACGCGAAAGGCAGAGGCCACGTGGGACGCATCATCGGCAGCGTCAACCCGCTCGTGCCGAAACCGTCGACGGCATACCAGTGGCTTCCGATGGCGGACCCCTCCGTGATCGAAGCGCGGGTCCAGCGCCTGCGCGAGTTGACGTCCGATATCGACAACGTGTTCTTCAACATCAAGTCTGAGCGGCATGCCTTCTACCAGGCCCTGCTGTCGCTCGGCGACCGCCGGGTGGCTCCTGCGATCGAGGCGGCCGAGGCCAACGGCGGCGACTGGCGGCGTGCCGTCGCCGACGCCGGCGTCGACGCCGACTTCTATGTATTCCGCGACCGCACAAGGGACACCGTGCTGCCGTGGAGCATCATCGACGGCGGGATGAAGGAATCGTTCTTCCGCAGCGAGCTCGACAAGAGCCTCCGCGAGGAATGGACGCTTCCGCCCAAACGCGCCGCCGAAAACGCCAAGCTCGTGGAGATTGAGCGATAAGTGGCTAATTCCTAATCTCTAATCCCCAATCCCTGTCATTCCGCGACCGCCATCTGCTCTTCGTGTTCCTGGTACGCCTGCAGAATCAGGTCCCGCACCCGGTCCTGCGCCGTCGCGTCGGTGACGGGACGGAGCAGCGCGAAGCTCCGACGCTCGCCGTTTACCGAGTACTGGCGCGCCGGGAAGGTGACGTTGCGGCCGTTGCCGCTGCGGCGCTCCCAGACGGCGAAGCCGACGAGCTTGAGCCCCTGAAAGTACCCATCCTCAAAATGAATTTCTGCTTCCGCGAGCTTGCCTGGAGGTGTGCCTTTGTCGTTCGGTGTGATCTTCACGGTCATGATGCGCTCCTTGTGCCTGACCTGAAGGCAAAGGCGGTGCCTGCGTGCCGCCTGCGATCGCGTGGCGGCAATGTGCTGAGAGGAAGGAACTTGGCTACGCCGCGCTCGCTCGCGGGCTGCGGACTCGCCAGACGGGTTTTCGAAATGACAACTAGAGGAGCAGCATGACCTGGGCGATGGCGAGCGTCTGAGAGTGCGTAATCGTCAACAGTGAGCTGCTTGCCTTCAAAAGCGCGAATCTCTTTGCCGCCCCACCATGAAACCGCAGTTGCGGCGGTCCCCCGTGGCGCACGACCTCGATATCGCGCCACAGCACACCCTGCGAATGGCCGGTGCCAAGCGCTTTCATCGCCGCCTCTTTCGCCGCGAACCGACCGGCAAAATGGGGAGCCGGGTTACGGCGTCGCGTGGCGTAAGCGATCTCACCCTCGGTGAAGATACGGCGCACGAATCGATCGCCGTATCGCGCAATCACCGCCTCGATGCGATCAATTTCGGTCGCATCCATTCCGATCCCGATAATATTCGTGGACATGGCGCTACCCAAGCCTAGCGGCGACTTCGAGTGGGTGCAAGAGTCGTGGGGAGCGGCGCTGCGCTGCGCGCCTCTCGCGATGATTGCGCCGCACTGCTTCAGCACGCGCGCCCTGGCGCTCGAAGGCGTCCGAGACGACGACCAGGAGGGCTGGGAGGCGCTCGCCCGCGCGCTTGGAGTGGGAGTCGACAGCCTCGTGAGAATGCGGCAGGTGCATAACGCGGGGGTCTTCGAGACGCCGGCGGGCACAAGACCGCCGGCACGTTACGACGAGTGGCCTGAAGCCGACATCGCCATCAGCGGCGATCCAACGCTGGCGCTGACCGTGAGGGCGGCCGACTGTGTGCCCGTCCTGCTCGCCGATCGCCGCACCGGCGCCGTTGCGGCCATTCACGCGGGCTGGAAGGGCACCGCCGCCGGCGCGGTGCAAGTCGCCGTGCGGGCGCTCGAACGCACATACGGCAGCACGCCGCTCGACCTCATCGCCGCCGTCGGGCCGGGCATCGGCCCGTGCTGCTACGAGGTCGGCGGCGATCTCGCCCGGCACTTTGCGGCGCATCCCGACGCGCCGGCGTGGTTCTCGGGCGACACCAAAC